>NZ_JANFAK020000156.1 GCF_024721315.2 Streptomyces sp. Isolate_45
GCGACCGGCGCGGGGGCCGGGGCGCCGGACCCGGTGGCGCGCCGGGGCCGCCACTTGCCGCCCGCGGAGAGCAGCGGGGTGAGCGCTGCGGCGACGGGCTCGGAGATCCGGCCCTCCTCCAGCCGGCGCCGGAGCATCTCGCGCAGCTCGAAGACGTAGGCCTCGGCGCGGGCGATGAGCGGCTCGAACCAGGGGAGCGCCAGCATGATCAGGAGGCCGGCGGTCCAGCCGAGCAGGACGTCGGAGACCCAGTGGGTGCCGAGGTACACGGTGGTGGCCCCGACGCTCAGCGAGACCACCGCGGAGACGATGGACAGCACCCGCCGGGTGACCGTGGTGGAAGCCAGGTAGGCCAGGATTCCCCAGGTCACGACGGCATTGGCGGTGTGGCCGGAAGGAAATATATCGCCGCCCGCGAAGAGCTCGGCGGAGCCGATCTGGGTGGCGTAGTGGGGGCCGAGCCGGCCGAGGCCGAGCTTGACGGCGCCGACGGTGATGTTCAGCAGCAGCAGGGCCACGCCGAGCGTGATCAGCGGGCGCAGCGTGTGCTGGCGCCAGGAGCGCCAGCCCAGCCAGGCCGCGACCATCACCGCGGTGGGCCCGCGCTGGCCGAGTACGACGAGGTAGTCGAGGAAGGCGTGCAGCTGCGGCCACTGCTCGTAGGGCCGGAAGAACATGATCTGCCAGTCCAGCCGGACGAGCCAGGACGTCATCAGCACCGCCACGACGATCGCGAGGTAGAACGCGAGGGTCGAGGCGAGGAGCACGACGCGGTGCCGGCTCATCCGCGGAGTTTGCAGATGAGCCGGTCGCTCTGGTTCCCGGTCCAGCCGGGCGAACACCGGCTCCAGACGGGTCAGCAATTGGTCGGTACGCACTCAATCGACGTTACCGCGCGTCGAAGGGCAGCCCGGTCGAATCGCGGGCTTTGTGATGACCATGTGATGTGGAGTGCGTCTCACGCAGTACTTAATTCCCGTTATTGTGGCCCCGGTTGGAACTCCCGGGATTCAACTCCCGCGACTCCGGCGGCGTAATTATCTGCATACTTACCCGACCCTTATTGCCGCTGGTCAATTCCTTTGCCCAATCATGGATTGGAATGATCCGTTCCGTGATCACCCCCTGCGGGGCGACCCGGAGGCCGTCCGGCGGCGGTCCTACGGAGGTCCCGAGCCGTTGAGCCAGAAGGCTCCGTACACCGCCGAGCACACGGCCAGCACGGCCGGCACCGCCGCCGCCCGCCGTGTCCCCCACCGGCCGAGGGCCGCGGCCACCGGCAGCAGCAGCGGGAACGCCGGCAGCAGCAGCCGGGGCTTGGAACCGAAGTACCCCGAGGCGCACAGCGCCAGCGCCACGACGATCCCGCAGTACACGAGCAGCGCGGCGGGCTGCCGCTGCCGGACGCACGACCGGTACAGCCACAGCACCAGCAGCACCCCGGCGATCAGTCCCACGCCGGCGAGGAAGGCGGAGGAGGCGAGCCGCTCGCCGATGAACCGGGCGAAGGCCCAACCCCCGTCGAAGCCGTTGCCCCAACCGGCCTGCACGTCCAGGTACCCCAGCAGCCCGCCGCCGGTCCGTTGCCCCACCCACAGCACGTACCCGGCCGCCCCCAGCGGAGCCAGCAGCACCCCGGCGGCCGTCCGCCAGGACCCTTCGCCGCGCCGCCACGCCAGGGCGGCACCCACCCAGAGGGCGGCGACGACGGCGGCGCCGACCGGGCGGGTCAGCCCGGCGCCGGCCGTGAGCAGGCCCGCCGTGATCCAGTGCCCGCGCAGCACCCCGTACAGCGCCCACGCGGCCAGCGCCGTGAACAGGGCCTCGCTGTACGCCATGGACTGCACGACGCCGACGGGCAGCGCCGCCCAGAGCGCCACCGCGAGGACCCCGGCCGCGCGCCCGAGGAACAGGTCGGCCACCGCGAAGATCCCCCAGGCGGCGGCGAACCCCGCCACCACCGAGACGACCAACCCCGCCGACCCGTACGAGAGCCCCGAGACCGCCGCCACCAGCCGCTCCAGCCACGGCAGGAGCGGGAAGAACGCCAGGTTGGAATGGACCGCCCCGCTCGGCAGGACCACCTCGTACCCGTACCCCTCGGCGGCGATCCGGGCGTACCAGAGCGAATCCCAGCGGGCCGAGAGCAGGGTGTGGGGACTGCTGCCGGCCACCGCCCCCCAGCCCGCGAGGACGGCGAGGCCGAGTAGGCGGACGGCCGCGAAGGCGGCCAGGGCGGGGGCGGCCCGCCGCAGCCGGGGGAACCTCGCGGGCGCGTCGGTCACATCGTTCTCGGGGGTCACGGGCGTGTCGTTCACACGGACAGTCTCGCGGGCCCGGCTCCCGGCGCCGTCGCCGCCCGGCCGCACCCGCGGGCCGGAACCACGGAATGTGAACAGGCGTGTACCCGGAGGGAAGGGGGCGGCCCCCAGGGCGGCCCCACGTCAGGCCCTAGTGGCGCACACCACAGGGCGGGCGTCGCCGCGGTGAGAGCTTGACCACGTGTCGGACACGCGAACTCGCGTACGCTGACCGTTCACTCGCGTGTCGATGCCGGACCCCGTTGGACGCCGCAAGCGCACCACCCGCGGCGGGCCGACGACGCAGGTCCGCCGAGTGTGAGGGATCACCTGGGAGGTACATGCATGTCGGGCACGCACATGACCGGCGACAGGACCCCTTCCTTCCGGCAGCGGCTCAGCGCGGTTTCCGGCGGGGCGAACCGCTGGTTGGTCCTCGCGGTCCTGTGCGTCAGCCTCGTGCTCGTCGCGCTCGACGCGACGATCCTGCACGTGGCGGTCCCCGCCGTCACCGAGGACCTGCGTCCCGGCGCGATCGAGCTCCTGTGGATCGTCGACGCCTACCCCCTGGTCTGCGCGGCGCTCCTGATCCTCTTCGGCACCCTCGGTGACCGCGTCGGCCGCCGCCGGATCCTGCTCCTCGGCTACGCGCTCTTCGGCGTCGCCTCCGCCATCGCGGCCTTCGCCGACAACGCCCAGGTCCTGATCGCCGCGCGCGCCCTGCTCGGCATCGGCGGCGCGATGATCATGCCGGCCACGCTGTCGATCCTGCGTCAGGTCTTCCCCGACCGGCGCGAGCGGGCGTTGGCCATCGGCATCTGGACCGCCGTCGCGGCGATCGGCGCGGCCGGCGGGCCCGTCCTCGGCGGCTTCCTCGTCCAGCACTTCTGGTGGGGCTCCGTCTTCCTCATCAACATTCCGCTGATGGCGCTGATCCTGCCGCTCGGCCGCTGGCTGCTGCCCGAGTCCAAGGGCTCCTCCGACGGCCCCTGGGACGTACTCGGCGCGCTGATGGCCGCCGCCGGCGTGCTCGGCTCGGTGCTCGGCATCAAACGGATCGGCGCCGAACGGCACCTCACCGACCCCGGGGCACTGGTCCCGCTGGCCGTCGGCGTGGCCCTGCTCATCCTCTTCGTGCGCCGGCAGAAGCGGCGCGAGCACCCGCTGATCGACATGCGGATGTTCTCCCGGGCCGCGTTCTCCACCTCCGTCGGCTGCATCGTGCTGGCCATGCTGGCCCTGGTCGGCCTCGAACTGATCGCCGTCCAGTACCTCCAGCTGGTGCTGCACCTGAGCCCGCTGGAGACCGGCCTGCGGCTGCTGCCGCTCACCTTCGCCGCCATGGCCGCGGGCGCCACCGGCTCGTACACCCTCCAGCGGGTCGGCCCCCGCACGATGGTCTCGCTGGGCTTCCTGCTCACCGCCGCCGCGGTCCTGCTGCTGACCTTCATGGGCCAGCAGGACCGGCCCGTGCTGCTGACCGTCGGCTTCGTCCTGCTCGGCTTCGGCCTCCAGACCACCCTGTTCGCCGCCTACGAGTCCATGCTGAGCGAGGCCCCGTCGGCCACCGCCGGCGGCGCGGCCTCCATAGGCGAGACCTCGTACCAGCTCGGCGCGGGCATGGGCATCGCCCTGCTCGGCAGCGTGATGAACGCCGCCTACGCGCCCGGCCTCCACCAGGTCCCCGGCGTCTCCGCCGCCGACTCGACGGGAGCGGCGCACTCCCTCGGCGAGGCCTATCAGATCGCCGCCCGGCTCGGCGGCCCGGCGGGGGAGGCCCTGTACGCCGCGGCCCGGCAGTCCTTCGTGCACGGACTGCACGTCACCCTCGTCGTCAGCGCCGCCCTGCTGCTGGCGGGCGCCGTCATGGCGCTGAAGCTGCCGCGCGCCATGGACAACACCGAGCCGGTCGGCGAAGCCGAGACCGGAGCGGAGCGGTCCGTACGTCTGCCCGCGCAGTCGACGGCCCCGAACGCGTCCGCCGGGGCGCGGATCCCCGGTCCGGCCAAGTCCGAGTGCGACCCGGCCGTCGGCGGGCGGCCCGGCCGCACCGCCTGACGGCACGCCCCGGAAGCCGGGGGTGGACCCGGGGCCCGCCCGGCGACAAACTTGCACTGCTAGGTTTCGCCCACGTGCCTGCCGGGAGGCCCCTCTTGTCCGCCTCGTCTGCGTCCTCAGTGCCGAGGACCCCCTTCGCCCCCACCGATCCGCTCGGCCTCGACGAACTGCTCGGCCCCGAGGACCTCGCAGTCCGCGACACCGTCCGATCCTGGGCCGCCGACCGTGTCCTGCCGCACATCGCGCAGTGGTACGAGGACGGCGAGCTCCCCGGCATCCGCGAGCTGGCCCGCGAACTCGGTTCCATCGGCGCCCTCGGCATGTCCCTGGAGGGGTACGGGTGCGCAGGCGCCAGCGCCGTCCAGTACGGCCTGGCCTGCCTGGAGCTGGAGGCCGCCGACTCCGGGATCCGCTCGCTGGTCTCCGTACAGGGCTCACTGGCCATGTACGCGATCTGGAAGTACGGCTCCGAGGAACAGAAGCAGCGCTGGCTGCCCGGCATGGCGGCCGGCGAGCTGATCGGCTGCTTCGGGCTGACCGAACCCGACGTGGGCTCCGACCCCGCGGCCATGCGGACGTACGCGAAGCGGGACGGGGCCGACTGGGTGCTGAACGGTCGCAAGATGTGGATCACCAACGGTTCGGTCGCCTCCGTCGCCGTGGTCTGGGCGCAGACCGACGAGGGGATCCGCGGGTTCGCCGTACCCACGGACGCGGCCGGGTTCTCGGCGCCGGAGATCAAGCACAAGTGGTCGCTGCGCGCCTCGGTGACCAGCGAACTCGTCATGGACGACGTACGGCTGCCGGCGGACGCGGTGCTCCCGGGCGTCACCGGCCTCAAGGGGCCGCTGGGCTGCCTCAGCCACGCGCGGTACGGGATCGTCTGGGGCTCCATGGGCGCGGCGCGCGCCAGCTTCGAGTCCGCGCTCGACTACGCGAGGACGCGGGAGCAGTTCGGCAGGCCGATCGGCGGGTTCCAGCTCACGCAGGCCAAGCTCGCGGACATGGCACTGGAACTCCACAAGGGCATCCTGCTCGCCCACCACCTGGGGCGGCGCATGGACGCGGGCACGCTACGGCCGGAGCAGATCAGCTTCGGCAAGCTCAACAACGTCCGCGAGGCCATCGAAATCTGTCGGACCGCGCGGACCATCCTGGGTGCCAACGGGATCTCGCTCGAATATCCCGTGATGCGGCACGCCACCAACCTCGAATCGGTGCTCACCTACGAGGGCACCGTGGAGATGCACCAGCTGGTGCTGGGCAAGGCGCTCACCGGGCTCGACGCCTTCCGGTGAGGGCCCCGCTCAGCTCTGGTTGAAGAAGTCGCGCGAGCGGCCGCCCGCCTCACCGTTGACGATCTGGGTGTCGGCCGGGGTCAGGAGGAAGACCCTGGTCGCCACCCGCTCGATCGAACCGCGCAGGCCGAAGGTCAGGCCGGCCGCGAAGTCGACGACCCGCTTCGCGTCGCCCGGGTCCATCGACGACAGGTTCACGATGACCGGGACGCCCTCGCGGAACAGCTCGCCGATGCCGCGGGCGTCACGGAAGCCGTCCGGAGTGACGGTCGCGATGCGCCGGCCCTGCTCGACGGCCGACTCCGAGGCGACCTTCACACGGGGATCGGTGACCCACTGGTCGCCGGGGCCGGAGACCGAGCCCTGCTGGCGCTCCACCGCCTCCGCGTAGTCGTCGTCGTAGTACCGCTCGTCGTCGCTGTCCTCCACGAGACCCAACCAGGCACTCGCCTTGCGTACCGAACCCATGGACGCCTCCTTTCACCGTGGCCAGTCTGTCTTCTTCCCCGTTGCCCCTATGGTCGTCCATGATGCTGACAACGCGCCAAGTGGATAGTCGCCGCGCAGGGGTTTCGTGACGGGACTGGTGCAGAACATCCGTTGCACGGTCAAGGATTCCGGGTGGCTGCCGCTGCTGTCTGAGTGAAAATACGACCGCCGCCGCCGTCCGGGTGAGCCCTTGGGGCGTACGGGTGAACGACCTGGCTGGATACGATGCCCGGGAAGAGTGCGGATCACACACGGGGGAAGCGGATTGTTCGGCATTGTCAGACCTTGCACGCACCGGCTCGGCGAGCGGTTCAAAACGGAGTGGATGGCCCATCTTTGTGGGCTCTGTCTGGCACTTCGTGGTGACCACGGACAGTTCGCACGCATCGTCACCAACTACGACGGGCTGCTCGTCTCCGTTCTGACGGAGGCTCAGTCGGGTCCGCTGCCCGGCGCCCGGCGTACGGCGGGCCCCTGCCCGCTGCGCGGCATGCGGACCGCTCCTGTCGCGAACGGCGAGGGGGCCAGGCTCGCGGCCGCCGTCTCCCTCGTACTGGCGTCCGCGAAGGTACGCGACCACGTGGCCGACCGGGACGGGCTGTTGGCCCGCGCCCCGATCGCCGCCGCCGCGCGCAAGGTGGCCCGGGGCTGGGACCGGGCCGGTGCCCGCACCGGCGCCTCGCTCGGCTTCGACACGGCGGTCCTCGTCGACGCGGTGGACCGGCAGGGCGGCATCGAGACCCTGGCCGGGCTCGGCACCTCCGTGCTGCTGGTGACCGAGCCGACGGAGACCGCGACGGCGGCCGCGTTCGCGCATACCGCCATCCTCGCGGGGCGGCCAGGCAACGGTTCCGCGCTCGCCGAGGCCGGCCGGTACTTCGGGCGGCTCGCGCACCTGCTGGACGCCGTCGAGGATCAGACCGCCGACGCCGCGGCGGGCGCCTGGAACCCGCTCACCGCGACCGGGACCTCCCTGGCCGAGGCCCGCCGACTGTGCGACGACGCGCTGCACGGGATACGGCTGTCGCTGGACGAGGTCGAGTTCGCCGACTCGGGGCTCGCGCACCGGTTGCTGGTGCACGAACTGCGCACCTCGGTGGACCGGGCCTTCGGGACCGGCACCTGTCGGCACGGCGTGGCGAACGCCGCGGGCCCCGGCCCCGGGCAGCCCCAGGGCGGCCCGTACGGCCAGGGCGGGCCCTACGCGGGTGGCCCGTACGGCCAGGGTGGTCCGTACGGCGGCGCGGGGGGCAACCCGTACGGGCAGCAGCCCGCCCCCGGCGGGCCGGCCGGGCCGCCGCCGATGGGCCCCGGCGGCCCGTGGGG
Source organism: Streptomyces sp. Isolate_45 (assembly GCF_024721315.2). Lineage (GTDB taxonomy): Bacteria > Actinomycetota > Actinomycetes > Streptomycetales > Streptomycetaceae > Streptomyces. The sequence goes on from NZ_JANFAK020000156.1 coordinate 7,472, forward strand.
GCCGGGCGGCGGTGGCGGTCACGGTGGCGGCGGTGGTCACGGCGGCCCCTCCGGGCAGAAGCCGCGCCGGGGGCTGTTGGCGGGCTGCGCCGTGGCCATCGGGCTCTTCTGCACCTGCCGGATCTGCTGCACCGAGCACGAGGGGCCGTGGTCGCGGAAGAAGCGTGACCCGTGGTGCGACGCCTGCGAATGCTGTGACTGCTGCCGGCCGAACTCCTCGCCCACGGGCGGCTCGGGCGGCGGGAGCGGCGGTGGTGACGGTGGCGGGTGCTGCGACTGCAACTGCTGCGGGTGCGACTGCTGACCATCCGCGGGCGCGGCGGCGCCGGATCGGCACCTTCCTGAGGCGGCGTCAGTTCCCCCGGACCCGGACGGCGTAGCGGGGGATTCCCGCCGGGGCGCGCGTGGAAGGGTTGAGCGCCATGAGTGACGATGACGCCGCCACGGCCCGGCGGGAGTGGCACGAGCACCGGACGGCCACCGTTTCCGGGCCCTACGGACCCCTGACGCCGACCGGTACCCACTGGCTCTCCGAGGCGGGGACCGGGCACCCGGAAGGTCGAATTCCGGCCGTTCCGGGCCGCTGGCGCGCAACCGACGGCGGCGTTCGGCTGGGCGCCGCCGCCGAGGACGGCCTCACGCTCGACGGCGAGCCCTTCGTCGGGGAGGCCGTCCTCGCCGCCGACCGGGGCCGGCCCGCGGACTCCCGGGTCTCCGCCGGGGACCTCCGGCTCGTCGTGATCCGCCGGGAGGGGGAGTGGGCGCTGCGCGTCTACGACCCCGCCGCGCCCGCCCGGCGGGCCTTCCCCGGGATCGAGGCCACCGCTTACGACCCCGATTTCGCGCTGCCCGGCCGCTTCCGACCGTACGGCGAGGACCGGACGGTCCAGGTGGCGAACGTCGACGGGCGCGAGCGCGGCCTCGGACTCGGGGGCGAGCCGAGCTTCTCGTACCGGGGGAGCCCGTACTCCCTCCAGGTGGCCGTGGACGGCGAGGACGGCAGCCTCCGGGCCGTTTTCGGGGACACCACCGGCGGCCGTTCCGGCTACCGCTTCCGGTTCCTGCGGCCCGGGACCCCGGCCGCCGAGGGGAGCGTCACCGTCGACCTCAACCGGGCCCTGCTCCCGCCCCGCGCCTTCGCCGATCACTTCGTCTGTCCCTTCCCGCCCCCGGGCAACACCCTGCCCTTCGCGGTCGCGGCGGGGGAGCGGAGGCTGAAAGACGCCCTTGTCGCCGGTATCTGACGCCGTGACACTCCCGTCAGCGTCATTCGGCGGACTTGTCAGGGGCACGGCGAAAGTGTGCGGGGTGGAACCCCACCCGCACGCCCTGCCCCCCACCGCCGCTCACGGGCTCCGGCACCCCCACGACCGCCGGGCCCCCGACCCCCTTCCGGGAGGACGTGCAGTGAGGATCAACCGCATCACCCGTGTCAGGCTGCTCGCGGCGGCCACCGGCCTGGCCGCCGTCGCCGCACTCGCCGCCCCCACGGCCGCCAGCGCCGCCGCACCCGAACCCACCGACAACGGCTTCAGCGCCGCCCGGCTCGCCGCCGCCGAGGCCTCCGTCCTACGGGCCGACGTGGCGGGCACCGCCTGGCACACCGACGCCGCCACCGGCACCCTCGTGGTCACCGCCGACTCCACCGTCAGCGCCGCCGACCTGGCCAGACTCCGCCGCGATGCCGGAGCCGACGCCCGCGCCCTGCGCATCGAACGCACCCCCGGCAAGCTGACCAAGCTCGCCTCCGGCGGCGACGCCATCTACGCCTCCAGCTGGCGCTGCTCGCTCGGCTTCAACGTGCGCAGCGGCAGCAACTACTACGCCCTCACCGCCGGTCACTGCACCGACGGCGCCGGCACCTGGTGGACCAACTCCGCCAAGACCAACGTGCTCGGTTCCACCACCGGGTCCAGCTTCCCGACCAACGACTACGGCCTGATCAAGTACGCGAGCAACTCGCCCGTCCCGCCCGGCACCGTCGGCAGCCAGGACATCACCAGCGCGATCAACGCCACCGTCAACCTGTCCGTCACCCGGCGCGGCTCCACCACCGGCATCCACAGCGGCCGGGTCACCGGCCTCAACGCCACCGTGAACTACGGCGGCGGCGACGTGGTCTACGGCATGATCAAGACCAACGTCTGCGCCGAACCCGGCGACAGCGGCGGCCCGCTCTACTCCGGCACCCGCGCCGTCGGCCTCACCTCCGGTGGCAGCGGCAACTGCTCCTCGGGCGGAACCACCTACTTCCAGCCCGTCGTGGAAGCCCTGAACGCCTACGGGGTCAGCGTCTACTGACCCACGCGCCCCCATCGCGCCCCTGGACGTCCTCCCGCCTTCTGGGAGGATGTCCAGGTGCCCGTGTCCTTGGGGGAGGCAGGTTTGCCGCATGCAGGTTTCCACATGAAGCGCATCGGCGTGACCGGACACCGGACGATCCCGACCGAGGCGCTAGGACACGTCAGGGAAGGTCTGCGAGCGGTACTGGCGGAGCACGAGGGGCCCCTGGAGGCGCTCTCCAGCCTCGCCGACGGAGCCGACCAGCTCTTCGCCGAAATCGCCCTGGAACGCGGAGCCGACCTCACCGTCGTGATCCCCAGCGGCGACTACGAGGAGACCTTCGACGACGCGGACGCCCTCGCCGGCTACCGGCGCCTGCGCCTGCGCGCCACCCAGGAGGTCCGGATGGCCTTCCCCCGCTCCACGGACGAGGCCTACTACGCCGCCGGCACCTGGATCGCCGACTCCTGCGACCGACTCGTGGCCGTCTGGGACGGCCTGCCCGCCCGCGGGCACGGCGGCACCGCCGAGATCGTCGCCTACGCCCGGGCCCTCGGCAAACCCGTCACCGTCATCTGGCGGGAGGGCGTGGCCCGGAACTGAGCCGCGCCCCGCCCCGGGTTCCGCCTCGACCGCCGCTCCGCCTCAACTGCTGTGCCGCGCCAACCAGTCGGTGTGCTGCGGGGACACGTACCGCTCCGTCTCGTACACGCTGGACGGCCACTGCGCCTCGGTGATCGTCGTCTGCATCACGACCATCATCGCCGACAGGTCCTGCTCGATCAGGGTGTGCGCCTCGATCAGCGGATGGTGGCGCCGCACCTCGTTCCAGGCGATCCCGGCCGCCGCCGCCGCACTCAGCAACGCCGTCAGCCGCGGCCCCGGACCCGAGCCCAGCGCCCCGAACAGCGCGAACAACAGGGCGAGACAGGTCAGCAGCACGATCGTCCACGACCACACCCGGGTCGCCCGCCGCGACACCTCCGTCCTGCGCCGGTACCAGGTGCGCTGCTCGATCAACCGGTCCCGTACGTACGTCTCCCGACGGACCCGGTAGTCCATCCCGCGCAGCCGCTGCATCGCCCCCGTGATCTCACCGCCCTCCGGCACCGGACCCGAGGCCCGCGGATCCTGCCAACCCATCTTGCGCAGCTCGGCCAGACCCGCCTCCAGTCGCGTGCGGTACGCGGCCTCCACCCCCTCGGTCCCCTTGCCGAACGGCGCCCCGTGCACGGCGTACCGCCAGGCCAACGACTTGATGAACTCGGCCGCGCTGCGGTTCAGCTGCCACTGCGGCCGGGCCCGCCGCCGCGTCGCGCGTACGCCCACGGCCAGCACCCCCGCGTACGCCAGCGTGCTCAGCGCCCCGAACAGGTGCAACGGACCCGCGGCGGGCCCGGACGGCAGTGCGGCGGCCCCCGCGGCCGCGACCAGCAGCACCAATTGCGCGCGCGTGGCCTTCACGGACTCCCGCTGTCGGGAGATCGCCGCCTGATCGGTGTGGTGGAAGAGGGCCGGCAGGTCCTCGTTGCGAAAGGTCATGCTGTCGGTCACAGCGCCCCCCTGCTGTCGGGTGGCGGGCGGCGGGGGGGGGGGGGGGGGGGGGGGGGGGGGGGCCCCCCCCCGCCGCCCCCCCCCCCCCCCCCCCCCCCCCCCCCCCCCCCACCCCCAACCCCCCCCCCCCCGCCCTCGGATCACACGGCGAGCGGCTCCAGGTCCCGGTGGACCCTCCGCTCGTCACGGGCGTACCGGGTCAGACCGTGGTCCTCCCCGAGCAGCCGGGTCAGCTCGGCCACCGCCTCCGCCCGTACCCGGGCCGCCTCCTCCTTGCGGCCCATCATGTCCAGGCTCACCGCCATGTTCGACGCGCTCGCCAACGTCTCCGGATGGTGCGCCCCCAGGGCCTCGCGCAGCCGCAGCACCGAGAGCCGCTCCAACTCCAGGGCGCCCTCCGGGTCACCGAGGTCCGCCCGCGCGTTCGCCAGGTTGAGGTGGGCGAAGATGGTGTGCGGGTGGTTGTCGCCCAGCACGTCGCGCATGTGCCGGATCGTCAGCCGCAGCATCGACACCGCCGTCTCCGCGGCTCCCGTGCCCCAGTGGAAGACCGCCAGGTTGTTGGCCGCGGCCAGGGTGTACGGGTGCCGCTCGCCCGGCACCTTCATGTACTCGTCCACCACCTCCTGCGCCAGGTCGCGGGCGGCGCCCGGGTCCCCCGTCGCGAACAGGTCGGCGGCCAGGTTCAGCTCGCAGGCCAGCAGGTCCGGGTTGACCGAGGTGTACTTGGCCCGGTACCGGGCCCGGGTCGCGGTCGTCAGCCGCAGCGCGTCCTCCAGCTCGCCCGCCCGCCGCAGCGACACCGCCAGGTTCTTCGCCGCCGACAGCGTCCCCGGGAAGGCCCGGCCCAGCTGCCGCTTGTAGATCTCGTACGTCCGGCCCAGCAACTGCACCGAGTCCTCGTACCGGCCCACCTCGCGCAGGTCCCGGGCCAGGTTCTGCGCCGAGGACAGGGTGTACGGGTGGTCGGTGCCCAGCACCTCGGTGCGCCGGTCGAAGACCTCCTGGTCGATCTCCCGGGCCCGCGCGTACTGCCCGACCATGCGCAGGTTCAGCGCCAGGTTGTTCGCGGCCGCCAGGGTGCGCGGGTGCGCCTCGTGGAAGATCTGCCCGAACCCCTCGTGCGCCGCCGTCGCCAGCTCCATCGCCTCCCCGTACCGGCCGAGCGCGCCCAGGTCCATCGCCAGGCCGCTGGTCGTCATGTACGTGTGCGGGTGCGAGGGGCCCAGCGCCGTCCGCTGCCGCTCCAGCGTCACCTCGTCGAGATCCTTCGCCTCCACGAAACGACCCTGCGACCGAAGGATGTTCGACAGGTGGAAGCGCAGGTACAGGTACTGGAGGTCGTCGTTGCCCAGGGTCTCCTTCCAGGTGTCGCGCAGCTCCTCGCCCAGCGCGTACGCGGCCTTGAAGTCACCGCGCTTCCACAGGTACCGGACCCGATCGATCAGCAGCCTGCGCGTCTCCGGCTCCTTGCAGAACCGGGCCTCCGACGGGCTCAGGTGCGGCCAGATGGTGTTGAACCGCGGCCACGTCTCCGGATTGTCTATCGGCTCGTCGTCGTCGGGCCGGGCACCCGCCAGGATCCGGTGCACCGCGTGCCGCGCCTCCCGCTGCTCCTCCTCCGTCAACTGCGCCCGGATCACGGCCTGTACGAGACGGTGCACCTGGATGCTGTTGCTCACCTGGTCGACCTTGGCCATCGCGAACCGGCCGATCTCCCGGATCACCCGGCCGAGCACCAGCTTCTCCTGGAGCGAGGCGTCGTACGGCTTGAGCGCGTCGATCATCTCCTTGCTGTACAGCAGGTTCGCCGAGATCGGCTCCGGCGCGAAGAAGGCGCACAGCTGCAACAGCCGCACCGCGGCGGGGGAGCGGGACTGGAGCCGCTCGATCGACACGTTCCAGGTCGCGGCCACCGGCTCCGGGTAGCCGGGCGGCTGGTTCAGCCCGAGCACGCGGGCCGCCTGCTGGGCCAGCTGCTCCAGGTACGCGGACACCGGCGTCGCGGTCTCCGCGATCCAGGCGCCCGCCTGCTCGACGGCCAGCGGCAGGTCGCCGACCGCGACGGCCACCTGTTCGGCGTCGTCCTTGGACAGGCCCGGGGCCCGGCGCTGGAGGTGCTCGATGGACTCCTCCCGCAGGAACACGTCCACCGGCAGCGCGTCCCCGTACTGCGACCAGGACTGGTTGCGGGAGGTCACCAGGACGTGCCCCGGACCGCCCGGCGGGAAGAACCGCTTGAGCGTCTCGGGATCGTCCGCGTTGTCGAAGACCAGCAGCCAGCGCGCCGACGGCACGCCGCGCCGCAGCAGGTCGATCGCCTCCTGGGACGCCGCCGACATGTCCTCGCCGGTCTGCGCGCCGAGCCGTACGGCCAGCTCCGCGAGGGCCGCGACCACGTCGTCGGTCTGCTCCGAGGAGATCCACCACACCAGGTCGTAGTCGGCCATGAACCGGTGGACGTACTCCAACGCCACCTGCGTCTTGCCGACGCCGCCGAGCCCGTACAGCGTCTGCGGCTGCGGCAGCACCACGGCCATGCCGCCGCCGAGCTGGTCGCGCATCCGCTCCAGCACGATGCTGCGGCCGGTGAAGCCGGGGTTGCGGGGCGGCGCGTTCCAGATCTTCGGGACGGTCCCCGGGAAGCGGGGGCCCGGGTGGGAGGCGCCGGCGACGCCGTCCGGCAGCGCCATCGGCCGCTCCACGGCCCGCAGCAGGGCGGTCGCCGCGTGCACCTCGTCGAGCCGGAACAGGTCCACGGGGTTGCGGTCGATGTACGGCGTCGCGAGGCGCACGTCGCCCACCCGCAGCGGCACCAGCTGCCGCCGGCCTCCCGTCGGGTCCTCGGCGGCGGCCCGGTTCCACACGTCGACGGCCCGCGCCGACTTGAGGTACGCGCTGGAGAGCAGCACCACGGTCCGGGCCGCCGTGTCGACGCCGATGCCCGTCCCGCCCAAGGTGTCGCCGGAGCCGGCCGCGACGGGCGCCGGGGCCCGCTCGGCGGACACGTCCCGGGGGACGACCCGGAAACCGGCCCGGGTGAGCACGGACTCGATCCAGTCGGCCCACATCCGGTTCTCGGCGACGTAGGACAGGAAGAGGTCGGCGGGCAGGGCGGGACGCCGCCGGGTGAAGGCGTCCCTGATCCGCAGCCGGACCTCCTCGCCGATGGCCGGCATGGAGGTGATCTCGCCCCCGGTGACCACCGTGGTGAGCCGCTCGAAGGCGGAGAGCAGGGAGTTGGTGAGCCCGGCCTCGTCGCCGAAGGTCGCCAGGGTCTCCTCGTAGGCGTAGTAGGGGCGGTAGGGGATCTCCACCGCGCCCCAGTACGAGGTGAGTTCGTCGCCGAGGAGGCCGTTCGGGAAGCGGTCGAACTTGATCCGGGCCAGGGCGCGGCCCGCGTCGGCCTTCTCCTTCTCGCCCTCGTCGATGCGCATCGGCACCGGGTAGATCTTGATGCCCCGGTCGTTGAAGCGCTCGTCGATCTGCCGGGCGACGGAGGCGGCGCCGTCGATGGACTGGTCGGAGAGGGTGAAGCAGTCGACCAGCACGTCGGGGAGGTGGACGGTGCAGATGTCGGCGATGTCGGACAGGCCGGTGCGGCTGTCGATCAGGACGTAGTCGTAGTTCCGCTTCATGTCCGCGCGTAACGCGTCGAAGAAGAGGCCGCCGCCGAGCCGGTCGTAGAAGTTGTCCCAGTCGAAGGTGGACACGGTCGCCGAGTACTCGCGGTTCTGCCGCCCCGCCGAGACGAAGTCGAGGGTGCCGCCCTCCGGGAACTCCCAACCCAGGTTCTCCGGGGTGAGGGAGACGGCGTGCGGCTGGATGCGGGCGTAGTCCTTGTGCCAGTCGTCGGGGCGCTGCACCGGGCTGGTGGCGGCCCACGCGTACTCGCTGATCAGGTCGATGACCCCGGTGGTGGCCCCGAGCGTGGAGGGGTCCAGGAAGGGGTGGAAGAAGCGGTGCAGGCCGGGGGCCTCCAGGTCCCAGTCCACGGCGAGCACCCGCTTGCCGTTCGCGGCGAGGATCCAGGCGGTGTTCGCCAGCGCCATGGTCCGGCCGGTGCCGCCCTTGTACGAATAGAAGGTGACGATGCGTCCGTCTCGGTTGTCACGACTCGCTGTCATCCGCGTCCCCCCGGTCGGTGTCGTGTGGGTCGTCGTGTCCTGCGCGTCCTTCGTGTCCGTGCCGTCCCCCGGGCCGCCCGTGGGCGTCGGGCGGGAAGGGGGCGGGCGGCGGCAAGGGCGGGCCGTCCATCCCCATCGGCCCCAGCAGTCGGGGGCGTTCGGTGGGGGTGCTCCCGGCCGGGAGGTACACCTGCGCGTGTCTGAGGAACTGCTGGGCGGCGGCCTCGACCACCTGCGGCAGGATCTGGCCGAGGGTCTCGATGTTGGCCACCCCGTTCGCGGCGGCCCGGCAGGCGGCCCGACCCTGGCCCATCTTGACGGGCAGGGTCTCCTCCAGCCGCCGGGCCAGCTCGGCCTCCTTGGCCCGGCCCTGGTGGTCGTAGCGGTTCCAGGGCACGACCACGTTGATCCACGGCCGGGACTCCTGGTCGAAGGCGGCCAGGCGCCGCCGGCGGTGTTCGTCCTCCAGCGCCCAGCGGTCGACGATGAGGATCTCCGGCCGGGTCGGCGGCTGCTTGCTGTCGAAGTGACCGGCCTCGTCGTCGAAGGACGACATGGTGGTGCGGTAGTTGAGGTTCTTGACCAGGTCCTCGGCCACGTAGGCGATGGGCCGCTGCGAGACCGGGTGGTACGGGTTCCAGTCCAGCGCGCTCTCCCCGTAGTACTCGGGGCTGCGGCCGTCGGGCAGGTCGTGCCGGGACGCGGCGGCCACGGTCACGTGCAGCGTGCGGGCCGGGCTCCCGGTGGGACCGAAGGCGCTGGGCACCACCCGGTAGTCCAGGGGGCGGACGGGGTCGAGGCGGACGGTCTCGGCCACCCGGACGATGCGTTTGGCCAGCTCGTAGACGGCCCGCTCGTACTGTTCCGCGTACCCGCGCAGCTTGATCAGCCCGTACAGCCCGTCGGTGACGTAGCGCTCGCCGAAGGTGTTGTGGTTGAACTGCAACCGCTCGGCCGGGCCCGGAAGTTGCGAGGGAGGTACGGGCACCCACAGGGCGGGCACGATGGCCTCGGCCCGCTCGTTGCTGACCGCGCCGTGCTGGATGGCGCGCTGCGCGAAGGCGAACCACTCCTTCCCGCACATCTCGCTGGCGAAGTAGCGCGGCGAGAACAGGGGGACGAAGACCCGGCAGGTGGCGAGCGCCGCCCCGAGCCGTTCCGACCAGCCCTCCCCGCTGCGTATCTCCCGGTCCATGAAGCCGGCGTCGGATCCGGCGGGCAGATCTGTCAGTGCCATGACGTGGCTGCAGAGATCGCGGAAGAGCCGCTCGACCCACATGTCGGGATCGGGGCCGCCGGCCCCGAACCTCGGTGTATGCGCATAACTGAGAAAAAAATACGGCTGCACTGATGCGGGCACACGACCCCCGTCCCGAAGATGCGAGCGAAGAAACATCATTCCGGAGCTGCTTCGCCACATCCCCTCATCGTTCAGTCAATCAGCGTCTGTTTTCGGTCATCCAGTCCATTGCGTGATCGACGGCATCCGGAATGGAGAAGAGCATGGCCGGAGCCCCTCCCACCCGCCCCCTGCGCACCCGGGAATCCGGGAATGCGCTGCCGATCGCGGCGAAATCACTGTCGTCCAGCGCGACGTCCTCGAAGGCGGTCCACTCTCCCCCCTGCTGACCACCGCTTCCCCCCGGAAGGTTCACCTTCACCACACAGTCGTACATGCGCAAGGGGGGCTTCGGAATTCGGTACTCCGCGAGGTGGAAGGCGGTGCAGGCGGAAAAGCCCACATTGATCATCAGTACCTGACCTCCCTCCCAGCACAGCTTTCCCAGCGGCGACTCCTCGCCGAGGTGGTTTTCGAGCCGGTGCCCGGAACAGACCTCGCGCGCGCCCGCTCCGAGTGCGGCGAAGGAGGTCTGCGGGTGGTCGCTGCGCGCGGCGCCCGGCGCGGTACGGACGGCCTCGGCGAAGGCGCCCATGCCCTGGCTCGGCGTACGGTCGGGGTCGAAGGCGGGCATCCGCGCCCGGAAGGCCCGCACCCCCGACTCGTCCAGCCCCGCCACGCGCGCCCGGTGTGCGCCCGAGGTCAGCGAGTTCTCCGGGGTGAACGCCGGTACCACCAGGATGCCGTGCGGTCCGAGGAGCCCGGTCAGGGCGTCGCGCAGCGTCCCGGCGCGCAGCCCGGTACCGCCCAGCGCCGCGTGCACCAGCAGCCGCATGCGGGGGCGTACGCCCAGCAGCCGCAGCTGCGCCGCGAGCGCCGGCGGACCGGGGGCGCGGGACGGGGCGGCGGCTTCGGGGGGTGCGGCTCCGGAGGGTGCCGGGGCGGCGGGGGAGCTCACGCGTCGACCGCCTTCAACTCCCAGTGCAGCTCCTCCACCAGCCGCTTGCCGGTCACCGTCAGCTCCGCCGCACCCGACAGTCGTTCCAGCGCCCGCTGGACGCGGTCCGCGCCGTCCGGCTCGTGGGTGGCCGTCGCCCGCCGGTACGCCTCCACCGCGACCCGCTCGTACACGTCCGCCAGCAGCCGGGACACCGGTACCGGACGCTCCCGCCACGGCGAGGGGTGCTGCCAGGCCCCGTCCAGCGCGTACAGGTCGGCCACCTCGGTCAGCTCCCGCAGCCGGGCCCGCCGTCCGCCGGTCAGCAGGGCCAGGGCCGTCTCCCGCACCCCGGCGCCGTACGGGACGCCGAGCGCGCCGGGCCCGTGCCGCCCGGCCTCGCCCCA
>NZ_JANFAK020000157.1 GCF_024721315.2 Streptomyces sp. Isolate_45
CGCCCGCCGGGGCGCCCCCGGCCGTGGCCCCGCCCGCGCCCCTGCCGGCGGACGCGCGCTTGGCGAGGACGGCCAGCAGCACCGGGATCAGCATCTCGATGACCCGGCTGATGGTGGGGGCGGGGATGCCGGTCTTCTTCGACACGGCGTTGGCCACGGGCTTGCTCACCTTGGCGAGCACCCCGGCCATCATCCCGCCGCTCAGCAGGCCGCCCATGCCGCCGCCGAGCGTGGCCACGCCCTGTAGGGGCGGTTCCGCCACCTCCGCGAAGGCCTGGCGCACCTCCACGCCGTCGTCGTCATCGGCTCCGGCCTTCTGCCGGAGGTCGCCCGTCATGGCGCCGACGGTCTCGGCGACGGTCTCGCGGGCGCCGCCGACGTCCGTGCCGAGCAGCCCGGCGATCTCCTGAAGCCTGTCGTCGCCGAGTTCGCCCAGCACGTCGTCCTGGAAGGAAGATTCGCTCATGCCCAAAACGCTACTTGTGCGGTGATTCGGTGGCACCTCGGACCGCCTCCGGGGACCCCTTGGGTAATGGAAAGGTAAAGTTCCGCTTTCCGGTGCAACCCTGCGCGCGGATCGCGGGTCGTATGGTGCGTCGGGACTTTCGGGAGGGGATCCGGGGGGATCGGGAAGTCCGACGAGGGAGGGGTAACCGTGAGGGGGTCCGGCCGCGAGGCCGGCCCCCCTTTCGTTTGTCCCCCTTCCCCCGCCCCCCTCCGTCCGCACCCCCCGGCGCGGTGTCGGCGCCGGGCGGTAGCGTCGTGCCATGACATCCAACGGGGCGGTGCAGTCGGCGGTGGTCGAGGGGGTGTTGGAGCGCATCACCTACGCCAACGAGGAGAGCGGGTACACGGTCGCCCGGGTCGACACCGGCCGGGGCTCCGGGGACCTGCTGACCGTCGTCGGCTCCCTCCTCGGCGCGCAGCCCGGCGAATCCCTGCGCATGGAGGGCCGTTGGGGCTCGCACCCCCAGTACGGCAAGCAGTTCAGCGTCGACAACTACTCGACGATCCTCCCGGCGACCATCCAGGGCATCCGCCGCTACCTCGGTTCCGGCCTCATCAAGGGCATCGGCCCCAAGATCGCCGACCGGATCGTGGAGCACTTCGGCACCGACACCCTCGACGTCATCGAGGCCGAACCCAAGCGCCTGATCGAGGTGCCCGGCCTCGGCCCGAAGCGGACGAAGCTGATCGGCGCGGCCTGGGAGGAGCAGAAGGCCATCAAGGAGGTCATGGTCTTCCTCCAGGGGGTCGGCGTCTCCACCTCCATCGCGGTGCGCATCTACAAGAAGTACGGCGACGCCTCCATCTCGGTCGTGAGGAACCAGCCGTACCGGCTCGCCGCCGACGTGTGGGGCATCGGCTTCCTCACCGCCGACCGGATCGCCCAGGCCGTCGGCATCCCGCACGACAGCCCCGAGCGGGTCAAGGCCGGGCTCCAGTACGCCCTGTCCCAGTCCACCGACCAGGGCCACTGCTTCCTGCCCGAGGAACGGCTCATCGCCGACGGCGTCAAACTCCTCCAGGTCGACACCGGACTGGTCATCGACTGCCTCGCCGAACTCGCCGCCGATCCGGAGGGAGTCGTGCGCGAGGCCGTGCCCGATCCCCAGGGCGGCCCGCCGATCACCGCGGTCTACCTGGTCCCCTTCCACCGCGCCGAACTCTCGCTGGTCGGCCAGGTCCGACGGCTCCTGAACGCCGAGGAGGACCGGATGCCGGCCTTCCGGGACGTGGACTGGGAGAAGGCCCTCGGCTGGCTGGCCGGCCGCACCGGAGCCGCCCTCGCCCCCGAGCAGCGGGACGCCGTACGCCTCGCCCTGACCCGCCGGGTCGCCGTCCTCACCGGCGGGCCCGGCTGCGGCAAGTCCTTCACCGTGCGCTCGATCGTCGAGCTGGCCCGGGCCAAGAAGGCCAAGGTGGTGCTCGCCGCCCCCACCGGCCGGGCGGCGAAGCGACTGTCCGAGCTCACCGGGGCCGATGCGTCCACCGTGCACAGGCTGTTGGAGCTGAAGCCGGGCGGAGACGCGGCCTACGACCGGGACCGGCCCTTGGACGCCGATCTCGTCGTGGTCGACGAGGCCTCGATGCTGGACCTCCTCCTCGCCAACAAGCTGGTCAAGGCGGTGGCCCCGGGTGCGCACCTGCTGCTCGTCGGCGATGTGGACCAGCTGCCGTCGGTCGGCGCCGGCGAGGTGCTGCGGGACCTGCTGGCCGAGGGCGGGCCGGTCCCGGCCGTCCGGCTGACCAGGATCTTCCGTCAGGCCCAGCAGTCGGGGGTGGTCACCAACGCCCACCGCATCAACACGGGGTTGCCGCCCCTCACCGACAACCTGCCCGACTTCTTCCTCTTCCCCGAGGAGGACACGGAGGCGGCCGGAATCCTTACCGTGGACGTGGCCGCACGTCGAATTCCGGCCAGATTCGGGCTCGACCCCCGCCGGGACATCCAGGTCCTCGCCCCCATGCACCGCGGCCCCGCCGGGGCGGGGAACCTCAACGGCCTGCTCCAGCAGGCGATCACACCGGCCCGGCCGAACCTCCCCGAGAAGCGGTTCGGCGGCCGGGTCTTCCGGGTGGGGGACAAGGTGACCCAGATCCGGAACAACTACGAGAAGGGCGCCAACGGCGTCTTCAACGGCACGGTCGGCGTGGTCACCGCCCTGGACCTGGACGAACAGCGCCTGACGGTCCGTACGGAGGAGGACGAGGAGGTCGTATACGAGTTCGCCGAACTCGACGAGCTCGCCCACGCCTACGCGGTCACCATCCACCGCTCCCAGGGGAGTGAATATCCGGCCGTCGTGATCCCGGTCACCACCGGTGCCTGGATGATGCTCCAGCGGAACCTGCTCTACACGGCCGTGACCAGGGCGAAGAAACTGGTCGTCCTGGTCGGGTCACGCAAGGCGCTCGGCCAGGCGGTGCGTACCGTTTCGGCAGGCAGGAGGTACACGGCGGTGGCATCGAGACTGTCCGGCCGGATACCGGTGGGAAACATCACCTAAATGATCGATCATCTGGGGTTCCCCGGCCGGTGCGGAGGGGGCAGGATGTTCAGGTTGGCGGCACTCAGTGCCGTCAAAAGGACCAAAGGCCGACCCCGAGTGCACTCTCCTGCGCCAAATGGGGGAAGGTAGAGGCAGTCAGGGCACCTCGAAGAAGAGGCACTACGTCGGTGAGGGATGACGTGAGCGACAACTCTGTAGTACTCCGGTACGCGGACGGTGAATACACCTACCCGGTGGTCGAGAGCACCGTCGGTGACCAGGGCTTCGACATCGCGAAGCTGCGGGCCCAGACCGGGCTCGTCACTCTGGACAGTGGCTACGGCAACACCGCCGCCTACAAGTCCGCGATTACCTATCTCGACGGCGAGCAGGGGATCCTGCGTTACCGCGGGTACCCGATCGAGCAGTTGGCCGAGCGTTCGACCTTCATCGAGGTCGCCTACCTGCTGATCAACGGGGAGCTGCCGACCGTCGACCAGCTCGCGTCGTTCCGCAACGAGATCACCCAGCACACGCTGCTGCACGAGGACGTGAAGCGCTTCTACGACGGCTTCCCGCGTGACGCGCACCCGATGGCGATGCTGTCCTCCGTGGTCAGCGCGCTGTCCACGTTCTACCAGGACAGCCACAACCCCTTCGACGACCAGCAGCGCCACCTCTCGACGATCCGGCTGCTGGCCAAGCTCCCGACGATCGCGGCGTACGCGTACAAGAAGTCGGTCGGCCACCCGGTGGTCTACCCGCGCAACGACCTCGGCTACGTCGAGAACTTCCTGCGCATGACCTTCTCCGTGCCGGCCCAGGAGTACGACCTGGACCCGGTCGTGGTCTCGGCGCTCGACAAGCTGCTGATCCTGCACGCGGACCACGAGCAGAACTGCTCGACCTCCACCGTGCGTCTGGTCGGCTCCTCGCAGGCGAACATGTTCGCCTCGATCTCCGCCGGCATCTCGGCCCTGTGGGGCCCGCTGCACGGTGGCGCCAACCAGTCCGTCCTGGAGATGCTGGAAGGCATCAAGCAGGACGGCGGCGACGTCGACGCCTTCATCCGCAAGGTGAAGAACAAGGAAGACGGCGTCCGCCTCATGGGCTTCGGGCACCGCGTCTACAAGAGCTTCGACCCCCGGGCGAAGATCATCAAGGCGGCGGCCCACGACGTCCTCTCCGCGCTCGGCAAGAGCGACGAGCTGCTGGACATCGCGCTCAAGCTGGAAGAGCACGCGCTGGCCGACGAGTACTTCGTCGAGCGCAACCTCTACCCGAACGTGGACTTCTACACCGGTCTGATCTACCGGGCCATGGGCTTCCCGACCGAGATGTTCACCGTGCTCTTCGCGCTCGGCCGGCTCCCCGGCTGGATCGCCCAGTGGCACGAGATGATCAAGGAGCCCGGCTCCCGCATCGGTCGCCCGCGCCAGATCTACACCGGCGAGGTCCTGCGCGACTTCGTCCCGGTCGAGGCCCGCTAGCGGTCGGACCTCGCGGCGGTCACGCCGTCGCGGTCACCCGCGGCGGCCGCTCTGCGAAAAGCGCCCCGCCGTCGATCCCCCCACGGGTCGACGGTCGGGGCGCTTCCCATTCCCCGGACGCGGACTCCCCCCACGGGACCCGCGCCGGGGCGTCTGTGTGCCGGGACCCGTTCGGTTCGGGAAGGCCGCTCAAGGCTCCCGCGGGCACGTGCCCCGGCCGGCTGATGCCCGGACGTCCCCCAAGACCTCCGTCAAACGTCCCCCAAGACGTTTTCGGCATCGCCCCATTAGACCCGTGGCGACCCCGGATGGTTACGTTGTCATCACTGTGATCTGCGTCTCCCGTGAAGGAGATGTGGAGGATCGGCGGAGGTGGCCCTCCGGGTGGTCGCTCAGCGGAAGGACCGCAGCCGGAGGCTGTTGGTGACGACGAAGACCGAGGAGAAGGCCATGGCCGCCCCCGCGATCATGGGGTTGAGCAGGCCGGCGGCGGCCAGCGGCAGCGCCGCCACGTTGTAGCCGAAGGCCCAGAACAGGTTCCCCTTGATGGTGGCGAGGGTCCGGCGGGAGAGCCGGATGGCGTCCGCGGCCACCCGCAGATCGCCCCGTACGAGGGTCAGGTCCGCGGCCTCGATGGCCGCGTCGGTGCCCGTGCCCATGGCCAGGCCCAGGTCCGCCCGGGCCAGCGCGGCCGCGTCGTTGACCCCGTCGCCCACCATGGCGACCGTCCGGCCCTCGGCCTGGAGGCGGCGGACGACCTCCACCTTGTCCTGCGGGAGCACCTCGGCGATCACTTCCTCGATGCCCACCTCGCGGGCCACCGTCTCGGCGACGGCCCGGTTGTCGCCGGTCAGCAGCACCGGCGTGAGGCCGAGCGCCCGCAGCCGGGACACCGCCTCGGCGCTGGTCCCCTTGACGGCGTCGGCGACCACCAGCACCCCGCGCGCCTCACCGTCCCAGGCGACCAGGACGGCCGTGCCGCCCCCGGCCTCGGCGTCGGCCTTGGCCCGGGCGAGGCCGGCGGGCAGGGTGATCGACCGCTCGGCGAGCAGCCGCTCCCGACCGACGAGCACGGCACGACCGTCGACGACGCCGCTGACGCCGAGCCCGGCCAGGTTCTCGAAGGCCCCGGGGACCGGCGTCGCGCCCTCCCCGTCACCCGTACGCTCGGCGGCGCCCGCCGTGATCGCGCGGGCGACCGGGTGCTCGGAGGCGTGCTCCAGCGCGCCCGCGAGCCGCAGCAGTTCCTTCTCGTCGACGCCCTCGGCGACGTGCACGGCGGACAGGGCCATCCGGCCGGTGGTGACGGTTCCGGTCTTGTCCAGGACGACCGTGTCGACCCGGCGGGTGGACTCCAGCACCTCCGGCCCCTTGATCAGGATGCCGAGTTGCGCGCCCCGGCCGGTGCCGACCATCAGCGCGGTCGGCGTGGCCAGCCCCAGGGCGCACGGGCAGGCGATGATCAGGACGGCCACGGCGGCGGTGAACGCGGCCGTCGGATCGTCGGTGATCAGCAGCCAGGTCACCCAGGTGCCCAGCGCGAGCAGCAGGACGACCGGGACGAACACGGCGGAGATCCGGTCGGCGAGGCGTTGCACCTCGGCCTTTCCGTTCTGCGCGTCCTCGACCATCTTGGCCATCCGGGCGAGTTGGGTGTCGGCGCCGACGCGGGACGCCTCCACCACGATGCGGCCCGAGGTGTTGACGGTGGCGCCGGTGACGGGGTCGCCGACGGAGACCTCGACGGGCACGGACTCGCCGGTCAGCATGGAGGCGTCCACGGCGGAGCCGCCCTCGACGACCGTGCCGTCGGTGGCGATCTTCTCCCCGGGCCGCACCACGAACCGGTCGCCCACGGCGAGCGTGCCAACGGGGACCATCACCTCCCGGCCGCCGCGCAGCACCGCCACCTCCTTGGCGCCCAGTTCCAGCAGCGCCCTCAGGGCCGCGCCGGCCTTCCGCTTGGAGCGGGCCTCCAGGTAGCGGCCGAGCAGGATGAACGTGATGACGCCCGCCGCGACCTCCAGGTACAGGGCGGAGGAGCCGTCCGTGCGCGTGACGGTGCCCCCCTGAACCGTGAAGAGGGTGAAGTCGTGCCGCATGCCGGGCATGCCCGCGTGCCCGAAGAACAGGGCCCACAGCGACCAGGTGTAGGCGGCGAGGGTGCCGACCGAGACCAGGGTGTCCATGGTGGCGGCGCCGTGCCGGGCGTTGGTCCAGGCGGCCCGGTGGAAGGGGAGGCCGCCCCAGACGACCACGGGGGAGGCGAGGGTGAGCGAGAGCCACTGCCAGTTGTCGAACTGGAGGGCGGGGACCATCGAGAGCAGGACGACGGGCAGCGCCAGGGTCGCGGACACCACCAGTCGCTGCCGCAGCGCGGCCGATTCGGGATCGCCCACCGGGGCGGCGCCCTCCGCCTCGACCTCGGGCGCCGGCGGCGGGGGTTCCTCGGCGGTGTAGCCGGTCTTCACGACGGTCGCGATGAGGTCGGCGACCCGTACGTCACCCGCGTACGAGACCCGGGCCTTCTCGGTGGCGTAGTTCACCGTGGCGGTGACCCCGTCCATCCGGTTCAGCTTCTTCTCGATGCGGGCCGCGCAGGAGGCGCAGGTCATCCCGCCGATCACCAGCTCGACCTCGGCCGCACCCGGAGCCGCTATGGGCCCGTCGTGCACTGTGCTGCTGCTCATGTCCGGCTCCAGGGGGAGGGCCGGGCCGTACGGAACCGGTATGAGCCGGCCGGCACGACCCGGCGGAGTACCGCGGAAGTGCGGGGCTGTGGGCCTCAGGCCCGACCGGCGAGCTCGTAGCCGGCCTCGTCCACGGCGGCGCGCACGTCCTCGTCGGCGAGCGGGGCGGCGGAGATCACGGTCACCTCGCCGGTGGCGGCGACGGCCTTGACCGAGGTCACGCCCGGCAGGGCGGTGAGCTCGGCGGTCACGGCGCCCTCGCAGTGCCCACAGGTCATGCCGGTGACCTTGTACACGGCGGTGACGGCGCCGACCTCGACGGTGCCGTCGTGGCAGGAGCCGGTGCTGGAGCAGCAGGATCCGCTCGACTGCGGAGTGTCCGTCTCGGCGGTCATCTCGTTCTCCTCTTTCGGGGGGTCTTTCTGACAGATTATACCCCTAGGGGGTATTCGGCGACCATTCGGCGGGTGGTGTGGCGTCGACGCGGCCCACCTCATGGACAAAGCATGTGGAACATAAGTAAATGGCCCTCATGGATCATCCGGGGACATTCGTTCTGATCATGGTTGTCGCCGTCCTCGCTCCGATCCTCGCCCACGGGGTATCGCGTTGGCTGTCCGTGCCGTTGGTGATCTTCGAGATCGTGATGGGCATCCTGATCGGGCCGGACGTGCTCGGCTGGGCCCACACGGGCGATGTGATCGACGTGCTCAGTGAACTCGGCCTCGCCATGCTCATCTTCCTCGCCGGGTACGAGATTCAGTTCGACCAGGTCAAGGGGGACACCCTCAACCGGTCTGTGGTGGCCTGGCTCATCACCCTGGTGCTCGGCCTGGCGGCGGGCATCCTGCTCGCCCACGGCGACGGGTTCGAGAAGGGCGTCTACATCGGCACCGCCCTCACCAGCACCGCCCTCGGCACGATCCTGCCGGTGCTGCGGGACTCCGGAGACCTCGGGAGCCGCTTCGGGACGGTGATGATGGCCATGGGCGCGGTCGGCGAGTTCGGGCCGATCATCGCCATGGCGCTGCTGCTCGGCGGGCGGGCGCCGGCCGGCTCGGCGGCCGTGCTGATCGCCTTCGGGGTGCTGACGGCGGCCGCGGTGTTCTGGGCCCTGCGGCCCAAGCCGCCCTGGTTCTCCAAGGTCATCGTCACCACCCTGCACAGCAGCGCGCAGTTCGCCGTCCGGCTGGTCTTCCTGCTGCTGGTCGCCATGCTCGCGCTGGCCGAGGTCCTGGGGCTCGACGTCCTCCTCGGCGCCTTCGCCGCCGGGCTGATCACCCGGCTGGTGCTGAACGGGGCGGCGCCGGAGAGCAGCGAGGTCGTGCTGTCGAAGGTGGAGGCCATCGGGTTCGGCTTCCTCGTGCCGCTCTTCTTCGTGGTCACCGGCATCGAGTTCGACCTGGACGCCCTGCTGGCGGGAGGCGGGACGCTGTTGCTGCTGCCCGTCTTCCTCGCGCTGTTCCTGGTGGTGCGCGGGCTGCCGATGTGGCTGCTGGCCCCGCGCGACCTCGGGCGCCGGGACCGCTCGGCGCTCGTCCTGTTCGGGTCGACCGCCCTGCCGCTGGTGGTCGCGATCACCACCCTCGGCGTCGAGGCCGGGAAGGTGGAGCCGGGCGAGGCGGCGGCGCTGGTCGGGGCCGGAATGCTGTCGGTGCTGGTCTTCCCGCTGCTGGGCATGCGGCTGCGGGCCCGCCCGGGGGCTCCGCGGCAGCGGGGCTCCCGAGCGGCGTACGAGGCGGAATCCTGGTGAACCGCCCGGTCCGGGGCGGGCGGGGGAGCCCCGCCCCGGACCGTCGGTGGCGCGCTCAGTCCTCGCGGCGGCCCCGGTTGCCGGGGCGACGCGCCACCCATGCCCGGACGGTGTCGGCGTACCAGTAGGGCTTGCCGCCCTCCACGTGGTCGGGCGTGGGAAGCAGCCCGTGCTTGCGGTAGGAGCGCACCGTGTCCGGCTGCACCCGGATATGGGCGGCGATCTCCTTGTACGACCACAGCTGACGGTCGCTCATCGACGGCACCTCCTTGTCCACGCCGCGGGGCCGGCCGGGAGGCCGTCGGGGGAGCCGGCGCGTGGACACAGACGATCACTCGGGTTGTGCCCGGAGAACGACGCTGGGTGAGGGCAGGGGAGCGGCTGTCGAGCGCCTGTGACGGAAAACCCGCGTAATGCGGATATGCGTGACACGAGGGGGACTCCTGTGACGGATGCGGCACAGGAGTCCCGGGGCGGAAGCGGTGTCCGGGAGATGCTTGTACGACCGGCGACCCGGTGGCGGCGATCGGGGGAGCCCGTCAGCGGCGGTACAGCTCCGGTCGCTCGGCCAGCCGGACCTCGGTCCGCACGCCGGTGCGCGCCGCCGCCAGTCCCGCCTCGGAGACGGCGGCCGCCGCGTACCCGTCCCAGGCGTCCGGACCCTCGACGCGACCCCGCGCGGCCGCGGCGACCCACCCCCGCACCTGGCGGTCGTAGGCGTCGGCGAACCGGGTGGTGTAGTCCTGGGTGATCTCCCCGCCCCAGCGGCCGGCCGACTCGACGACCATCGCCCGACCGTCGCCGATCCGGGCGCTGCCGGACTCCCCGACCGCCTCGCAGCGGACCTGGTAGCCGAAACCGCAGTTGACGAAGATCTCGACGTCCACGATCACCCCGCCCGAGGTCTCCAGCAGCACCAGCCGGGGATCGCGCAGCCCCTCGGGAGCGGCCGAGGACGGCGCCGGGGAGAGCACCGTCACGGCGGTGACCTCCTGGCCCAGCAGCCAGCGCGCCGCGTCCACCTCGTGCACCACCGAATCGGTGATCAGCATGTCGCTGGTGAAGAACGAGGGCGAGGCGACGTTGCGGTGGCGGCAGTGCAGGAAGAGGGGCCGCCCGATGCCACCCGCGTCGAGCAGCTCCTTGAGGCGCTCGTACTCGGCGTCGTACCGCCGCATGAACCCCACCTGCACCAGGCGTCGGCCGAGTCGGCGCTCGGCCTCCATCACCCGCAGGGCGCCCTCCGGGTCCGGGGTCAGCGGCTTCTCGCAGAGCACCGGCAATTCCCGTTCCAGGGCCTGCAGAATCGCTTCCTCGTGGGCCGGGCCGGGCGAGGCGATCAGGACGGCGTCCACGCCGGGGTGGGCCATCGCGGCCGCCGGGTCCGTGTACGCGCCCGCGCCGTCCAGGTCCGCCGCGACCTCCTTGACCCGGTCCCCGTCGGGATCGGCGAGCGCCACCACCCGCGCCCCGCCGACCGTGGCGCCGATCCGGCGCACGTGATCGGCGCCCATCCTTCCCGTGCCGATGACGGCGATGCCGAGCGTGCTCATGTAACGGTGTCCCTTCGGGAGTCGGGCCGGTCAGCGGGCGCCGCAGGAGCGCAGGTAGGCGCGGGTGCGCCGGGCGATGGGCAGCGGGCGGTCCGGCGGACACGGGTACATGTCCTGCTCCACGATCGCGAACAGGTCCACGCCGAGCCGCTGCGCCGCCACCAGTACGGGTTCCAGCGCGGGCACCCCCGACGGCGGCTCGCACATCACCCCGCGCGCCACGGCCGGCCCGAACGGCAGCTCCTGCGCCACCACTTCGGCGAGGATCCGCGGATCCACCTGCTTCAGGTGGAGGTAGCCGATCCGCTCCCCGAAGGCCTCGACCGCCTCGACGCTGTCCCCGCCGCAGTACGCGTAGTGCCCGGTGTCCAGGCACAGGGACACCAGCGCGGGATCGGTGGCGTCCAGGAACCGGGCCACGTTCTCCGGGGTGTCGATGTGGGTGTCGGCGTGCGGGTGGACGACGATCCGCAGCCCGTACCGGTCCCGGACCTCCCGGCCCAGGCGCTCCGTCTGCGCGGCCAGTTCACGCCATTGATCCGGGGTCAGCACCCGGTCCTCCAGCACCTTCCCGGTCTTGTCGTCCCGCCAGAAGGAGGGGATGACCACCAACCGGTCCGCGCCCGTCGACGCCGTGAGCTCCGCGATCCGCGACACGTGCGCCCAGGTCTCGTCCCACACGGCGGGCCCGTGATGGAGTCCGGTGAAGACCGTGCCGGCGGACACCCGCAGGCCCCGCCGGGCGGTCTCGTCGGCGAGGCGGACGGGATCGGTGGGCAGGTAGCCGTACGGGCCCAACTCGATCCACTCGTAACCGGCTTCCGCGACCTCGTCGAGGAAACGGTCCCAGGGCGTCTGGAGGGGGTCTTCCGGGAACCAGACACCCCAGGAGTCCGGAGCCGAACCGATGCGGATACGGGTCAACGCGGGCGGGGAGGACGTCATGTCGGCCACCTTAGGGTGCGAGGCTCGAAGGGACGAGGAAGACGAGTGGGAGGAGGGCCCGCGGTGACCACCGAGCAAGGCCGCGCGGACGGCGGGGCGTACGACCTCATCACGATGGGGCGGATCGGGGTGGATCTCTACCCGCTGAAGACCGGTGTACCGCTCGCCGAGGCGGACACCTTCGGCAAGTTCCTCGGCGGCTCACCGACGAACGTCGCCGTCGCCGCCTCCCGACTGGGACGGCGCACCGCGGTGATCACCCGGACCGGGGCGGACCCCTTCGGGGCGTACCTGAGGTCCGAGCTGCGCGGCTTCGGCGTCGACGACCGGTGGGCGGGCGAGGTGGACCGCTACCCGACGCCCGTCACCTTCTGCGAGATCTTCCCGCCGGACCACTTCCCGCTGTACTTCTACCGGCTCCCCAAGGCCCCCGACCTGGAGATCCGGCCCGACGAGGTGGACCGGGACGCGGTGCGCGCCGCCCGGGTCTTCTGGATGACGGGTACGGGCCTCAGCGCGGAGCCCAGCCGCAGCGCCACTCTCGCCGCGCTGGAGGCCCGCTCGGAGTCCGGGCCGACCGGCATCACGGTCTTCGACCTGGACTGGCGGCCCATGCTGTGGGAGGGGTCGCCGCAACCCTGGTACGGGCGGGCGCTCGCCCTGGCGACCGTCGCCGTCGGCAACGCCGAGGAGTGCGAGGTCGCCACCGGGGAGAGCGACCCGTACGCGGCCGCCCGGGCCCTGCTCGCGGCCGGGGTGGAGCTCGCCGTCGTCAAGCGGGGCCCGCTGGGCGTGCTGGCCGCCGACCGGAGCGGGACGGTGGTGGAGGTGCCGCCCGTACCCGTGACCGTGGTGAACGGGCTCGGAGCCGGCGACGCCTTCGGGGGCGCACTGGTCCACGGGCTGCTCGCCGGCTGGGACCTGGAACGGGTACTGCGCTACGCGAACGCCGCGGGGGCCATCGTCGCCTCCCGGCTGGCCTGCGGGGCGGCGATGCCGTTCCCCGCCGAGGTGGAGGAGGTGCTGGGTCGTGCCGGTGGTGTCTGAGACGGAGATGGCCTTCACCCGGCTGCGGGTCCTCGACCTCGCGCCCGGGGAGACGTACGCCTTCGCGTGCGGGGACGCGGAGTGGATCGTGCTCCCGCTGTCGGGCGGCTGCCGGGTCCGCTGCGCGGAGGCGGAAGCGGGGCCGGGCGGTGCCGTCCGGCCGGCGGTCCGGGCGGGCGCGGACCCGGGCGCGGACCCGGGCGCGGCGCCGGGAGGGGCCGGTGCGCCGGGTGCCGGTGCCGGTGCGGCGCGTGGGGGTGGTGGGGAGCCGCTCGGCGAGGTGGTGTTCCGGCTGAGGGGGCGGAGCGGGGTGTTCGACGCGGTCAGCGACTTCGCGTACCTGCCGCGGGACGCGCGCGCGGAGGTCACCTCGGCGGACGGCGGGCGCTTCGCCCTCGTGGGGGCGCTGTGCGAGCGGCGGCTGCCCGCCCGCTACGGCCCGGCCGCCGGGGTCCCCGTCGAGCTGCGCGGCGCCGGGACCTGCTCCCGGCAGGTCAACAACTTCGCCGCCGCCGACGCCTTCCCCTGCGACCGGCTCATCGCCGTCGAGGTGCTCACCCCCGGCGGGAACTGGTCGTCCTACCCGCCCCACAAGCACGACGAGCACCACCCCGGCGAGGAATCCCGGCTGGAGGAGATCTACTGGTACGAGATCGCCCCCCACGAGGGCGTCCCCGGACTCGGCTACCAGCGCGTCAGCCCCTCACCGGCGGGGACGACCGACATCCTCACGGAGGTGCGGACCGGCGACACCGTCCTCATCCCGGACGGCTGGCACGGCCCGTCCATCGCCGCCCCCGGGCACGACATGTACTACCTGAACGTCATGGCCGGCCCGGCCGGCGGCACCCGGGAGTGGCTGATCCGCGACCACCCCGACCACGGCTGGATCCGGGACACCTGGACCGGCCGGGAGACCGACCCCCGGCTGCCCTTCTACCGCGCGGAGGAAGCGTGAGGCTCACCGTCGCCCAGGCACTCGTACGCTTCCTGGCCCGCCAGTACACCGAACGCGACGGCCACCGGCACCGGATGATCGCCGCGACCTGGGGGATCTTCGGCCACGGCAACGTCGCCGGGATCGGCCAGGCCCTGCTGGAGAGCGGGCCGCACGCCATGCCGTTCCTCCAGGGACGCAACGAACAGGCCATGGTGCACGCCGCCGTCGGCTACGCCCGGCAGAGCGGACGGCTGTCCGCGCACGCCGTGACCACCTCGATCGGGCCCGGCGCGACCAACCTCGTCACCGGCGCCGCCCTCGCCACGATCAACCACCTCCCGGTGCTGCTGCTCCCCGGGGACACCTTCGCGACCCGACCCGCCGATCCGGTGCTCCAGCAGCTCGAAGTTCCCTACGCGGGCGACGTCTCCGTCAACGACACCCTGCGGCCCGTGTCCCGGTACTTCGACCGGATCACCCGGCCCGAGGCCCTGGTCCCCGCCGCCCTCCAGGCGATGCGGGTGCTCACCGACCCCGCCGCGACCGGCGCCGTCACCCTCGCGCTGCCGCAGGACGTACAGGTGGAGGCGTACGACTGGCCCGAGGAGTTCTTCGCCGAACGGGTCTGGCGGGTCAGGGCGCCGCAACCGGACCCCGACGAACTCGACGCGGCCCGCGCCGCCCTCCGCGCGGCCCGCCGGCCGCTGATCATCGCCGGTGGCGGGGTGCGGCACAGCGGCGGCGCGAGCGCCCTGCGCACGCTCGCCGAGGCCACCGGAATCCCCGTCGCCTCCACCCAGGCGGGCAAGGGCTCCCTGCCCTTCGACCACCCGGCGGACGTGGGCGGCATCGGCCACACCGGCACGGCCACCGCCGACCACCTGGCCCGCGGCGCCGACCTGGTACTGGGCGTCGGCACCCGGTACACCGACTTCACCACCGCCTCCGCCACCCTGTTCCAGCACCCCGACGTCCGGTTCGTCAACCTCAACGTCGCCGCGTTCGACGCGCACAAGATGGCCGGCGCCCCGCTGCTCGCCGACGCCCGGGCCGGACTGCGGGCACTCGCCGAGGGCCTGCACGGACACCGGGTGGACCCCGAGTACGAGGCCGCGTACACGGCCGCGAAGGCCGACTGGGAGGCCCGCGTCGACGCCGCCTACGCCGTACCCGCCCCCGACGAGGACCGGCCGCCCACCCAGGCGCAGGTCCTCGGCCTGCTCGACGCCCTCGTCGACGACACCGACATCCTCGTCAACGCCGCCGGCTCCCTCCCCGGCGACCTCCACAAGCTGTGGCGGACCCGTTCCGTCGACCAGTACCACGTCGAGTACGGCTACTCCTGCATGGGCTACGAGATCCCCGCCGCGATCGGCGTGGCCCTCGCCGCGCCCGGCCGCCCCGTGTGGGCGCTGGTCGGGGACGGGACGTACCTGATGAACCCCACCGAGATCGTCACCGCCGTCCAGGAGGGCCTGCCGCTGCGGCTGGTGATCCTCGACAACCACGGCTACGCCTCCATCGGCGGCCTGTCCGGGGCCGTGGGCGCGGAGGGGTTCGCCACCGCGTACCGCTTCCGGGGGGCGGACGGTGCCTACGACGGAGCCCCCCTTCCGGTGGACCTCGCGGCGAACGCGGCCTCCCTCGGGATGGCCGTCATCCGCACCCGCACCATCGGTGACCTGCGAAAAGCCCTCGCCGAGGCGCGGGAGGCGGACCGTCCCACATGTGTCTACGCACAGACCCGAACACCCGACACTGTGTCGGGCCCACCCCCGGCACAGGCGTGGTGGGATGTTCCTGTGGCCGAGACCGCGACCCGTACGTCGGCGGCCCTGGCCCGTGAAGAGTACGACCGGCAAGCCGCGCAGCGACGTCGCCATCTGTGAAGGAGCAAGGCATGAAGACCGTCAACCACTGGATCGGTGGCAAGACCGTCGAGGGCGCGTCGGGCAACTACGGCCCGGTCACCGACCCGGCGACGGGCGAGGTCACCACGCAGGTGGCCCTCGCCTCGACCGAAGAGGTCGACGCGGCCGTACGCGTCGCCAAGGAGGCCTTCCTCAGCTGGGGCCAGTCCTCGCTGGCCGCCCGCACCAAGGTGCTGTTCGCCTACCGCGCCCTGCTGGACGCCAACCGTGACGCCATCGCCGAGCTGATCACCGCCGAGCACGGCAAGGTCCACTCGGACGCGCTGGGCGAGGTCGCGCGCGGCCTGGAGATCGTCGAGCTGGCCTGCGGGATCACCGTGCAGCTCAAGGGCGAGCTGTCCACGTCCGTGTCCAACCGGGTGGACGTCTCCTCGATCCGCCAGCCGATCGGCGTCGTCGCCGGCATCACCCCGTTCAACTTCCCGGCGATGGTCCCGATGTGGATGTTCCCGCTGGCCGTCGCCTGCGGAAACACCTTCATCCTCAAGCCGAGCGAGAAGGACCCCTCGGCCTCGAACAAGCTGGCCGAGCTGATGACGGAGGCCGGCCTGCCGGCGGGCGTCCTCAACGTCGTCCACGGCGACAAGGTCGCGGTCGACGCGCTGCTCGCGCACCCGGACGTCGCGGCCGTCTCCTTCGTCGGCTCGACCCCGATCGCCCGCCACATCCACACCACCGCCTCCGCCAACGGCAAGCGCGTCCAGGCCCTGGGCGGCGCCAAGAACCACATGCTGGTCCTGCCCGACGCCGACCTGGACGCCGCCGCCGACGCGGCCGTCTCCGCCGCCTACGGCTCCGCCGGCGAGCGCTGCATGGCGATCTCCGCCGTCGTCGCCGTCGGGGCCATCGCCGACGAGCTCGTCGAGAAGATCCGCGAGCGCGCCGAGAAGATCAAGGTCGGCCCCGGCAACGACCCGACCTCCGAGATGGGCCCGCTGATCACCGCCGCCCACCGCGACAAGGTCGCCTCGTACGTCAAGGGCGCCGCCGCCCAGGGCGCGGACGTCGTCCTCGACGGCACCGGCCTGCGCGTAGAGGGCAACGAGAACGGCCACTGGATCGGCCTGTCCCTCCTCGACAACGTCAGGACCGACTCCGACGCCTACCGCGACGAGATCTTCGGCCCGGTGCTGTGCGTCCTGCGCACCGAGACCTACGAGGAGGGCGTCGCCCTCATCAACGCCTCGCCGTTCGGCAACGGCACCGCGATCTTCACCCGCGACGGCGGCGCCGCCCGCCGCTTCCAGCTGGAGATCCAGGCGGGCATGGTCGGCGTGAACGTGCCGATCCCGGTGCCGGTGGGCTACCACTCCTTCGGCGGCTGGAAGGACTCCCTCTTCGGGGACCACCACATCTACGGCAACGACGGCATCCACTTCTACACCCGCGGCAAGGTCGTCACGACCCGCTGGCCCGACCCGGCCGACGCCCCGTCCGGCGTGGACCTGGGCTTCCCCCGCAACCACTGACGGCCCCCGCGGCCCCGAACACAGGCACCCCCGGCCACCCTCACCGGCCGGGGGTTCCTGCCGTCCGGGGTCGGTTTCCCGTTCCGTCAACCGTCGCTTGACCCCGGGGTCACGAGGTCGGGAGCATCGAGGGGTTGACCGGGTCGTCAGCGCCCGCCCACGAGGTCCGGCGTCCGCTGCGGGTGTTCCGGGACGGTGCGGCGGCGGCGCCGCAAGATCAGGAAGGCGGTGGCGGCGGCCGTCAGGAGCAGGGCGGCGCCGGCGGCCGGCCAGGGGACGGCGAGGAAGTCCGTACCGGATTCCGACCGGAGGTCCGGGTGGGCGGTCGCGTCCGCCGAGACCTTGACGTCGACCCAGTCCAACTGCGGCGCGTCCGGCCACGCCTCGGACAGCTCGGCGCGCTGCCCGGGTAGCAGGACCAGGCCGGTCGCCCTGGCGGCCCGGTCCAGTACCTCCCGGCCGAACAACCCCTGCGCCGAGATCGTCACGCGCGGCTCGACCACCACGTTGCCCCGGTTGACCAGGGTGTAGGTGATGGTGGCGCGGGCGTCCCCCAGCCACGGCACGACGGGGGCGCTGCGAGTGACCCGTACGTCCTCCACGCTCAGGCCCGCGGTCACCGGCCCCGGTACCCGGAAGTACAGGCGCGCGCCCACCGACCGCTTGACCCCGACCTGCACCTTGCCGTCCCGCCGCACGCCCTCGACGGCCGTGTTCAACGCGACGATCCCGCCGACGTGGTCGCCCGGGGTCGCGTCCGCGGGCACCTTCACGGAGAACGGGATGTCCTTGCGGCCCTTCGCCGGGACGGTCACGGTCGTCGCCGCCTCCGGAGCCAGCGCGATCCACGCGCCGACGTCCTTGGGCTTCGCCTCGACGGGCAGCAGGGCGAAGGCGCCGCCCGACGGGGTGTTCATCGCGTCCGTCGCGAAGACCTGGAAGGTCAGCTCCTTGTCGGAGGAGTTCAGGATCGTCGCGCTGTCGGCGAGGGCCGTCCCGGCGGTGCCCTGGTGGAAGAAGTAGGCGCGATCGGTCATCGCCGCACCGGCCGGGGGCGTGGGGAAGACGCCCCAGGTGCCGTTGTCCGCGGCCGTGGCGGTGGTCGCGGCGGTGGCGGGGAGCAGCAGACCGCACAGGGCGGCGAGGAGGAGGGCGACGCTGCGGGGTCGCGCGGGGCGGCGGCGGATGCGCATGGGCGGGTCTCTCCAGTCGCGGCGCGGAGCGGGAAAAGGGGGGGGGGGGGGGGGGGGGGGGGGGGGGGGGGGGGGGGGGGGGGGGGGGGGGGGGGGGGGGGGGGGGGGGG
>NZ_JANFAK020000158.1 GCF_024721315.2 Streptomyces sp. Isolate_45
TGGACTACATGAACTCCCGCTACGGCAGCCCCGTCGGCGCCTGGAACTTCTGGCAGACCCACCACTGGTACTGAGCCGCACCAATGCGAGAACGCCCGGCAGGGATACCCTGCCGGGCGTTCTCGCGTTGTTGGCGCCCGGGTCGTGCATGGACAGGGAGGCCTTGACCTCGCGGGCGTACGGGCCCTCCCACCACGGGATCGTCTCGACCAGGACCGGCTGGGTGCCGGAGGCCAGGACGAGTGCCCGGCCGGGGGGGCATCGCGCGGGGGTCGAACTCGGGGCGGTCGTCGGCGGCGGAGGCCGCGAGCAGGAGGTTGGTGAGCAGGTCCTGTCCGGCGGGGTCGAAGAAGGCGTCCGTGGAGGCGTCGGCGTCCCGGGAGCCCGACGCGAAGTGGTCGACCATCGCTACGGCGGTTCGATCTGCCTGCCGGTCCACGCGAACACGAGCACCGAGTCGTTGAACTGCGCACCCCGCCCACCGATTCGACGGCCCGGCGCACATCGGATCGTCAGGCGGCCTTCTTGATCAGGTCGACCTGGACCTTTGCCGCGTTCGACAGGTCCTCCTTCCTGGCCGCGCTCACGTAGGCGACCACGTTGCCGACACGCAGGATCACGTCGGCCCTGCCCCCGCGGATGTTGAACACCTCCGTCTCGTCCGCGCCGATCTCCAACGGCAAATCCCCAGAGGAGTCCTTGCGCGCGAAGGTCCTGTTCACCAGGGCGGTCGACGCCGCCTCCGCGGCATCCTGGGCCCCGAACGAGTAGAGGGTGAACTCGATCTGCCGGTCAGTCGCATCCTTGGCCACGACCAGCTTGCGGCCCACACCCACCAGCCCGTCGCACGGGGTACTGGTGCCCTCCTCGCACGGTCGGCGCGCCTGATCACCCTCCAGCACCACCGCGTCCTCACCGCCGAAGCTGACGAGGCCGTTGCTGACGCTCTTGTTGGTCGGCATCACCGACAGCAGCTTCTGGGCGCCGGCCGACTCGTCCTTCTTGCCCACGCCGTCGAGTCCGACCTTGGCCGCGTCCTCCGTGTCACCACCACAGGCGGTCAGCAGCGTCATCAACGCCACCGCACACACGGTGCCCCGCACAAGGCTCTTCACTTTGAACTCCATTCACATCCGACTGGCTTGGAGACCCGCCCAATCACCCGGGCCCCTCCCATCCGTCCTCGGGGTGGGACGGGGCGGCGGGTGCGGAGCGAGGGCTTCCGTACCTCTGGGCAGCTGGACCTCGCGGGGTTGCGGCCGGTGACCGGGCCGGACGCGAGAGGGGCGGCGTGCTCCGACGGGGTGTCGGGGTACGCCGCCCCTGGGGCGGAGGCGGTGCGGGAGGTGGCCCGCTGTCACTGCGGTTACTTCGGGTCGCGCTTGAAGGAGGCGGTGGACCAGCGGTAGCCGAGGGCGGCCAGGGCGATGGACCAGGCGACGGCGAGCCATCCGTTGTGGCCGATCTCGGTGCCGAGGAGGAGGCCGCGCAGGGTTTCGATGGCGGGGGTGAAGGGCTGGTACTGGGCGATCGGTTGGAACCAGCCCGGCATGGCGTCGATCGGGGTGAAGGCGCTGGAGATGAGCGGCAGCAGGATCAGGGGCATGGCGCTGTTGCTCGCCGCCTCGGCGTTCGGGCTGACCATGCCCATGCCGACGGCGATCCAGGTGAGGGCCAGGGCGAACAGCACGATCAGCCCGAAGGCGGCGAGCCATTCCAGGACCGTGGCGTCGGTGGAGCGGAAGCCGATGGCCACGGCGACGATGCCGACGAGGACGACGCTGGCGACGGATTGCAGGACGCTGCCGATGACGTGCCCGATGAGGACGGATCCTCGGTGGATGTTCATGGTGCGGAAGCGGGCGATGATGCCCTCTGACATGTCGGTGGAGACGGACACCGCGGCGCCGATGACGGTGGAGCCGATCGTCATGAGCAGGATGCCGGGGACGACGTAGGCGATGTAGGCGGAGCGGTCGGCGCCGCCGCCGAGGCCGGCGCTCATCACGCCGCCGAAGATGTAGACGAAGAGCAGGAGCAGCATCACCGGAGTGAGCAGCAGGTTCAGGGTGAGGGAGGGGTAGCGGCGCGCGTGCAGGAGGTTGCGGCGCAGCATGGTGGCGGAGTCGCGTACGGCGAGGGAGAGGGTGCTCATCGGACGTTCTCCTTGGACTCGGCCGGCTGGGCCGGCTGGGCGGTCTGGGTGCTCTGGGCGGGGACGGTGGTGTTGCCGGTGAGGGCGAAGAAGACGTCGTCGAGGTCGGGGGTGTGGACGGTGAGTTCGTCGGCCTCGATGCCGGCCGTGTCGAGCCGGTCGAGGATGGCGCGCAGGTCGCGCTGGCTGCCGTCGCTGGGGATCTGGAGGGAGAGGGACTCGTCGTCGCGGGTGCTGGTGGGGAGGGTGGCGGCGGCGGACCGGTAGGTGGCCGGGTCGCTGAAGCGGAGGCGGACGTGTCCGCCGGGGACGAGGCGCTTGAGTTCGGCGGCGGTGCCCTCGGCGGCGATCCGGCCGTCGCTCAGGACCGCGATGCGGTCGGCGAGTTGGTCGGCCTCCTCCAGGTACTGGGTGGTGAGGAAGACGGTGACGCCGTCCGTGACCAGTTCGCGGATGATCTGCCACATGTTGTGGCGGGAGCGGGGGTCGAGGCCGGTGGTCGGCTCGTCGAGGAAGATGATCCGCGGGCTGCCGACCAGCGTCATGGCGATGTCGAGGCGGCGCTTCATGCCGCCGGAGTAGGTGGAGGCGGGTTTCCCGGCGGCGTCGGTGAGGTCGAAGCGTTCCAGCAGGTCGGTGACGGTGCGGCGCCCCTCGCTCTTGTTGAGGTGGTGCAGGTCCGCCATGAGGAGCATGTTCTCCTCGCCGGTGATCAGGCCGTCGACGGCGGAGAACTGGCCGGTGACTCCGATCGCGGCGCGTACCGCTCCGGGGTCGGTGGCCAGGTCGTGGCCGGCGACGTGGAGGGCGCCGGCGTCGGCGGTGATGAGGGTGGAGAGGATCTTGACGGCGGTGGTCTTGCCGGCGCCGTTGGGGCCGAGGAGGGAAAAGACCGTGCCCGCCGGGACCGCCAGGTCGATGCCGTCGAGCACCGTCTTGTCACCGTAGGACTTGCGCAACCCGCGCGCCGCGATGGCCAGGTTCGTCATGAGGGGTGCTGCTCCTTGGATGGGTTCGGAGGATCGGGAGTTGCGGAGGATCGGGGGTTGCGGGCGGTTCGTCAGAGGCTGCGGGCGGTGATGTCGCCGTACGAGGTCGTCGCGTGGATGTTCAGGTCGGCGGCGGCGCCCGTGTTCTTGAGGGCGTTGCTGATCCGGCCGTGGGCGGTGCCGGCGTCCATGGAGGCGGAGACTCCGGCGGCGGCGGCGATCGACAGGTCGCCGGCCTCGGTGCGCAGCGCGACCGTTCCGTTCGCGGCCTCGGCGACCTGGACGTCGCCCTTCTGCGTGCGGATGTCGGCGGGGCCGCCCAGTCGGCCGACCGTGATGTCACCGGCGAGGAGGGTGAGGCGGGCGCTCGCGGTCTCGTCGAGCTCGATGGAGCCCTGGGCGCCCTCGAAGGTGACGTCGCCGAGCCGCCCGACGCCCCGGAACTCGGCGGCGGCCGCCTTGGCTTCGACGCGGGAACCGGCCGGCAGGTGGACGACCACGTCGACGGCTCCGAAGTTGCCTCGGATCCTGCTCTTCGGTGCCGGGGCCGCGATCCGCAGGACGCCGTCGCCGTATTCGACCGTGATCCGCTTCGCGGCGTCCACGTCGCGGCTCCTGGAGTCGTCCGCGGGCAGGACCTCGACCGTGGTGTCGGCGCGGTCGGCGGCGACGAGCCGGATGCGTCCGGCGGGGATGTCGAGGACGGCGGAGACGGCGGCGGGGGTGGCGAACTTCTGCATGATGACTTCCTCCGGCTTGTTGTTTCTGATGAGTGAAAAGCTACGTTGCCTTTATGAACTCGGCAACTACTTCGTTGCGCAGAACTGCCATACATGCAGGTGAAAGGGTGGTATTCGTTGCAATGGTTTAACGAAGTAACGCAACAACTCCCCATCGAGCGTTGCATTGACCTGAAGTGAAAGCTTCGGATGAAGGCCCGGACCTGCCGGTGGGTTCGCGGATCACGGCTTCGGGACGGCTGAACGCGTCGGCGCGAACGCCGGGTTCCTCACGCGTGATTCCATGCCCCGACACGCCGGAGCCTTCGCCGACTTCGCACACGCCGCGGACGCGGACATGCCCGACTGCCGGGAGGACCACCCCGCGAGGACCGGCCAAGGGGGTTCCCGTCAGTCGGGCACAGCGGTGGATCCGATCAGTCGGGCACCGCGAAGGATCCGATCAGTCGAGCACCGCGATGGCCTCGACCTCCACCAGGTGCGCGGGTACGTCCAGGGCCGCGATGCCCAACATGGTCGCCGGTGGCACCGGGGTGACGCCCAGCCTCGCGGACGCCCGAGCGATCCCCTCCAGGAGTTGCGGCATCTTGTCGGGGGTCCAGTCGACGACGTGGACGTTCAGTTTCGCCACGTCGTCGAAGGATCCGCCGACCCCGGCAAGCGCGGTGGCGACGTTGAGGTAGCACTGCTCGACCTGCGCGGCGAGGTCGCCCTCGCCGACCGTGACCCCGTCGGCGGTCCAGGCGACCTGCCCGGCGATGAAGACCAGCTTCGTGCCCGTCGCGATCGACACCTGCCGGTAGACATCGATCTCCGGCAGTCCCTCGGGGTTCAGCAGCGTGACGGCCATGCGGCCCGCCTCCTTCTCACGTGAGCCCGCGGGCTCCCTGCCGCCGTCGGACGGGGCGTCCAATGATCTCTTGCAGTTACTGGGGAACCGTAGGAGAGTGGCGTCTGACGTGGAAGAACGCACTTTTTAGTGACTGGGGTACCTCATGGTGACCAAGCAGTTCGCGGGCTCGCCCGACGAAGCGGATCTGAGGCGCGCGGACTCCCTGGCGCGCGAGATCTTCTCGGACGTCGCCAACAAATGGGCCCTCCTGATCATCGAGGCCCTGGGCGAAGGAACCCTGCGCTTCGGTGAGTTGCGGGACGGGGTCGAGGGCATCAGCCACAAGATGCTCACGCAGAACCTGCGGATGCTGGAGCGCTACGGCCTGGTCACACGGACCGTGTACCCCGTCGTGCCGCCACGGGTCGAGTACACGCTCACCGAGCCGGGGCAGGCCCTGCGCGTGACGATCGACGGGCTGTGCGACTGGACCCACCGGTACCTGGGCCACATCGAGGCCTCCCGCCACCGCTTCGACACCTGAGGGGGCCGAGCACGCCGAAAAGGATTGCGGCGGTGATGTCGAGAACCCGTGGCCCGCTCCGTCCCCGTGGTGAACGCGACCAGAATGGGTCGCACCAGTGAGGAGAAACACGATGGCCAAGTACTTGCTGCTCAAGCACTACCGCGGTGCCCCGGCCCCGGCCAACGACGTGCCGATGGACCGGTGGACGCCGGAGGAGATCTCCGCGCACGTGCGGTACATGGGCGACTTCGCGGGCCGGCTGGAGAAGACCGGCGAGTTCGTCGACGGTCAGGCGCTCGCCCCCGAGGGTGCGTGGGTCCGCTACGACGGCGAGGGGCGCCCGCCCGTCACCGACGGGCCGTTCGCCGAGACCAAGGACCTCATCGCCGGCTGGATGATCATCGACGTCGACAGCTACGAGCGGGCCGTCGAGCTGGCCGGGGAGCTGTCGGCCGCGCCGGGAGCCGGCGGCAAGCCGATCCACGAGTGGCTGGAGGTACGCCCGTTCCTGACCGCGCCGCCCACCATCACGGAGTGACACCGCCGATGGACGAGGTCCTGCTCAGGCGCCTCACACCGAGCGTGCTCACCGTCCTCGTCCGCCGCGGAGCCGACTTCGCTGCGGCCGAGGACGCCGTGCAGGACGCGCTGGTCGAGGCGCTCCGGGTGTGGGAGGGCGACCCCCCGAGGGACGCGAAGGGCTGGCTGGTCACCGTGGCCTGGCGCAAGTTCCTCGACGCGACGCGCGCCGATGTCTCCCGCCGCCGGCGGGAGGGCCGCGTCGAGGAGGAGCCGACTCCGGGACCGGCGCCCGCGACGGACGACACGCTCCAGCTCTACTTCCTGTGTGCGCACCCGTCGCTGACCCCGGCGTCCGCGGTCGCGCTCACCCTGCGCGCCGTCGGTGGACTGACCACCCGTCAGATCGCCGGTGCCTACCTGGTGCCCGAGGCGACGATGGCGCAGCGCATCAGTCGGGCCAAGCACACCGTCTCCGGCGTGCGCCTCGACCGGCCCGGCGATGTCGCCACCGTGTTGCGCGTCCTCTACCTGGTCTTCAACGAGGGCTACTCCGGCGACGTCGACCTCGCCGCCGAGGCCATCCGGCTCACCCGGCAGCTCGCGGACGCCGTCGACCACCCCGAGGCGGCGGGGCTGCTCGCCCTCATGCTGCTCCACCACGCCCGGCGTGCCGCCCGGACCGCGTCCGACGGCAGCCTGGTGCCGCTGGCCGAGCAGGATCGCGGCCGGTGGGACACCGTGTTGATCACCGAGGGCATCGGGATCCTCCGGACGGCCCTCGCCCGCGACCGGCTGGGCGAGTTCCAGGCGCAGGCCGCCATCGCGGCACTCCACGCCGACGCGCCCGCCGCCGAGGAGACCGACTGGGTGCAGATCGTCGAGTGGTACGACGAGCTCGCGCGCCTCACCGACAGCCCGGTGGTACGGCTCAACCGCGCGGTCGCCGTCGGGGAGGCCGACGGGCCGCGCGCGGGACTGGCGGCTCTCGCGACGCTGGACGCCTCGCTGCCCCGGTACTCGGCGGTGGCGGCGTACCTGCACGAACGCGACGGCGACCGGGCGACGGCTGCCCGGCTGTACGCCGAGGCGGCCCACAAGGCATCCAACCTCGCCGAGCGCGACCACCTGACGCGCCAGGCCGCCCGGCTCAACGCCCACCGCGGTCACTGAGGGACGGGGCGATCACATCGCGGTCACCATCGCTGTCACCATCGCTGTCACCACCGCTGTCGCTGTCGCTTCGTGTACGACCAGGTCACCGCCGTCATCAGGGGCGGGATGGCGAACAGCGGGGCGAAGACGACCACGAGTTGCCCCAGTGCCACCAGCAGCAGAACGACCGAGGCCGTCCAGGAGAGCACGGCGAGGGCCCGGGGGCGCATCGGCCGCCACCGGTCGCCGACCAGGAGCAGCGGGAACAGGGCGGCCAGTTCGGCGAGGACGGAGAGGCCGACGACGTACGCGATGCCCCAGCCCGGGATGTCGTAGACGTCCCGCAGGACCTGGTCGCTGTAGCCGACGTGGACACCGGACGCCATGGCGATGCGCCAGAGGCCGGACGGGACGGCGCACAGGGCGATGGCGTGGGCGGCGCGGCGGGCCCAGGGGGGCGCGGGGACGGCGGCGGGCAGCGGAGCGGTCGCTGTGGTCATGACCCACATGTTGGTCGTGGACACGGCGGCCGCGCATCGTCCGCCGCGGCGGACCGTGTCCACCGCGGGGCGGACGCGCGCCCCGCCCGGGTCATGCCCCGGTGGGGTGCGCGTCCGGCCGGCGGGTCGGGCCGTGGGGCGGTCACGGCAGGATTTCGACGTACCCGTCGGTTCCGTGTACGCGGATCCGCTGCCCGTCCCGGATCAGGCGGGTGGCCCCTTCGACGCCCACGACGGCCGGCAAGCCGTACTCCCGGGCGATCACCGCGCCGTGGGTCATCAGGCCGCCCACTTCCGTCACCAGGCCCGCGATCCCGACGAACAGCGGCGACCAGCTGGGGTCCGTGAACGTGGTGACCAGGATGTCGCCCGCTTCGAGATCGGCCTCCGCCATGTCGAGGATGACGCGGGCCCGTCCCTCGACGGTCCCGGCGGACACCGGTACGCCGATCAGCGCGCCGGCCGGCGCGTCGTCGCGCCGGTACGCCCCGGTGAGGGCCTCGCCGTCCGAGGTGAGCACCCGGGGCGGTGTGAGCGCGTGGTACGAGCGGAACGCCTCCTTGCGCCGCCGGATGAGCAGGTCGTCGACCCGGTGCGAGCGCACGGCGTCGTGGAGTTCCTGGAACGTGAGTTGACATCCTCTCCGCCCTAAAGGACGGAGATTCCTGCCTGGCTGCCGGATGCCCGGCTCACCTTCGGGTGGGTTCCTGTTTCTTCGCGCTGTGCCGGGACGAGTCCCGGTCTTACCCGCGCTCCGCAGGCTGACACGGCCAGTCCGGCCGCCTGGGCGACGTTGACCGCCGCATTGATGTCCCGGTCAAGGACGGCCCCGCACGCGCCGCACGTCCACTCACGGATGTGGAGGGGCTTGGGGCCATCCTTGACGCCGCACTGCGAGCACACCTGAGACGTGGGCTCGAAGCGTCCGATGCGTATGAGAGTCCGGCCGTACTTGGCGGCCTTGTACTCCAGCATCGTGGTGAACGCCGACCATCCGGCGTCGTGCACGGACTTCGCGAGACGGGTGCGGGCGAGTCCCTTGACCGCCAGGTCTTCCACTGCAACCGCTTGGTTCTCGCGGATGATCTTCGTGGAGAGCTGGTGGTGGAACTCGCGCCGCGCATCGGCGGTCCGTGCATGGGCGCGGGCAACCTTGATCCGGGCTTTCGCCCGGTTCTTCGATCCCTTGGCCTTGCGGCTGAGATCCTGCTGCGCCTTCTTCAGCTTCTTCTCGGCCCGGCGCAGGAAGCGCGGGCTGTCGATCTTCGTACCGTCGGACAAGATCGCGAAGTGGGTCAGGCCCAGGTCGATGCCGACCACGTTGTCCGTCGCGGCCAGCGCCTCGGGCTCGGTCTCAACCACGAAGCTCGCGAAGTACCGGCCCGCGCTGTCCTTGACCACGGTCACCGTGGACGGAACCGACGGCAGGGAGCGAGACCAGCGAACCGGCACGTCACCGACCTTGGGGAGCCGGAGCTTCCCTCCTGTCGTGATCTTCCATCCGGCGTTGGCGGTGAAGCGGACCGACTGCCGGGTGTCCTTGCGGGACTTGGACCGGGGCGGTCCCACCTTGGGTCGCTTGCCCTTGAGACCGTCGAAGAAGTTCTTGTAGGCGGTGTCCAGGTCCCGCAGGGACTGCTGCAACACGACTGATGACACCTCGGCGAGCCATGCCCGCTCGGGGGTCTTCTTCGAGGTGGTGAGCTGCTTGGACAGCTCGCCGGACGGGATGAACGCAAGCCCGGCGGCTCGGGCGGTCTCACGGGCCCGAAGGGCGTCGTTGAAGACAACCCGAGCACACCCGAACGCCCTCGCCAACGCCATGCGCTGACCGGCGCTCGGGTACACACGGAAGCTGTACCGAAGCTGCACGTCGATCACCATACCCTTTGGTTTATGTCACCACGATGGAGCCCTAATCCCGATGTACGCACAGGCCGCCACGTCGTCCACAACCTGCACGTCCACTTGGTTTTCGTCACGAAATACCGGCGCAAGGCCATGACCGACGCCATGCTGACGCGGTGCGAAGAGATCATGCGTGAGGTGTGCGCGGACTTCGAGGCCGAGCTGAAGCAGTTCAACGGCGAGGAAGACCACGTGCACCTGCTCGTGCACTACCCCCCGAAGGTCCAGCTCTCGAAGCTGGTCAACTCCCTCAAGGGAGTGTCCGCTCGGATGCTGCGCAAGGAGTACGACGCGCACGTACGCCTGTACCTGTGGGGCGGACACTTCTGGTCCGGCTCCTACTTCGCCGGGTCCTGCGGCGGTGCACCACTGACCGTGGTCAAGCAGTACATCGAGAACCAGAAGCGACCCGTCTGACCGTCACGGCGGAGGCGCAGCGAACTCCGGCGCTTCGCGCCTCCGCTCCAAGGATGGCCTTCACCCCCGCCCTAAAGGGCGGAGCACTGGCCAAGATCAGAGGTAGAAGGCGTCCTCCTTCTCGGCGAGCACCTCGGCCCGCACGAGGCGCTCCGCCTCCCCCAACAGGGCCTGCTTGTAGAGGAAGTAGCGGCTGACGATTCTCCGCCACCACCCGGGCCTTGCCGCAAGCCCCCCGGTGCGCTATACGTTGGAGGGGCAGGGAGAGCAGCATCTCCCTGCCTTTGTCTTTCCCCGTCCCCCTTCGGCGCGGCGGCCCGGCGGGCCGAAGCGGGATGTCAGTCCTGGTCCGTGGCGGACAGCGCCCTGGCGATCAGGCGAGTGGCGAAGTCGCGGTCATCGGTGATCCTGTTGATGTGCTCCGCGAGGAGGAAGGCCGTGGCCTCCAGGGGGTTCATCTCGGCCTGGGTCCAGTCTCCGTACTGCCGGCGCCACAGGTTGGGGCTCAGGTCGGTGCCCGCGGCGATGACCATGCCAGCCATGGTGGGGACGGTCTCCGGGCGGACGCTCCTGGGCATCGCGCGCAGCGAGGCCACCAGGTTCGGCACCACGTACTCGATGACGTCCTTGTCCTGGTCCTCGTGCGCCTTGCGCAGCCACGTCATGAACATGTAGATGAGCGTGCACGCGCCGTCCAGCAGGTCACGGACTCCCTCGGCGTCCATGGATCCGGCGAGCTGGTCGATCAACGCCCGCTGTTCGGGGTCGGTCTCGGTCCTGCCGTCGTACACGGCTTTGAGCCGCGAGTCGATCATCATGAGCGCCGCACCCACATCGCCGGGGGGAGCGTACTCGGGGTCGCAGGGCGATGGCACAGGATCCTCCTCGTGTGGCCGCTGCCGGCACCACTGGTCCGTACGTCGGGCCGCCGATCGGACGGCGTCCCGCGATCCCCGAGGGGATACCCCCCGAGGGCCCCGCGGATCCGCTACGCCGGGTCGGGGGGGCCGGCATGGTGGTCCAGCAGGCGGGTGAGCAGTCGTACGAACTCGGCGCCTTCGGCCGGGTTCAGCGGTGCGAGCAGTTCGTCGTGGAGGTCGTCCAGGACCTTGTCGAGGCGGCGCAGGTGCCGGCGGCCACCGGCGGAGATCGTGATGACGTTGCGGCGACGGTCGTCGGGGTCCGGCGCCCGCGCGACGAGGTCGCGTTCGGTCAGTTCGTTGAGCACGCCGACCATGTCGCTGCGGTGGATGCCGGTGCGCCGGCTCAGGGTCGCTTGGCTGCCCGGCCCGTGATCCTCCAGTGAGGCGAGTACGGCGTAGTGCCACTTGCGGCCGTCGGCCCGGGCCAGCCCTTCGGTGATGAGCCGGTCCGAGCGCGCGGACAGCTGTGACAACAGTCGGCTCGCCCGTCGACGCAGCCTGTCGGGCGTCTCGGGGCCTTCGCCGTCGGGCGTGTCCACGGGTTCGGCTCTGACCATGGCGCCGATCCTACCCGTTGCGTTAGTCCGACCAACGATATACGTTCAGCCGTGCCGACATCGTTGGTGTCACGAACAATTGATGTGACCGAGTGAACTCACGGAAGGAAGATCCGCCATCCCCACCGAGACTCTGCAGATTCCCACTCCCGACGGTCGGGCCGACGCTTTCGCCGCCTTCCCCGACGACGGCGAGCGGCACCCTGGCGTGCTGTTGTACGCGGACGCCTTCGGCACCCGGCCCGAGCTGGAGGGGAAGGCCCGTGAGCTGGCCGAACACGGCTACTACGTGCTCCTTCCCCACCTCTACCACCGGCACGGCCCGGCACCGGTGATCGAGCTTCCCGCGTACATCGGGAAGGAGAACCGGCCCGAGGTCATCGGCCGGTTGATGCCCTTCATCGAGGCGCACACCACCGAACGGATCCTGCGCGACGCCGACGCGTACCTGAGGTTCCTCACCACCCGGCCCGAGGTCGATCCCGGACCGGTCGCCGTGATCGGGTACTGCATGGGCGCGGCCCTGGCGATGCGTACGGCAGCGGCCCACCCGGATCAGGTGGCCGCCGTCGCGGGCTTCCACCCCAGCCCCTTGGTGACCGCCGCGCCCGACAGCCCGCACCACCTGTTCCCCCGGATCACCGCCCGGGTCCACCTCGGCCTCGCCGAGGGCGACATGACCCCCGAGACGCTCGGCGCCCTCCACGAGGCCCTGGACGCCGCGGGTGTCGCCCATACCACCGAGATCTACCCCGGCACCGTCCACGGCTTCACCATGTCCGACACCCACGCCTTCAACTCCTCGGGGTCGCGGCGCCACTGGGACCGCCTGCTCGCCCTCCTCGCCGGCACACCGACCTGACCGACCACCGGGGCCCGGGTCCGTGATCGATAAATGCCTCGACTCGTCCGAGCCGATCGGGGACGCTTCGGGCGATGACCAGAATCAGCGACACGCCGCCCGCGTGGGACGAGCGCACCCAGCTCACCACGTTCCTCGACTACACACGTGACACCGCCCGCGCCAAGTGCGCCGGCGTCTCCGCGGAGAACGCGCGCAAGGCGCTCCTACCCGGCTCACCCCTGATGACCATGAGCGGTTTGATCAACCACCTCCGCTGGGTCGAGTACTACTGGTTCCAGGTGGTGTTCCTCGGCGAGGAGGACGGGGGCCCCTGGACCGATGAGGACCCCGACCGCGAGATGCGCATCGCCGTCGACTTCCCGCTCCCGCAGTTGCTCGACGAGTACGCCGCGCAGAGCGCCCGCTACCGCGAGCTGGTCGCCGGCAACGGCCTGGACGAAAAGGCCCGACGGCCCGTCCGCAGCGGCCTCCACGTCGATCTGCGCTGGATCCTGCTCCACCTCACCGAGGAAACGGCCCGCCACAACGGCCACCTGGACATCCTGCGCGAGCTGCTCGACGGGACGACCGGGGACTGATCGGTGGCAGCGTCGGGGTCGGGGTCGGCGTCCACCTGACGCGGCAGGCGTGCCCGGGTGCGGCGCACCCAGGCACGTCGTGGGGCGGCGGCCTAGCCTCGGGGGGTGACCAGCAACGATCTCGGAGACTTCCTGCGCGCTCGCCGCGCCCGCCTGCGGCCCGGTGACGTCGGGCTGGCCTCCTACGGCGCCCGCCGGGTGGCTGGGCTGCGGCGGGAGGAGGTCGCCGTCCTCGCCGGGATGAACAGCGACTACTACGCCCGTCTCGAACAGGGCCGCGAGCGCAGCCCCTCCCCACAGATCCTCGACTCCATCAGCAGCGCCCTGCGGATGGACGACGAGGCGCGGGAACACATGTTCCGACTGGCCGGCACCGTACCGGAAGGTGTGCGGCCGCGGCCCCGGGAGACGGTCGGTTCCGCGCTGCGGCAATTGCTGGACGGGTACCCGAACGCCCCGGCGTTCGTCCTGAACCCGGCCACCGACTTCCTGGCGTCGAACGCGCTGGCGGACGCCCTGTTCTCGCCGTTCGAGAGCGTGGACAACCTGGCACGGATGACGTTCCTCGATCCGGCCGCCCGGAGCTTCTTCACCCGGTGGGAACGGGCGGCCGAGGCGGTCGTTGCCGCGTTGCGCCACGCCGCCGGCCTCGACCCGCACTACCGGAACCTGCACGACCTCGTCGGCTCCCTGGCCGGGGAGAGCGAGGAGTTCGCCGCCCTGTGGTCCTCGCACACCGTGTACGGCAAGACCCGTGACGGCAAGCAGCTCCTCCACCCCGACGTCGG
This sequence comes from Streptomyces sp. Isolate_45, assembly GCF_024721315.2. Taxonomy (GTDB): domain Bacteria; phylum Actinomycetota; class Actinomycetes; order Streptomycetales; family Streptomycetaceae; genus Streptomyces. Next base: position 13,453 of record NZ_JANFAK020000158.1, read on the forward strand.
GCCGCTCTCGCTCACCTTCCAGACGTTCGACGTGCGCGGGGCCCCGGGTCAGCAACTGGTGGTCTACCAGGCCGAGCCGGACAGCCCCGGTGCCCAGGCGCTCGCCCTGCTCGGGAGCCTTCACGCCACGCGCCACCAGGGTTCCGCGACGGAACGCTGACCGGATCACGGCAGCGCCCGTGCGGTGTCGTGCCGTGTCGTGCCGTGTGGTCAGCGGTGGGTGAAGCGGTATCCGGCGTGGTGCAGGGTGCCGTCCCGGAATTCGCCGTACGCCCAGAAGCCCAGGTCGTCGAGGTAGTCGATGGACGGACGGACGGGGATGGCGTCCGGGTCAGGCGGCGGCGGTGTGGAGCACGTACTCCCGTGAGGCGTGGACCTCGTCGCGCAGGGCGGGCAGGTCGACGTCGAGGACCTGGCCGTTCCACTTGCGTACGACGCCGTTGACGAGGACGGCGCTGATGTTGCGGGCGTCGGAGCCCAGGACGACGGTGCCGATCGGATCGTTGAGCGGCATGTTGTTGAGGTCCTCGGCCCGGATGACCAGCAGGTCGGCCTTCTTGCCCGGGGTGAGCGAGCCGGTGACGTCCGCCAGGCCGTTGGTGCGGGCGCCCTGGAGGGTGGCGAAGTCCAGGACGTCGTGGGTGGTGATGCGGACCGGCTGTCGGTCGGTGCCGTGGACGGCGTTGACGGCGCGCATCCGCTGGATGGTGTGCAGTGCCCGCATCTGCGTGAACATGTCGCCGGCCAGCGCCACCTCGACGTCGATGCTCAGGCCCGGGCGCACCCCGACCGAGAGGGCCTCGTCGATCGCGGGGATCGCCGTCTCCAGACCGATCTGGGCGTCGGAGGTCGGGGCCAGGGCGATGGTCGTGCCGCTGTCCCCGATCGCCCGCCACGCGGACGGGGTCAGGCCGGTGGCGTGGATGAGGGTGAGGTCCGGGCCGAGGAGGCCGGCCTTCGCCCACCTCAGGACGGCCTCGGAGGAGGCGGTCCCGAAGACGGCGTCCACGCTCACTCCGATCCCCAAGTCCTGTGCGATCCGGGCGAGTTCGGGTCCGTAGGCGAGGGCCTGGCCGGCTATCGCGTCGGTGGCGAGGGCTGCCAGCCGCAGGGTCAGCAGTTGGTCGTCGCCGGCGAAGTGGCGCTCCTTGAGGCGGGCCAGGTCGCCGGGCCACTGGTGGTCCCAATCACCGAAGTGCGGGCCCATGGAGGCGTGCACGCCTCGGATGCCGGTGTCGACGAGGGCTTGGACGGCGGCGTCGGAGTGCTCGGGGGTGCGCGAGTTGTGGGAGAAGTCGAGCATGCAGGTGATGCCGCTGTCGATCGCCGTCAGTGCGGCCAGCCTGGTGCCGACGTACATGTCGTGGGGCCGGTAGACGGTGGCGTGGCCGGCGAGGGTGGACGTCACGTAGGCGCCGAGGTCGTCGACGTCCGGCATGGTCCGGCGCAGCTGGCTCTGCCAGGCGTGTCGGTGCGTGTCGACGAAGCCGGGGGCGAGGACGGTGCCGGTGGCGTCGACGACCACGGCGCCGTCCGGGCTCAGGTCGGTGCCGATCGCGGTGATGGTCGCGCCCTCGACGAGCAGGTCCGCGCCGTGGAGGACACCGAGGTCGGGATCCATGGTGACGATGGTCGCGCCGGTGAACAGGATGCGGGACCGCTCGCGGTCGGCGGACCGGCGCCGTAGCTGTTCGAGTACGGCGGGGCTGGTGGTGTCGGGGGGAGTCAAGGGGAGGGGTCCTGTCCGTCGTGCCGGGGCAGGGGCCTGCTCCGACGTGTCCCTGCGGGGTGGGTGGTGACCCCAGCCTCGGTCCGTGCCGGGGCGACAACCAGGCCGCCGCTTGCCCGGGTACGGCGCACCCCCGCTCGCTCGACGGCGGCCGGGCGCCTGACCACGACCGTGACCGCGGGAGGGGCTCGTGGCCCGCAGCCGGCTACGGATGGGACAGTCGACCTTGACCGCGAAGCCCGCAGCCGTCCGATACGGCCTCGGGCCGCACCGTAGCGACGGAGCCTCCATGCCGCAGACCCGCACGATCACCTTGCGTCCCCACCAGGAAGAAGCCGTCGAAGCGATCGTTCGGGGGCTGGACATTCCGCCGGGGAAGCGGATTCCGGAGGCGGGTCTGCGGGCCACGGTGGTGGCCGCGTGCGGAACCGGGAAGACGTTCATCGCCGCGGCCGCCGCGATGCGGTTGGCGCGGCACGGGCGGGTGCTGGTGTTGCTGCCGACCTTGGACCTGCTGACCCAGACGGTGCGGGAGTGGCGGCTCGCCGGGCACGACGGGCCGGCGGTCGCGGTGTGCTCGCTGGAGAACGACCCGACCCTGTCGGGCCTGGGGGTCCGCTCGACGACGTCGGCGCCGCAGCTGGGGCTGTGGCACGGCCGCGGGCAGGTCACCGTCTACGCCACCTACGCGTCCCTCGGCGTCGTCGCCGAGGCGCACCGGGGCGAGTACGGGTTGCCGATGGACGTGTTCGACCTGGTGGTGGTGGACGAGGCGCACCGTACGTCCGGGTCGGCGGGGAAGGCGTGGGCGGACGTGCACCGCCAGGAGGTCGTCCCGGCCATGCGCAGGCTGTACATGACCGCGACGCCTCGGGTCTGGGCCGAGCGCCCGCCCCGGAGCGGGGCGGAGCTGGAGTTGTACGAGGCGCAGCAGGAGGTGGTGGACGGTGAGACGGCCGGGCCGACCCGCAGGGTGTGGGACCGGCTGCCGAGGGAGCTCGCGTGCTCGATGGACGATGAGAGCGTGTTCGGGCCGGTCGTCCACGAGTTGTCGCTGGCGTCGGCGATCTCGCGGAAGCTGCTGGCGAAGTACCAGGTCGTCGTGGTCGAGCTGACCGATCCCGAGGTCACGCCGGACCGGCTGGTGGGCGAGGAGCGCTACGCGGAGCGGCTGCGGGGTGAGCGGCTCGCCGCCCTGCAGACGGCGCTGCTGGAGACGATGGCCGCGCACGGGTTGAGGACGACGATCTCCTTCCATCACCGGACGGTCGAGGCGCAGGCCTTCGCGGAGGGTTTGGGCCGGGTCGCGGCCCGGCTGCGTCAGGTGGATCCCGTGCGGCACGCCGATCGGGTGTGGTCGGGGTGGCTGTGCGGGGAGCACGGGAGCGAGCGCCGGCAGGCCGTTCTCGGTGACTTCGGGCGGCGGGCCGACCGGGCCGTGCTCGCCAACTGTCGGGTCCTGGGGGAGGGTGTCGACATCCCGGCCACGGACTCCGTCGCGCTGATCGACCCCAGGGGGTCCGCCGTCGACATCGTGCAGGCGATCGGCCGGGCTCTGCGGCAGCGGCCCGGGGAGGGGAAGACCGCCACGTTGATCGTGCCCGTCTTCCTGGCCGCGGGGGAAAGGCCGGAGGACATGCTGTCCTCCCGGTCCTACCGCCCGCTGATCCGGGTTCTGCAAGGCCTTCGGGCCCACGACGAACGGGCCGTGGAAATGCTCGCGGTTCCGCAGGAACCCCGCAGGCGGGTCGTGCGGCCGTCGCTTCCGATCGGGTCGGCGCCCGCCGAGGGTGAGGAGGAGGACCGGCTCCTGCTCCGCTTCGCCGTCCCCAGGGATCCGGCGCTGATCGCGAAGTGGATCACCTACCAGGTCATCGACACCGAGCGCGTCGACTGGCGCCGGGGGGCCGAGGCCGCGTACCGGTACCGGGAGCGGGAGCGGCACCTGGAGGTTCCGTACGAGCACTTCGAGGGCGCGTACCCGCTCGGGAGGTGGGTTTCCGACCAGCGGCGTGCGTACCGGGGCGGGACCATGAGCGGCGGGCGGGCGGCCGAGTTGGAGGAACTGGGCATCGTGTGGGACACCGCGGACGCGGGCTTCGCGGAGAACCTCGCCGCGGCCCGCGCCTACCACGAGCTCCACGGCACCCTGGCCGCCCCGCGGCACGCCACCTCCCTCGACAGGCGGGTCGGGCAGTGGCTCACCAACATCCGCCGGCCCGGCGGGCTCGGCAAGGACCCGGTCCGGGCCCGCCGGCGGGAGGCCGAGCTGGTAGCCGTCGATCCGGACTGGAACCCGGGTGCGCTGGGATGGACCGTCGACTGGCAACGCCACCACACCTACCTGCGACAAGCGCTGGCGGCGGGGGCTCGGCTCGACGACATCGTGCCGGGGGTCACCCGGCACGGCGACGACATCGGACGTTGGCTCGCCACGCAGCGTCGTGACTGGAACCGGCTGACCGGGGAGCAGCGGCGCAGGCTCGGGGAGCTGGGGGTGAAGGCGGCCGTACGGGCCCGCAGGACCCCTTCGAAGCCGGCGGCGGCCGCTCCCGGCCGCGCGGCCTTCCTGAGGGGCCTCGAAGCCCTCGCACAGTACGTGCGGAGGGAAGGGGGCGGCGTACCGGCGCGCGCGCACGTCGAGCGCCTCCCCGACGGCGGCGTACACCGCACCGGGGTGTGGCTCATGAACCAGAAGACGCGGCGGGACCGGCTGAGTGCCGACCAGCTCGCGGCGCTCGCCGAACTCGGCGTGCGGTGGGCGGAGTAGGGGAAGGGCGAAGGGTCCGGCTCGGCGCGGAGGCCGGGGGCCGGCGAGGGCGGGCTCGCGCGCGGGGGCCCCGGACGCTCGGGTGGTGCCCCGTCAGATGCGGTGGGGGCCGCCGTAGTAGCCGCCCACCTGGCGGTGGTAGT
>NZ_JANFAK020000159.1 GCF_024721315.2 Streptomyces sp. Isolate_45
CGCTCCCGGGCCGTCAGCTTGCCCTTGGCGTGCTGCGCCTCCGTCGCCCGATCGCTCGGCCCGCGCCGCGCCTCCTCGCGCAGCTCGCGCAACTCGGCCACTTTCCCCGTGAGGTTCGTCGTCATGTGCCCTCTCGACCCCGGCCCCGCGAGGCGGGCGGCTCGTCTCTTCCGACGGGCCGCCAAAGGCCCGCACCCCACCATTAAACGAGCGCCCACGGCGGCTCCTCCACCGTCTCCGACCCCTATTCTGCGCGCGGCGACCCCTAGAGCCGTAAAGGTTGAGCAATGAGCATTTGAGGTTTCCTTGAGGTTCCCGATACCGCCACGAGGTTTTTCCCCGATTCACCTGAACCAACGGCCGCTTGGCCGCGTGTCATTCAAAACGGAGCCCGCAGGAAGGCCGGTCGAGTGTTGCTAGAGTTTGATCGGACCTGCCGAACGGGAAGAACCGGCCTGCCGTTTGACCGACGGCGAGCGCAGAATTCCACGCGCTCCCCGGGCACCACTTCCCCCCAGCGGGACTCCATGGAATAGCCATGTCTTGCCACAGGACCGAGATGTGTCGCTCCGAATCTCAGGGGAGGCTTCTACAGCCATGCTGGTCGAGCGGGATGAACAGATCGCCAAGCTGACCGCCTGGGTGACCGGCGCCGCCCGGGCCCACAGCGCCGCTCACGGAGCCGGGTACGGAACGGCGCGCCGGGCCGCCCCCGACGACCCCTCCAGACCCGGCCGGATCGCCGTCATCAGCGGTCCGGTCGCCTCCGGCAAGACGGCACTGCTCCATCGCGTGCTGGAACCCACGGCCGAATCGGGCATCCGCCTCCTGAGCGCCGTGACCTCCCCCTCCGAACGACACATCCCCTTCGGCGTGGTGGAGGAGCTGCTGCGGGACACGCGCGAAGCCGCGGGCCCGCTCGCCCTCCACGGACCGGCCGGCGCCGAGGAACTCGTCCCCGCGCAGACCCTCATGGCCTTCCACGCCCGACTCGCCGGTCTCGCCGCGCACGGCCCCGTCCTGATCGCCGTCGACGACGTGCAGTACGCCGACCCCCAGTCGTTGCAGTGCCTCCTGTACGCCCTGGGTCGGGCGCGCGCCACGGCCGGGAGCCTCGCGCTAGTCGTGACGTGCGGCCCCGACGCGGGGGCGGACGCTCCGCACGTCCTGGAAGAACTGCTCCGCCAGGTCGAGGGGCTGCGCCTGCGGCTGGGCCCGCTCACCGCACACGGGGTGGAAGCCCTGCTCGTCCAGCGGGCCGGCCGGGCCGCCCGCACGGGCGACGCGGCGACCGGCCCGTCGCACACCACCCGCCTGGCCTCGTCCTTGCACATGGCGACCGGCGGCAACCCGCTGCTGGTCCACAGCCTCCTGGACGACCGGGTCCACCGCCGGCGCGCGACGGAACCGGTCGACGGGTCGTTCCCCGCCGGTGAACAGTTCCTGCAGAACGCGCTGATCTGCGTCCACCGGACCGGAGCCGAGGGCCTGCGCGTCGCTCAGGGCATCGCCCTGCTGGGCAGCGCCGCCGCCCGGCCGCTGCTCGCCCGATTGGTGGAGACGGACGAGCGCACGGTGGGCCAGGTCGTGGCCGCCCTCGGCGACGCGGGGATCCTGCAGGGCGAGCGGTTCCGGCACGGCGCGGTGCGCACCGCCGTACGGGAGAGCCTGGCCGACGACGCGCTCGTCCCGCTGCGCCGGCGCGCGGCCGGGCTGTTGTACGAGGCCGGGGCGGCCCCGATGGCCGTCGCCTCGCACCTGCTGGGCAACGGTCCGGCCGTTCCCGACGAGGAGTGGGTGCCCGGGGTGCTGAGCGCGGCCGCGCACACGGCGCTCGCCTCCCAGCGGGTCGAGTTCGCTGTGCGGTGCCTGCGGCTGGCGGAGGAGTGCTCTCCCGACGAGCGGGAGCGGCTGCGGCTCCGGGCGAGCATGGCCAAGTTCATCTGGCGGGTCAACCCGTCCGCCTGGGCGCAGGAACTCCAGCCGCTGAACGCCGCGTTGCGGGAGGGGACGCTGCCCGTCACCGATTCCCTGCGGCTCGTCGGCGACCTGTTGTGGAACGGCTGGATCGATGACGCGTCGATCGCCATCGAGCACGCCCTCGATGGCATGCCGCATCCGTCCGAGCCCGGACTGACCCGTCAACTGCGTGACGTACGAGTGATGTTGGCCTCCACCTACCCCACGCTGCTGGACCGGCTGGACCGGCTGGACCGTGCGCTCGGACCGGCCGCCACCCCGTCCCCGACGGAGTCCCCCGAGGACTGCGCGATGACCGGGATCCGGGTCCTACAGGGCGTCCTGAGCACCGGAACCGGCCCGGGTCACCGGGAGCGGGCGGCGGCGGACGAGGAACACACCGAGATCGCCGAGCAGATCCTCGCCGGCACCCGGCTCACGGAGGACAGCCACGTCACGATACGGGCGTGCCTGTTGACCCTGCTGTACTCGGAGCGGCTGGGCGAGGCCATCCTGTGGACGGACCGCCTGCTGGACGAGGCCTCCGAGCACGACGCGCCCGGTTGGACGGCCGTCATGCAGGCGATGCGCGCACACATGGCGCTGCGCCGCGGGGAGCCGGACCTGGCACGGCGCCTGGCGGCGCAGTCGATGGAACAGCTCACCCCGCACGGCTGGGGCGTGGGGATCGGCATGCCGCTGTCCGCCCTCATCGAGGCACGGACCGCCCTGGGCGACCACGAGGCGGCGGCGGCCCTCGTGGACAACCACCCGGTACCGGAGCAGATGCTGCTGACGCGCTACGGGCTGCACTACCTCTACGCGCGTGGAGGTCACCGGCTCGCCACCGGCCGGCATCACGCCGCGCTGACCGACTTCATGGCCTGCGGCCGGCTGATGCGCGAGTGGGACATGGACCGGGAGGGATTGGCGCCCTGGCGCGTCGGGATGGCGGAGGCCTCACTGGCCCTCGGCAACCGTGACCAGGCGGAACAGTTCGCCAGGGAGCAGCTCGCCCGGGAAGCCGGACCGCGGGTGCGCGGCATGGCGCTGCGCGTCCTCGCGGCCGCCCGGCCGGCGGCCGACCGGCCGGTACTGCTGGAGCGGGCCGTGACGCTGTTCCAGGAGGAGGGCGACTCCCACGAGCTGGCCCGGGCGCTGACCGACCTCGGGACGGTGTACGAACAGCTCGGCGACACGGCCCAGGGCCGCAGTTGCACCCGCCGGGCGGGGCGGATCGCCGAGGTCCGCGGGGCGCGCGAGGTCACCCACCGCCCCCGGACCGGGCAGCCCGTGCTGAGCGTGCCCCAGCGGGCCGTGCCCGCACCCATGCCGAGCCCCGTACGGTCGCGGCCGAGCGCGGCGGCGGCCCCCCTGACGGACGCCGAGCGGCGGGTGGCGGCACTGGCCGCGCACGGGTACACGAACCGTGAGATCGGGGCGAAGCTCTTCATCACCGTCAGTACCGTGGAACAGCACCTCACCCGCGTCTACCGCAAGATCAACATCACGCGCCGCCAAGACCTGCCGGTCAGTTGGGACATTGATGTCGCACATACTGCCTGATCCCGCCGACGGGGCCGGCGAGCCGGGCGGACCCGCGTCCGCCGGCGGACCCGGTCCCCGGTTGCTCGCGGTGAGCGACCTGCACATCGGGATGGCCGACAACCGGCCCATCACCGAATCCCTGCGCCCCACCCACCCGGACGACTGGCTGATCGTCGCCGGCGACGTCGGCGAACTGACCGAGGACATCGAGTGGGCACTGCGCCTGCTCGCCGAACGGTTCGCCAAGGTGGTGTGGGCCCCGGGCAACCACGAGCTGTGGACCCCGCGCGAGGACCCGGTCCAGGCCCGCGGCGAACGGCGCTACCGGCACCTCGTCGACATGTGCCGCGCCCTGGGCGTCGTCACGCCCGAGGACCCGTGGCCGCTGTGGGAGGGGCCGGGCGGGCCGGTCGCGGTCGCCCCGCTGTTCCTGCTGTACGACTACACCTTCCGGGTGGCGGGCACCCGGACCAAGGAGGAGTCCCTGGCACGGGCGCACGAGGCGGGCGTCGTCTGCACGGACGAGTACCTCCTGCACCCCGACCCGTACCCGACCCGGGACGATTGGTGTCGGGCCCGGGTCGCGCACACCCTGAGCCGGCTCGAAGCCCACGACCCGACGGTCCCCCTGGTCCTGGTCAACCACTTCCCGCTGGTGCGCGAACCCACGGACGTGCTGTGGCACCCGGAGTTCGCCCAGTGGTGCGGCACCGTGCTCACCGCCGACTGGCACCGCAGGTTCCGCACCGCCGCCGTGGTCTACGGGCACCTGCACATACCCCGAACCACCTGGTACGACGGGGTGCGCTTCGAGGAGGTGTCCATCGGCTACCCGCGCGAGTGGCGCCGCCGGGGCCACCCCCGGGGTCTGCTGCGGCAGATCCTCCCCCACACCGGCGGGGAGGACGGGAAGTGATCGGGACCCTGCTGCCCGAAGGCGTCCGCGCGAGCGAGTCCTTCGGGCCGGACGCCGCCGCGGTGCTCCACCCCGAGGAGGCCGCCCTGGTGGCGACCGCCACGCAGGAGCGGCGGGAGGAGTTCACCACCGTACGGGGCTGCGCCCGCCGCGCGCTGGCCGCCCTCGGGCTGCCGCCGACGCCGGTCCTGCCCGGTAGGCGCAACGTGCCCCAGTGGCCGGCGGGCGTGGTGGGCAGCATGACGCACTGCGCCGGCTACCGGGCCGCCGTCCTCGCCCGGGACACCGACCTGATGGCGGTCGGCATCGACGCCGAGCCCGACCGGCCGTTGCCCCGGGGAGTACTGGAGTCGATCGCCCTGCCCCAGGAACTCGCCTGGGCGCGCACCCCGTCGTTCGGGGCGGCCGGGCCGTGCCGGGACCGGCTGCTGTTCAGCGCCAAGGAGGCCGTGTACAAGACCTGGTACCCGCTGGTGGGCACCGAGCTGGACTTCGAGGACGCCGCCCTCTCCTTCCGCACCGACGACGGCGAGGACACCCCGACCGGCCTGCTGAGCGGCACGTTCCGGGCCCGCGTCCTACGTCCGGGAACCGACCCCGACGGCCGGCCGGTGACGACGTTCACCGGTCGCTGGCTCGCGCACCGCGGCCTGGTGGTGACCGCGATCACCGTCCCCGCCCAACGCACCTCGGCTGCCGGGGACGCCACCGGGCACGGCACCCCGTACGGCGCCACCGGTACGGCCGGGCACCCGGGTCGGTAGGGGTTGTCCGGTTCGGGGCCCGCTGCGTAGCGTGCGAGGACCGGACCGACCGCGCACGGCGTACGGCGCGTGGATCCCTCCCGCCGGGACGGCCGAGTGCCGCGTCCCCGGCCGCGCCGGCTCGTCCCCGGTTCCCTGGAAGCGATGTCGCACCGGCCCGAGAGGTACTCCAGATGACATCAGCAAGCCCGGCTCCCACCACCATGCTCGTGCCGGACTTCCCGTTCTCCTACGACGGCTGGCTCGGCCACCCGGCGGGCCTGGGCTCCCTACCGGCCGGCGGCGCCGGAACGCCGGTCGCCGTGGTGGGCGGCGGGATGGCGGGGCTGACCGCCGCCTACGAACTGATGCGGTTGGGCCTGCGCCCCGTCGTGTACGAGGTGGGCCAGCTCGGCGGCCGGATGCGGTCGGTCGCCTTCCCGGGGCAGCCCGACTGCGTGGCGGAGATGGGCGCGATGCGCTTCCCCCGGTCGGCCCGCGCCCTGTTCCACTACATCGACCTGCTGGGGCTGCGCACCAGCCCGTTCCCCAACCCGCTGTCGCCGCACACCCCGAGCACCCTCATCGACCTGGGCGGCGTGCGCCACACCGTGCGCGGCGCGGAGCAACTCCCCGACATCTACCAGGAGGTGGCCGCCGCCTGGGAGAAGTCCCTCCAGGAGCGGGCCGAGCTGGCCACGATGCGCGACGCGGTGCGGCGCCGCGACGTGGAGACGCTCAAGCACGTGTGGGGCCGGCTGGTGCGGGAGTTCGACGACCAGTCCTTCCACGGCTTCCTCGCGACGAGTTCGGCGTTCCGCTCGTTCCGCCACCGGGAGATCTTCGGGCAGGTCGGTTTCGGCACCGGCGGCTGGGACACCGACTTCCCCAACTCGCTGCTGGAGATCCTGCGCGTGGTCTACACGGAGGCCGACGACCACCAGGTGGCCGTCCTCGGCGGCTCCCAGCAGGTCCCCCGCGGGCTGTGGGAACACCGTCCGGCGCGGCTCGCGCACTGGCCGGCGGGCACCTCACTGGCCTCCCTGCACGGCGGGGCCGCCCGCCCGGGGGTGCGTACCGTCGACCGCGACGGCACGGAGTTCACGATCACCGACGTCGAGGGTCGCCGGGACCGGTTCCCGGCCGTGGTCTACACCCCGCACGTGTGGACGCTGCTGAACCGGGTGGAGGCCGATCCGGGGCTGCTCAGCGCCCCGCTCTGGACGGCGGTGGAGCGGACCCACTACATGGGCTCGTCCAAGCTGTTCGTCCTCACCGACCGGCCGTTCTGGCACGACGTGGACCCGGACACCGGGCTGCCGGTGATGAGCATGACGCTCACCGACCGGATGCCTCGCGGCGTGTACCTGTTCGACGACGGCCCGGACCGGCCGGGCGTGATGTGCCTGTCGTACACGTGGAACGACGACTCGTCGAAGATGGCCACCTTGAGCCCGGCGGAACGGCTCGACGCCCTGCTCGGGCAACTTGCCTCGATCTACCCGGGGTTGGACATCCGGTCGCATGTTCGGGGGGAGCCACTCACCGTCACCTGGGAGAACGAACCGCACTTCATGGGCGCGTTCAAGGCGAACCTGCCGGGTCAGTACCGCTACCAACGACGGCTGTTCACGCAGTTCATGCAGCGCGGGCTGCCCGCCGGGCAACGCGGCTTCTTCCTGTGCGGCGACGACGTGTCGTGGACCGGCGGGTTCGCGGAGGGCGCCGTCACGACGGCCTTGAACGCGGTGTGGGGCGTGGTGGACCACCTGGGGGGTTCGACGCACCCGGACAATCCCGGTCCGGGTGACCTCTTCGACTCGCTGGCGCCCGTGGAACTCCCCTACGACGACTGATCCGCCCCGGGGAGCCCGCCGCGCGCGGGACCCGTACGGACGAAGGCGCCCCCGCGCGAACGCGGGGGCGCCTTCACCGCGCCGTCATGGTCCTCATACCTGGGCGGCGAGCACGGCGAGGGCCTTCTTGTCGGCCTTGCCGTTGCGGTTCAGCGGGAACCGCTCCAACACCACTACCTTGTTGGGCTGTTCGTATACCGGCAGCAGGTCGCACAGCCGCTCGCGCCAGTGACCGGCGTCCCGCATGTCCTCGTCCTCGACGAAGAAGACCAGCTGGGAGCCGCGGAGTTCGTCGGGCAGGGGAACGATCCGGGTCGGGCAGCCCTCGGCGGCGACCTTCCGTTCGATGAGTTCGGGGTAGAGGGTGTATCCCATGCGGTGGACGGCGAACTTGCGTCCCAGGACGTGCAGGTTGCCGCCGGCGTCGAGGTGGCCGAGGTCACCCGTGGCCTGCCAGCCGGTCGCGTCGGCCGGCACGATGGTGCCGTCGTCCGCGACCTGCCCTTCGAGGGCGTCGGGGGTGTCGACCTCGATCTCGCCCGTCTGCCCCGCGGGCAGCTCGCGGCGGTCCTCGTCGACTATCCGGAGCCGGATGCCCTCCATGGCCCGGCCGCAGGCGACGGGGTTGTCCAGGGTGGCGAAGGAGATGTTGCCGAGCTCCGTGGATCCGTAGCTGTCGAGCAGCGGCAGTCCGAACTCCGTCCGGTACTGCTCCACCAGCGGGGCGTCGAGGGGGGCCGCGCCGACGCAGAACATCCGCACGTCGGCCAGGTGGCCGCGCAGCGAGGACTTGCGGGTGACGAGGCTGAGGATGCTGCGGTAGCTGGAGGGCGTCGCGTCGATGACCGTCACCCCGGCGTCGCGGCCCATGCGCAGGGCCCGGTCGAGTCGGCGGTAGGGGGCGATCACCAGGGAGCAGCGGGTGAGCCAGGCGATGAGCACCATCGACAGGCCGTACTGGTGGGCGAAGGGCAGCAGCGGCATCAGCACGTCGTCGGAGCGGTGCCCGACCTGGTCGGCGTTGCGCCGGAGGTTGCGGAGGAACGAGGCGCCGGACTTCACGACGCCCTTGGGGGATCCGGTGGAGCCGGACGTCCACATGATGAGGCCGTCGGGCAGGTCGCCCCAGGCGTCGAAGGACAGGGCCGGTTCGGTGGGCTGATGGTCGGCGACGGCGACCATCAGCTCGTACAGGTGGACGGGGTCGGCGTCCGGGTAGATGGGGGTGTCGTCGTCGACGAAGGTGACCTTCACGCCGGTACGCACGGCGATGCGGCGGGTCTCCTCCTGATGTTCCTGCTGGTCGACGAGGACGATCGAGGCGCCGACGTGCATGAGCGCGTACAGGACGCACACGTAGCTCGCCGAGTTGCCCGCCTTGAGCATGACCCGGTCACCGAGGCCGACGCCCCGTTCGCGGATCGCCCCGGCCACCCGGAGGGCGTCCTGTTCGAACTCGTCTATGGTCCGTACCGAGTCGGCTGCACATATCTTCGCGGTCATCGGTCGCACAATGTCCTTCCTCTGGGCCGGTCCACTGCCGGGCGGCGTGCGGTCCGCCGGGCCGGGGGCCGGGCCCGTTCAGGGGGGTGGATCGCGGGGTTCGCGAGCTTCACCAGGGATGGGAATTCGGTCGCTCACGCCGTGGACCCGGGTCAATCCGGGTCCGCTTCACCGAGCGAGATCAGCTGGTCGTGGACGATGTTGACCACCTCCCGGCGGTATGTCCTCAGGTACCCCTGGGCGCCGGGGAAGACCTCCAGGTCGAACCCGCCGGACGTGCTGCGCCGCCACGACCCGACGGCGGCCGGTGTGGCACGCGGGTCATGACGGGCCGCCAGGGCGACGACACGACAGCCCAGTTGGGGCGGTCCGAGGCTGCCGCGGTGGCCGGGTGCGGTCCGTCCGGAGACGAACAGCGTCAGGGGCGCCGTGTACGTCTCGCGTTCGAGCCGGCAGCCGACGGCGTAGGCCAACTCGGCTCCCAGACGGTGGCCGAACAGGGCGAACGGGCGGTCGGCCCAGCCCCGTACGGCTTCGAAGACCTTGTCGGCGAGCGCGGAGCCCGCCTCCGGGTCGAGGTCCTCCTCGGAGAGCGTGGAGGGGTATTGGACGATGAGCAGTTCCACGGTGGGCAGTAGTAACTCGGCCATGGCCAGGTAGCAGAGCGGCGAGTTCCGTGAGCTCGGAAAGCAGATCATCCGGTAGCTGCTGCGGCCCGCGGGCTGCCGGATCTGGATCAGGCCGACCTCGTCGGGGGTGGTCTCCCCGACGGGGGGCCGGTTGTGCTCATGGGTCATGCTCCCTGAAACTCCGCATCGGGTGGTGCCTGACGACTCGTGGTCGGGCGTGCGATCGGCGCCTCCCGTGCGGAGGGCCTTCATGAACAGGTCCGGGGCCTGCCGTGATCGACGGCGGTGTCGGTGACCGTGGCGCTGAACGTGTCGGTGCGCGTGTCGGTGGACGTGTCGGTGCGCGTGTCGTCGGCGCCGGTGGCCGGGGCGCCGGTGGCGACCTCCAGGCCCTGGTCGGCCAACCACCGCAGGAGGTCGCCGAACCCGGCCGCACCGGATGCGCCGGGTCCGCCGCCGGTGGGCGTCGCGGACTCGACGGCCCGGTGCACCGCTTCCGTGAAGAAGTACACCCCGGGGTGGTCGGGTACCGCCTGCGCCGCCGGGCGGTGGGTGCGGAACTCCTCCAGGTGTTCGCCGATACCGCCCGGGACGAAGGTGTCGCCCGGGTACGTCACGAAGTCGTCCTCGCCCAGCCAGTCCCGCGCGCTGCGCAGGGACCGGGCCGGGTCCGGCGGCCGGTGTTGGGGCAGGTAGGTGACGCTGACGCCGAAGCGGGTGCCGTCACCGACGGCCGCCCGGATCTCTTCGGCGCCTTCGCCGAGGACGATGCCGACGTCGAGGATGCCCGTGTCGGCGATGCCTTCGAGGACGTCGAAGAGGACGGGCCTGCCGGCCGCCGGGGCGGACTGCCCGGCAGGGGCGGCACAGGAGCCGGCGGAGGGCCTGGGGCGCGGACGGGTGCCGGATCCCCCGGACAGGACGAGTGCTTTCACGGGGTCTCCTCGCGGAAATGGTGGGGCGATCGGAGAGGTCCGGCGCAGTCACGCGGTAACGCTGCGAGGATATTTCCCGGCGGGGATATTCGATCACCCCTATTCCCCCCTAACCGTTTCACCATTCCCCCTAGACCCGGCCAAGGCCGAGTCGCCCCGGAACCCCGCATGCTAGACAGGAAGCCATCACTTCCGTGTCCTATTCAGTCGGCGCCCGACGCGCGTCCGGTCACGCGATACCCTTCCCGCGGACCCCCGGCCGCCGTCGTCGCGTCCCACTTGATTCGCAGGCATAAATGAAACCTGAACGATCCGTGGAATCCACTGTCGTGGTCGACGGACTTGTCAAGAAGTACCGGGACCGTGACCGGCCGGCGGTGGACGACCTGAGTTTCTCGGTCCGCCGGGGTGAGGTCTTCGGGTTCCTCGGTCCCAACGGCGCCGGCAAGACGACGACCATCGGCATCCTCACGACCCGCGTGGCCCCCACGGCCGGGCGGGCGTTCGTGCAGGGTGTCGACGTCGTGGTCCATCCCGCCCAGGCCCGCAGGGCCTTCGCCGTCGTCCCGCAGCGCAACAACCTCGACCAGTCGCTCACCCTGCGCCAGAACCTGACCTTCCACGCCGGCTACCACGGCATGGGCCGGGCGGACCGGCGCCGGCTCGCCGACGAGTGCCTGGATTGGGTGGGGCTCGCCGACCGCGGCAAGGACCGCGGTGACCAGCTCTCCGGCGGCCAGGCCCAGCGCGTGATGATCGCCCGTGCCCTGATGCACCGCCCCGACGTGCTGTTCCTGGACGAACCCGCCAACGGGCTCGACCCGCAGGCCCGCCTGTTCATCCACGAGCGGGTCGCCGAGCTGAGCGGGCGCGGTGTGACCACCGTGCTCACCACGCACGACATGGACGAGGCCGCCAGGCTGTGCGACCGCGTCGGCATCGTGGACCACGGACGGCTGCTCGCCCTGGACACCCCGCAGGCGCTCATGGAGAACCTGAGCGGCACCGCCTGCACCCTGACGGTACGGCCGGCGGAGGGCGGCGCGGCGGAGGTCATCCGGCTGCTGGAGAAGATCGAGGCGGTGACGCGGGTCGAGAACGTCGAGCCGCCCCGCGGGGACGGGACGGCCGGAGGTACGGCGGAACACCCGCCGGTCGACGCGGACGCGCCCCTACGGCTCCGTCTCTACAGCGACGCGCCGACCGGTGCGCTGCTTCCGGCCGCCATCACCACCCTCGCGGCGGCGAACTGCGACATCAAGGACATCAAAGTGGGCACCGCGACACTGGAGGACGTCTTCATCGCGCTGACCGGCCGGGAGCTGCGATGAGCACCACCACCGCACCCGCGCCCGACCCGGTCGCCGGCTTCCCGCGCGAGCTGCGGCCCGCGCCCACCGGCGTCCGCTCGGTGACCCGTACGTTCTTCTTCATCCTGTGGCGGGACGTCTTCGTCACGGGCCGCGAACTGGGCACCTTCCTCGCCCAGGTGCTCGTGGAGCCGTTCTTCATCCTGTTCGTCTTCGGCAAGGTCCTGGGCGAACTCGGCTACACCGGCGGCAACTTCCAGCAGGTCCTGTTGCCGGGTGTGGTGGCCCTCAACGCCTTCCTGGTGAGTCTGCAGAACACGGCCCTCCCGCTGATCATCGACTTCTCCTGGAGCAAGGAGATCGAGGACCGTCTCCTCGCCCCGATCCCCATCACCCTGGTGGCCGTCGAGAAGCTGGTCTTCGGCATGCTGCGCGGCATCATCGCCTCGCTGTTGATGATCCCGATGGGCTTCCTGGTCCTCGACCACGCGTCCTGGCCGATGGACAGCTTCCCGGCCACGCTGGGCGTGCTCCTGATGGGCGCGCTGGCCGGCAGCACGGTGGGCCTGACCATCGGCACGCTGGCGCCGGCCCGGCACATCAGCATCGTGTTCGCGGTGACGCTGACCCCGCTGATGTTCACCGGCTGCACCCAGTTCCCGTGGCACGGGCTGGCGGACGTCCGCTGGTTCCAGGTGTTGTGCGCCTTCAACCCGCTGACCTACGTCAGCGAGGGGATCCGCGCGCTGCTGCTGCCGCCGGGCGGTCCCGGCTCGATCCCGTTGTGGGTCGACGTGTCGGCGCTGACCGCGGCGATCCTGATCTTCGGGGCGATCGGCATCAAGGGCTTCCACCGCAGGGCCCAGGACTGACCCCGCACCCCTGCTCCCCGGCCTCGTGCCCGGACCGGCGCACCCGCGCCGCCCGGGTACGAGGCCTTTTCTCGCGCCTCGCATTCTTCCCGGAAGCAAAGGTATTCACGGCTCATGACTCGTCCCGACGCGATTTCCGACACGATTCCCCCCACGGAAACGACCGGACCCGCCACCACCGAATCGGACGGTTCCCGGAACGGGTCCGCGATCGTTTTCCCCGGCATGGGTCCCGCGTCCTTCGCTGAGGTCGGCAAGTTCCTGTTGCTCGACCCGTACGCCCGGGTTCGGCTCGCGGAGGCCGACGAGGCACTCGGCTATTCGGTGTTCGACCGTTTCCGGGACGCCGAGGAGGATTATTCGGTCGATTTCCAGATCGCGTTCCTGGTGAACTCGATGGCGTTGGCTGACCGGGCCGTGGACGCCCTCGGTGTCACTCCCACCGTCTGCGCCGGCCCCAGCTTCGGCCAGAAGGCCACCGCCGCGTTCGTCGGATCGCTGTCCTTCACCGAGGTCGTCCGGCTGACCGCGGAACTGGCCCGCTGCGAGGAGGAGTACTTCGCCGACGCCTACGAGGACGTCGTCACGCACTGCTTCGTCCGCACGCCGCAGGACCGGCTGGACGAGCTCCTCGCCGGGTTCGACGACCGGGGCGCCTGGTACGACTCCTCCGGCCGGCTCGACGCCGGTTTCCACATGCTGTCCGTGCGCGAACGGGACCTCGACGCCCTGACGTCCGGTATCAGCGCGGCCGGCGGCTACTCCATGTACTCGATGCGGCCGCCGGTGCACGCCGCGGCGTTCTCGGCGCTGCGCAGGAAGGCGGAGGAGGAGGTCTTCGGCGCGTACGGGTTCGCCGACCCCTCCCTGCCCGTGGTCGTCGACCACGACGGCAGCGTCGTCCGGGACGCCGCCGGGATGCGCACGATGATGCTGGACACCTTCGACCGGCCGATCCACTGGCCGGGCATGGTCGAGTCGCTCAAGGGGCTGGGGGTGGGCACGCTGTATGTGACCGGCCCCGACAACCTGTTCCACCGGCTGGACGTCACCAAGGACAACTTCGAGGTCGTCGCCCTGGGCCTGCCGAAGAAGCGCGCCCGGGAGCGCGAGCGGGCGACCGCGCTCGACCGGTCCCGGGCGGCGCGGGTCCGGCGCGGCGCCTGACGCACCGAACCCCGTACGGGAAGGGGCCCCCCCCCCCGGGGGGGGGGGGGGGGCCGGCCCCCCCACCCCCCCCCGGGGGCGGGGGCGCCCCCCCCCGGGGGGGGGGGGGCCCCCCTTCCCTGCTGTCAACGGCCGTGCGGGCGGGCCCGGATCAGCGGGCCCGCCGCCTTCAACGAGTGCCGTCCAGCCATGCCTCGACGACTCCGGCCGTCGCCTGCGCGTGCTGCTCCATCATGGTGAAGTGGTTGCCGGGAGCGTCCACGACGGTGTGCTCCAGGTCCCAGTAGGAACGCCAGTCGCCGTCCGTCGCCCGGTTCCAGTCGAAGAACCGCTCCTGCGCGCGGACCAGCAGCGTCGGCGACTTCACCGCCTCCGGCTTCCAACCTCCGAAGAGCCGGAAGTAGGCGCCCATCGCGAGCAGCCGACTGTCATCGACCGGGACATAACTGCCCTGCCGCTCGTCGACGCCTTCCGACAGCCCCGGCTGGATGCCGAGGATGGCGTCGTCGTCGTGCGAGTAGATGTCGACCAGGACCACGGCCTCGGGGAAGACCCCGGCGGCCTCCAACCGGCCGGCGACCGCGTGGGCGAGCATGCCGCCCGAGGAGTGCCCGAGGAGCACGAACGGCGAACCGTCGGTGTGCTTCAGGACGGCCTCGGCCTGGGCCTCGATGACCGCGGCGGCGGTCGACGGCAGTTGCTCCCCGCGCAGGAAGCCGGGGGCCGCCATGGCGTGCACGTCCCGCCGGCCGCGGAACGCGGACGCGAACCGGGCGTACTGGTGCGGCCCCGAGATCGACAGGATCGACGAGAAGCAGACCAGTCCGGGCCCGTTCTCGCCCCGGGCGAGCCGTACGAGGGCGGGTGCCCTGCGCAGTTCGGCGGCCGAGGCGAACGACGGCCGGAACCGCGACGCCTGCATGAGCAGTTCCATGAACGGGCCGGACGCGCCCTGCGCGCCGGCTTCCTGGAGCATCGCGCCGAACACGCCGCCGCCGTCGTCCTCCGCGCCCTGCTCAGCCCCACCGGCCGGTCCGGCGGCCCCGCCCGGACCTGCGGCGAGTTCGGCCCGCAGCAGCTGGGCGACCAGCAGCGGCGTCGGGTGGTCGAACAGCAGCGTGGCGGGCAGCCGCAGTCCCGTCACGGCGTTCAGCTGGTTGCGCAGTTCGACGGCGGTCAGCGAGTCCAGGCCGAGCTCCAGGAACCCCTGCGACTCCCCCACCGCCTCGGGCGACGGATAGGCGAGCACCGCGGCGGCCTGCGCCCGCACCACGTCGAGCAGGACCCGCTCCTGCTCCTCCTCCGACAGCGCCGACAGGCCCGCCAGCCGCTGTGCGGCGGCGGACGCCGCGGCGGAACCCGCGCCGTGGGCCGCGGCCCTGCGGAGTCCTCCGCGGACCAGGCCGCGGAAGACGGCCGGGAGGGCTCCGGCGTCCGCCTGGGCCCGCAGCGGCGCGGTGTCCAGTCGGATGGCGACGAAGACACTGCCGTCGGTCAGGGCGCAGCCCGTGTCGAACAGCGCCAGTCCCTCCTCGGAGGACAGCGGCGCCAGGCCCGCGCGCGCCATCCGCTGGACGTCGGCGTCCGTGAGCTCGCCGGTCATCTCGCTGCGCTGCTCCCACAGTCCCCAGGCCAGCGACACGGCGGGCAGTCCCGCCGCACGCCGGCTGCGGGCCAGGCCGTCGAGGAAGGCGTTGGCAGCCGCGTAGTTGGCCTGCCCGGGGCTGCCGAGCGTGCCGGCAGCCGACGAGAACAGGACGAACGCGGCGAGGTCCAGGTCCCGGGTCAGCTCGTGCAGGTGGAGGGCCGCGTCGACCTTCGGCCGCAGGACCGAATCGATCCGCTCGGCGGTGAGGGACGGTACGAGTCCGTCGTCGAGGTGGCCCGCGGTGTGGATGACGGCGGTGAGCGGGTGCTCGGCCGGGATGCCGGCCAGCAGCTCGGTCAGCGCCCGACGGTCGGAGGCGTCGCAGGCGACGACGGCGGCCTCGGCGCCCAGGGCGGCGAGTTCCTCGACCAGTTCCGCGGCGCCGGCCGCGGCGGGCCCGCGCCTGCTGGTGAGGAGCAGCCGACGCACTCCCCGCCCGGTCACCAGGTGCCGGGCCAGGAGGCTGCCGAGCGCGCCGGTGCCACCGGTGATGAGGACGGTGCCGTCCGGATCCCATGCGGGGAGCTCCGTACGCTCCGCCGCTTCCTCGGCCTCGTCCGCGTCGGTTCGGTCGACGGGGACCCTGGCCAGCCTGGCGGCGTGCAGGGCTCCGCCCCGAACCGCGAGCTGGGGTTCGCCGCTGCCGACCGCGGCCGCGAGCAGCGCCGAGAGTTCCGCCGACCCGCTCGCGGGGATTTCGTCCCCGCGAGCGCCGCTGCCGGCGTCCTCGTCGAGGTCGAGCAGCAGGAACCTGCCGGGGTTCTCCGACTGCGCGGAGCGCAGCAACCCCCACAGCGGCGCGTGCGCCAGGTCCGGCACGCCTTCGCCGGGACGTACTTCGACCGCTCCGCGGGTGACCAACGCCAGTCGGGCTCCGGCGAACGCCTCGTCGGCCAGCCAGGTCTGGATGGACGTCAGGGCGTCACGGGTCGCCTGCCGGGCGGCCTCCGCCGTGTCCGGCACGGGCTCCGTACCGGGAGCGGCGTACGCGACCAGGACGGTGTCCGGAACCGGCTTCCCGGCGGCCACCACTCCGGAGAGGGCGTCCAGGTCCCCGTACACGTCGGCGGTGATGCCGGCGCCCCACAGGACGGCTTCCAGACCGAGGGTGTCGTTGCCGACCAGGGCCCAACGGCCGGTCGTCGGCGTCGGCGCACCGGTCAGGGCGGGCCATTCCAACCGGAACAGCGAATCGTGGAACGCGGGCCGGTTCGAGCGCAGTCGGGCCGGGTCGAGCGTCCTCAGCAGCAGCGACTTCACCGATACGACCGGCCGGCCCTCCTCGTCGAAGGCCGCGAGGGACACGGCTCCCGATCCGGCCGGTGCCAGCCGCACCCGCAGCGCGTCCGCGCCGACGGCGTGCAGGCCCACGCCGGTGAAGGCGAAGGGCACCCGCATGCGGGGCTCGGCGCCCTGCTCCGTGTCGTCGGCGACGAGGAAGGAGCCAAGGGCGAGGCCGTGCAGGCCCGCGTCGAGGAGCGCCGGGTGCACACCGAAGTGGGCGGCCTCGGCCCTGGGTCCGTCGGACAGGGCGAGTTCGACGAACAGTTCGTCACCGTGCCGCCAGGCCGTCCGCAGGTTGCGGAAGGCCGGACCGTACGCGTACCCACCGGCGGCGAACAACTCGTACAGGTCGGCCACGTCGAGCTCTTCGGCACCGGCGGGAGGCCAGGCCTCCAGGGCCGCCGGGCCCTGAAGGTCGATCCGGCCGTCCGCCGCGCCGAGCACACCGGCGGCGTGCCGCGTCCACGGCTCGTCGAGGCCTCGTACGTCCTCGCCGTCCGAGGACTCCGGACGCGAGTGCACGTGCAGCACCCGCCTGCCGTCCGCGTCGGGGGCGGCGACCGTGAGCCTGAGTTGCAGCGCCCCGTGCTCGGGGAGCACCAGCGGTGCCTCCAGGGTCAGTTCCTCCAGGAGGGCGGAACCGGCCCGCCGCGCGGCGTGCAGCGCGAGTTCCACGAAGGCGGTACCGGGCAGCAGTACGGCGTCCGCGGCCCGGTGGTCGGCCAGCCAGGGGTGGGTTCGCAGCGACAGCCGGCCGGTGAACAGGAAGCCGTCCGAGTCGGGCAGTTCGACGGCCGCGCCCAACAGCGGGTGCTCGGCCGCGCCGAGCCCGGCGGAGGCCACGTCGCCGACGGCGGTCACCGGCACGTCTATCCAGTAGCGGTCGCGCTGGAAGGCGTAGGTCGGCAGATCGACGCTCCGGGCGCCGGTGCCCGCGAAGTAGGTCTCCCAGTCGACGGATACACCCCTCGCGTGGACCTGGGCGATGGCCCGGGTCAGGGTGGCCGCTTCGGGACGGCCCTTGCGGAGCGTCGGTGCGAAGGCGTCGGTGCCGGCGTCCTGCGAGAGGCAGCCGTGCGCCATGGCGGACAGGATGCCGTCGGGGCCGAGTTCGACGTACGTCGTGACCCCGGCGGTTTCGAGGGTCCGGATGCCGTCGAGGAAGCGGACTGCCTCGCGGACGTGCCGGACCCAGAAGTCGGCCGAACCCATCTCACCCTCGGTGACGAGGGCGCCGGTCAGGTTGGAGACGATCGGAATGCGCGGGGCGGAGTACGTCAGTCCCTCCACGACCCGGCGGAAGTCGTCCAACATGCCGTCCATGTGCGGCGAGTGGAACGCGTGACTGACGGTGAGCCGCTTGCTCTTTCGGTCCGCGAAGGCCGCCACGACCGCCGTCGCCGCGTCCTCGTCACCGGCGATGACGACCGACCGCGGGCCGTTGACCGCCGCGACGCTCACCCGGTCCGTCAACAG
>NZ_JANFAK020000015.1 GCF_024721315.2 Streptomyces sp. Isolate_45
GGCGTTGCGCAGCCACAGGTCCTTGGCGAGCAGCGCCTCCAGTTGGACGGAGACGAAGCGCATCTTGGACGCGAGCTTCCGGACCGGGGCGCGCCGGGCCGCCCGGTCCCCGCGTTCCCCTCGGAACGGCCCCTCTGCTCCCCTCGGGCGCTCCCGAGCCGCTGTCGGGCGCCGGCGGCCTCTCCCCCGTCGGCGGGGCGCCGCCGGCGGGTTCCGGGACCGGGGAGGTGACGGCGGCGCGCCGCGAGGGCGACCGGCTGCGCTTCGTCGGCGCCGCGACCCGGCGCATCGCCCGCGGCATCGACCTGGACGAGATCGTGCTCGGCCTGTGCCGGGCGACGGTGCCGACCTTCTCCGACGCGATCCTCGTCTACCTGCGCGATCCGCTGCCCGTCGGTGACGAGCGGCCCGTCGGGCCGGTCGTCCTGAGGCTCCGGCGGACCGACCGGCTCCGGCCGATCGACGACCTCACCGACAGCGGGGCCGGCGAGCCCGCGGCGACCGCCGGGGCCGCGGGGGCCCCGGGGGCCGCCGGGGAGCTCGACTTCAGCCAGCTCCCGCTCGTCGGCCCGCAGGGTGACCTGCCGGCCGCCGAGCTGTGCGAGATCCGCCCCGGCGGGGCCCTCGCCGAGGTGCTGCGCGGCGTACGGCCCGTCTTCGGGTCGGCCGCCGGCGCCAAGGACGCGCTGCCGGAGCTCCTGGGCTCCGAGCATCCCGTGCCGCGCGGCCAGCGGGCCATCCTGGCCCCGCTGCGGGGCCGCCGGCGGGTGATCGGCGCGGCGGTGTTCCTGCGCACGCCCGACCGGGACGCCTTCGAGCAGAACGACCTGCTGGTCGCCGCGCAGCTGGCCACCCACACCGCGCTCGGCATCGACAAGGCGGTGCTGTACGGCCGCGAGGCGTACATCGCCGACGAGCTCCAGCGCACGATGCTGCCCGACAGCCTGCCCCAGCCCACCGGGGTCCGGCTCGCCTCGCGCTACCTGCCGGCCGCCGAGACGGCCCGGGTCGGCGGGGACTGGTACGACGCCATACCGCTGCCCGGCAGCCGGGTCGCGCTGGTCGTCGGCGACGTGATGGGCCACTCCATGACCTCCGCCGCGATCATGGGCCAGCTGCGCACCACGGCGCAGACCCTGGCGCAGCTGGACCTGCCGCCCGCGGAGGTCCTGCACCACCTGGACGAGCAGGCCCAGCGGCTGGGCTCCGACCGGATGGCCACCTGCCTCTACGCGGTCTACGACCCGGTCTCGCACCGGATCACCATCGCCAACGCCGGCCATCCGCCGCCGGTGCTGCTGCACCTGGGCGGCCGCGCCGAGGTGCTGCGGGTGCCGCCCGGCGCCCCGATCGGCGTGGGCGGCGTCGACTTCGAGGCCGTGGAGCTGGACGCCCCGGCCGGGGCGACCCTGCTGCTGTACACGGACGGGCTGGTGGAGTCCCGGCTGCGGGACGTGTGGACCGGCATCGAGCAGCTCCGCGAACGGCTGGCGACCACCGCCCAGCTGACCGGGCTGGACCACCCGCCGCCGCTGGAGGCCCTCTGCGACGACGTGCTGGACATGCTGGGCCCGGGCGACCGGGACGACGACATCGCCCTGCTGGCGGCCCGGTTCGACGGGATCGCGCCGAGCGACGTCGCGTACTGGTTCCTGGACCCGGAGGAGACCGCTCCGGGCCGGGCCCGCCGTTTCGCCCGCCGGGCCCTGACCCGGTGGGGTCTGGAGGAGCTCAGCGACTCCCTGGAGCTGCTGGTCAGCGAGGTCGTCACGAACGCCGTGCGGTACGCCGAGCGGCCCGTGACGCTGCGGCTGCTGCGCACGGACGTGCTGCGCTGCGAGGTCGGCGACGACTCCCCGCAGCTGCCCCGGCAGCGGCGGGCCCGGGACACCGACGAGGGCGGGCGCGGCCTGTTCCTGGTCAACCGGCTGGCACGGCGCTGGGGCGCCACCCGCCTGAGCAGCGGAAAGGTGGTCTGGTTCGAGCTCCCGTTGCCGGGTGCGCATGAGCGGCGTTGACTGGGTACGCGCGGGAGGGTGCCCCATCCGGCGTGAGTCGGGGGGCTGCCAGTGATCCCACCGACCCCAGGGGAGGCCGCTCGTGACCCAGGACGCGCCGAAGGTCCCGCACACGACGAACAACGCCGGAATCCCGGTGGAGAGCGACGAGCACTCGCTCACCATCGGCCCGGACGGTCCCGTTCTGCTCCAGGACCACTACCTGATCGAGAAGATGGCCCAGTTCAACCGCGAACGGGTTCCCGAACGGGTGGTCCACGCCAAGGGCGCGGGCGCGTACGGCGACTTCCGGGTGACCAACGACGTCAGCCAGTTCACCCGGGCGGACCTCTTCCAGCCCGGACGGCGCACGCCGATGCTGGCCCGGTTCTCGACCGTCGCCGGGGAGCAGGGTTCCCCGGACACCTGGCGCGACCCGCGCGGGTTCGCGCTGAAGTTCTACACGGAGCACGGGAACTACGACCTGGTCGGCAACAACACCCCGGTCTTCTTCGTCCGTGACCCGAGCAAGTTCCAGGACTTCATCCGCTCGCAGAAGCGCCGCCCCGACAACGGGCTGCGCGACCACGACATGCAGTGGGACTTCTGGACCCTGTCCCCCGAGTCGGCGCACCAGGTGACGCTGCTGATGGGCGACCGGGGCATTCCCCGGGGCTACCGGCACATGAACGGCTACGGCTCGCACACCTACATGTGGGTCAACGAGGGCGGTCAGCGGTTCTGGGTGAAGTACCACTTCGAGACCGACCAGGGCATCGAGTTCCTGACGCAGGCCGACGCCGACCGGATCGCGGGTGAGGACCCGGACTTCCACCGGCGGGACCTGTTCGACTCGATCTCGGGCGGGGAGGCGCCGGGCTGGACCCTGAAGGTCCAGGTCATGCCGTTCGAGGACGCCCCGGACTACCGGTTCAACCCGTTCGACCTGACGAAGGTGTGGCCGCACGCGGACTACCCGCTGATCGAGGTCGGGCGGATGACGCTGGACCGCAACCCCGAGGACTACTTCGTCCACATCGAGCAGGCCGCCTTCGAGCCCTCGAACCTGGTGCCGGGCATCGGCCCGTCGCCCGACAAGATGCTGCTCGGCCGACTGTTCTCGTACCCGGACGCGCACCGCTACCGGATCGGCGCGAACTACACGCAGCTGCCGCCGAACCGGCCCCGGTCGCCGGTGTCCTCGTACGCGAAGGACGGCGCGATGCGCTACGACGCCTCGGCGGCGGCCCGCCCGTACGCGCCCAACTCCTACGGCGGTCCGGCGGCCGATCCGGCCCGCTCCGGCGAGCCGGCGGGCTGGGCGGCGGCGGGCGAGATGGTGCGGGAGGCGTACAGCCTGCGCGCCGAGGACGACGACTGGGGTCAGCCGGGCACGCTGGTGCGTCAGGTGATGGACGACGCGGCCCGGGACCGGCTGGTGTCGAACGTGGCCGGGCACCTGGCGGACGGGGTGAGCGCCCCGGTGCTGGCGCGGGCCCTCCAGTACTGGCGCGCCGTCGACAAGGGCGTCGGCGACCGGATCGCCGCGCGGTTCGAGCAGGCCTGACCGGCTCCTGACCGGCCGCCGAGGCCGCCGAGGAGGATCCGGACGCACCACCGCCCCGCGGCGATCACGCCGCGGGGCGGTGGTGCGTCCGAGCCGGTACGGGCGGGCCGTACCGTCGGCTACTCCTCCTGCGGCGGGTTCGGCCGGGGGAAGATGAACGACTTCGTCGGGTCGGCCGTCTTCGTCGGGTCCGTCGACTTCGTCGGGTCCGTCGACTTCGTCGGGCCGGTCGACTTCGTCGGGTCGGGCTTGGTGCTGCTCTGCGACGAGGTCGGCGAGGTCGACGGCCGGCTGGAGCTGGCGCTCGGCGACGGGCTGGTCGAGGCCGAGGTCGAGGGGGCCGACGGGGACGTGCTGCGGCTGGGCGCGACGGGGACGCCCATCCTCGCCTCGGTCAGGTTGAACTCGGCCGTGTCGACGCCCTTGAGCGCGGCGAGGGTGTAGGCCTTCCAGATCTCGGCGGGGAAGCTGGAACCGCCCGCTCGGCCCTTGCCGGCGGTGCCGGTCAGGGTGACCTGCTTGTGCGAGACGGGGTCCTCACCGAACATCGCGACGATGGTGACCAGTTCCGGGGTGTAGCCGGTGAACCAGGCGGCGACGTTGAGTTCGGCGGTGCCGGTCTTGCCCGCGGCCTGGTAGGCGCCGCTGCGCACGGCCTGGCCGGAGCCCTCGGCGACGACCCCGGTGAGCACCTTGGTGACGGTGTCGGCGGTCTGGCGGGAGATGGCCTGTCCGCCGATCGGGTTGACCGGGGTGAACTCGCCGTCCTTGTGCTCGGCCGACTTGATGATGGTCGGGGTGACCTTCTTGCCGTGGTTGTCGAGTGTGGCGTAGACGGCGGCCATCTCGACGGTGTTGGCGCTCATGGTGCCCAGCGACATGGCCGGCTGGTTCTCGTCCCAGCCCTTGCGGTCCACCATGCCGAGCTGGAGCGCGGTCTTCTTCACGTTCTTCGGCTTCGTGTCGACGATCATCTGCGCGTACACCGAGTTGACGGAGGCGTTCGTGGCGTCCTGGACCGTCATCATCGGGTCGCCGTAGTTGAAGTCGTCCTGGTTCTGCGGGTTGAACGGGATGTCGCTGCCGACGACCTTGCGCTTGCTCGTGCCGTCGTACAGGGCGTTCGGCGAGATCTCCTTGCCGTCCTGCGTGGTCGCATCGGTCTCCAGGGCGGAGGCCAGCACGATCGGCTTGAAGGTCGAGCCGGGCTGGTAGTCGGTGCGCAGCGCGTTGCTCGCGGACTTCTCCGTGAGGCCCTGGCCGCCGTACATCGCGACGATCGCGCCCGTCTTGGGGTCGACCGAGGTGGCGCCGGCCTGGACGTTCTGGTCGACGGGCCGTTCCTTGGTGTTCTTCCGGTCGAGCTTGGACTCCAGCTCGTCCTGGACCGCCTTCTCCAGCGCGGCCTGCTTCTTCTTGTCGATGTTGAGGACGATCGTCCAGCCGCCGGCCGCGATGTCGGCGTCGGTGATCTTCTGCTTGTTCAGCTCGATCTCGGCAGCCTGGACCAGGTAGCCCTTCTGCCCCTCCATACCCGGGCGGGGCTTCGGCTTGATCGGCTCCTGGAACTTCAGGGTCTTGCGCTTGGCCTCGTCCAGCTCGCCCATCTCGACCATGTTGTCGAGGACCGCGTTGAAGCGGATCATGACGAGGTTCTTGCCGTTCGGTCCGGCGGTCGCCCAGTCGTACTGGCTGGGGGCCTGGATGACGGCGGCGAGGTAGGCGCCCTGCTCCAGGGTCAGCTTCTCGGCGTCGACGCCGTAGAAGGCCTGGGCCGCGGCCTGGATGCCGTAGGCGTTGCGGCCGTAGAAGTTGGTGTTGAGGTAACCGGCGAGGATGTCGTCCTTCTCCATCCGCTGGTCGACCTTGAGGGAGATGATCAGCTCCCGGACCTTGCGGGTGGGCGACTGGTCCTGCGTCAGGTAGTAGTTCTTGACGTACTGCTGGGTGATCGTCGAGCCACCGGCGGTGCCCTTGCCCCGGAGGGTGTTGAAGAGGCCTCGGCCCACGCCCATCAGGTCGATGCCGCGGTCCTTGTAGAAGGACTTGTTCTCGATCGCGATGAACGCGTTGCGCACGTCCTCCGGGATCTTGTCGATCGGGAGATTCTCGCGGTTGACCTCGCCGGTGCGGGCCATGACCGAGCCGTCGGCGTACTTGTACGTGTTGCTCTGGAGCGTCGCCGTCTTGTTCGGGTCGGTGGGCTCGTCCACGAGGAAGTAGAGGAGGACGACCGTGCCTATGCCGAGCAGGATCATCACGAAGAAGGCGCCGAGGATCTTCTTCCAGGTGAAGAAGCGGCGTATGCCGGTTGGTTTGCCGGCGCCACCAGTGGCGCGCCCGCGCGGCGTATTCCGCGCACCGCTGCGCTGCTGCGCTCGTCGCGATTCTGCTCGGCCCATCGCTCCCGCTCCGCTCGATTACCCCCCCGACGTCAGCTCAGAAAACTAACACCGCAGGCTGTGTCAAAGATTGGTCATCCCTGATCAATACCGGTCAATTCGGACGTGAGAATCAGCACCCACTCCAATGGAACCGACGCTCACGATGCCTGAAGGGTTGCGGACTCCGCAAAAACTGATATCACTTTGCTAGACGCTCCGGTCCGTTCCGACCGGACGCCGAGCAACAAACGGGGGTATTCCATGACAGCGACAGAGGGCACGCGACCGAGCGAGGTACGGGAGTTCGCGGCGCGCAGCGTCGGCGGCGGACTGGCCCTGCTGGGCGGACTGCTGGGGGTGGTCGCGGGGGCGGCGGTGATCGTCGTCGGCGCGAACGCCTCGACCGTCGCCGTCCAGGTCTCCCTGATCCTGCTGGGCATCCTCCTGACCCTCCTCTCGATCGTCGCCATGAGCGGGCTCAACACCGTGGCGCCGGGCGAGGCCCGGGTCGTCCAGCTGTTCGGCCGCTACCGGGGCACGATCCGCGCGGACGGACTGCGCTGGGTCAACCCGCTCACCTCCCGCGAGAAGATCTCCACCCGGGTGCGCAACCACGAGACGGCCGTCCTGAAGGTGAACGACGCCTACGGCAACCCGATCGAGCTGGCGGCGGTCGTGGTGTGGCGCGTCGCCGACACCGCGCGGGCCGTGTTCGAGGTCGACGACTTCACCGAGTTCGTCGAGACGCAGACCGAGGCGGCGGTCCGGCACATCGCGATCGAGTACCCCTACGACTCCCACGACGAGGCCGGCCTCTCCCTGCGCGGCAACGCGGAGGAGATCACCGAGAAGCTCGCCGTCGAGCTGGCGACCCGCGTCGAGGCGGCGGGCGTGCACATCATCGAGTCCCGCTTCACGCACCTCGCGTACGCTCCGGAGATCGCCTCCGCGATGCTCCAGCGCCAGCAGGCCGGGGCCGTCGTGGCAGCCCGCAAGCAGATCGTCGAGGGCGCGGTCGGGATGGTGGAACTCGCCCTCACCCGCCTCGCCGAGGAGGACATCGTGGACCTGGACGCCGAGCGGAAGGCCTCGATGGTGTCGAACCTGATGGTGGTGCTCTGCGGTGACCGCGCGGCCCAGCCCGTCATCAACACGGGCACCCTCTACCAGTGAGCCCCGCAGGCGGCGCGCGGCCCGGCGGCGAGGCGG
This sequence comes from Streptomyces sp. Isolate_45, assembly GCF_024721315.2. Taxonomy (GTDB): domain Bacteria; phylum Actinomycetota; class Actinomycetes; order Streptomycetales; family Streptomycetaceae; genus Streptomyces. The sequence continues at coordinate 7,158 of NZ_JANFAK020000015.1, forward strand.
ACGCCCCGGAGCCGGACCGGGGCGCCCCCGCGCCGGACGCCGCGGCGCGGGGCCGGCAGCCCCGGGCCGGGAAGCAGGCGCGCAAGCAGGTGCTGCTGCGCCTCGACCCCCAGGTGTACGACGCCCTCGCCCGCTGGGCGGGGGAGGAACTGCGCAGCGCGAACGCGCAGATCGAGTTCCTGCTCCGCAGGGCCCTGTCCGACTCCGGCCGACTGCCGGGCGGGGCCGCCCCGATCAGACCGCGCGGCCGCCCGCGCAACACCCCGGAGCCCTGAGGGCCCCCGTTCCGGAGCCCCGACGGTCCGCGCCCCGGCGGGTTGCCCCCGGGGCGCGGGCCGTCAGTCGGTGGGCCACACCGGGAGCGGGCGCACCGCCTCGCGCAGGGCTCCCGCGATGGCCCGGAACTCCTCCCCCCGGGCCGTGCCGGTACGGATGGCCAGGGCGATCCGGCGGGAGGGGGCCGGCTCGGCGAAGTACCCGGTGGACAGGTGCTCGTTGCGGGCGGTCTCCAGTCGCAGCGCGGTGCGCGGCAGCAGGGTGACCCCGAGTCCCCCGGCGACCAGTTGTACGAGCGTGGACAGTCCGGCGGCGGTCGTGGTGACGTCCGCCCCGACGGTCCGCCCGGCGTCGCGGCAGATGTCCAGGGCCTGGTCCCGCAGGCAGTGCCCCTCGTCGAGCAGCAGCAGCTGGAGGCCGCGCAGCTCCTCGCGGGGGATGTCCCGGCGCCCGGCGAGCGGGTGGTCGCGGGGCGCGAGCAGGACGAAGTCCTCGTCGAATACGGGCAGTTCGGTGACCCCGGGGACGCCCAGCGGGACCGCGAGCAGCAGCAGGTCCAGCCGGCCGCCCGAGAGCCCCTCCAGCAGCGAGGCCGTCTGCTCCTCGTGCACCTGGAGGTCCATCCCGGGGTAGCGGCGCTGGAACAGCCCGAGGACGGTGGGCAGCAGGTACGGCGCCACCGTGGGGATCACGCCGAGCCGCAGGACCCCGGTGAAGGGGGCCCGTACCGCCTCGGCCTCCTCCAGCAGCCCGCCCATCGCGTCGAGGACGCCCCGCGCCCGCAGGGCGATCCGCTCGCCCGCCGGGGACAGCAGCACCTTGCGCGTGGTGCGTTCCAGCAGCCGCACCCCGAGGGCCTCCTCCAGCGCGGAAACGGCCCCGGACAGTGCGGGCTGGCTCATTCCGATCGCCGCGGCGGCGTCCCGGAAGTGCAGGTGCTCCGCCACCGCCGCGAAGGCGCGCAGCTGCGCCAGCGTCGGCTGCTTCGGTCCTCTACTACTGACAGCCACTGATAGGTACCTCCGATCACCCGGCACAAGACTAGCTATTTCCGTAATCAATGCAGCTGTGTCAGCATGTGAGATCCGTCCAACCCCTTCGGAAAGCCCCCAAAAGGGTCACTTTCCATTTCGCAAGGAGAGTTCGTGCTCACTGTCGGTGACAAGTTCCCCACCTACGATCTGACCGCCTGCGTCTCGCTCGAAGCGGGCAGCGAGTTCGCTCAGATCGACCACAAGACCTACGAGGGCAAGTGGCGCGTGGTGTTCTTCTGGCCGAAGGACTTCACCTTCGTCTGCCCGACCGAGATCGCCGCCTTCGGCAAGCTGAACGACGAGTTCCTGGACCGCGACGCCCAGATCCTCGGCGTTTCCGGCGACTCCGAGTTCGTCCACCACGCCTGGCGCAAGGACCACGCCGACCTGCGTGACCTGCCCTTCCCGATGCTGGCCGACTCCAAGCACGAGCTGATGCGCGACTGCGGCGTCCAGGGCGCCGACGGCTTCGCGCAGCGCGCCGTCTTCATCGTCGACCAGAACAACGAGATCCAGTTCACGATGGTGACCGCCGGCTCCGTGGGCCGTAACCCCAAGGAGGTCCTGCGGGTCCTCGACGCCCTGCAGACCGACGAGCTGTGCCCCTGCAACTGGACCAAGGGCGAGACCACCCTCGACGCCGGCGCGCTGCTGGCCGGTGAGTGACGGATGTCCCTCGACACCCTGAAGTCGGCCATACCGGACTTCGCCAAGGACCTGAAGCTGAACCTCGGTTCGGTCATCGGCAATCAGGACACCCTCTCGCAGCAGCAGCTGTGGGGCACCGTGCTGGCCTGCGCCATCGCGGCCCGCTCCCCGCGCGTCCTGCGTGAGCTGGAGCCCGAGGCGAAGGCGGCGCTGACCCCGGAGGCGTACTCCGCCGCCAAGTCGGCCGCCGCCATCATGGCGATGAACAACGTCTTCTACCGCACGCGCCACCTGCTCTCCGACCCGGAGTACGGGACGATGCGCGCGGGCCTGCGGATGAACGTCATCGGCAACCCCGGTGTCGAGAAGGTCGACTTCGAGCTGTGGTCCCTCGCGGTCTCCGCGATCAACGGCTGCGGCCAGTGCCTGGACTCGCACGAGCAGGTCCTGCGCAAGGCCGGCGTCGACCGCGAGACGGTCCAGGAGGCCTTCAAGGTCGCCTCGGTGATCCAGGCCGTCGCCGTCACCCTCGACGCGGAAGCGACCCTCGCCGCCGAGTGACCGCACGCCTCACACGTGAGGGGCCCCCGCCGCCGTTCCCGGCCGCGGGGGCCCCTTCGTTCACTTCTCGAGCCGGCTCATCAGGGCCCGGGCGTCCTCGATCAGGGCCGCGGCGAGGGCGTCCTCGTCGGGTTCCGAGTCGGGGGCGACGTCGGTCCCGGCGGTGTGCCATTCAAGCGCGATCGTGAAGACCGCGCCCCCGGCGAGGACCTGGATGCGGGGAGCCATGACGTGCCGGAAGAGCAGCGCCCGCTCCCCCAGCCCCGGCACCTCCTGCGCGTCGGTGGGATCGGTCGCCGTCCGCGCGTCGAGCGCGGGCCCCGCTCCGAACTCGGTCGCCGGGTCGGTCCGCTTGTGCAGTTCGACGAGCACGTGGCCGAAGTAGCTGGTCCTCTCGTCCTCCCAGCCGCTGGAGAACGAGCAGAACGACCAGTCCAACGCCGGGCTCCGCCCCTGCCGCTTCGGCCCGCGGTCCAGGTTCCCCGCGAACCCGGAGAGGGCCTTCAGCTCGGCGTCCTGGCACAGGTCCTCGGTGTGCCGGTAGGCGAGCGGCGGACCGTCGGCGAATCGATCCTGCACGGCCAGGACCCCCGCCCACACGGCAGAGGCCACCACCGCCCCGCCCAGGGCCCACCACCACGCCCTGCGGGGCCCCTTCGGCCCGGCTCCGTCCTCGACCTCCAGGAGCCGCGCGGCCTCGGCCGGGCGCTCGGAGGTCCACTCCCCTTCGAGCTCAGGCTCGCTGATCATCCCCGGCCTCCCGTACGGCCACTTCCACCGCGGTCGCCCCGTGCGGCCCGGGTCCGCTCAGGGCGGGGATCCCGCGCTGTTCGCGGGAGTACGCCCGCAGGTAGCCGACCACCGTGTTGGTGACGGCGGCCAGCGGCACGGCGACCACCGCTCCGCCGATGCCCGCGACCATCCCGCCGGCGGCCACCGCCAGCACCACCGCGAGCGGGTGGACCCGTACGGCCCTGCCGAGGATGAAGGGCTGCAGGACGTGGCCCTCGATCTGCTGCACCGCCAGCACCACGAGGACGACCATCAGCGCGGTGAACGGCCCCTCGGTCACCAGCGCCACGACCACCGCCAGCGCCCCGGAGATCACGGCGCCGACCAGCGGGATGAAGGCGAACAGGAAGATGAAGACGGCCAGGGGCACGGCCATCGTCACGTTGAGGAAGTAGAGCCCGAGGCCGATGAAGACGGCGTCGATGAGCGCGACGAGCACGGTGCCGCGCACGTACGCCGTCAGCGTGCGCCAGGCGCGCGGACCGGCGCCCGCGACCCCGGGACGGGCCGCGGCGGGAACCAGGCCGAGGGCCCAGGTCCAGATCTTCTTGCCGTCGTAGAGCAGGAAGAGGGTGGAGAACATCGCGAGCAGCATGCCCGTCAGCACCTCGACGAGCACCGTCACGCCTTGCAGGCCGGCGGAGGTGATCTCCTCGGTGTTGGTGCCGATGGTCTCGCTGAGGTTCTTCGCGATGTCGTTGATCTGCTTCTCGGTCACGTGGAACGGACTGTCCAGTGCCCAGGTCTTGAGCTCGTTGATGCCTTCGCGAAGACGGTTCGAGAGGTCGTCGAGGTTGTCCATGACCTGCCAGACGACGAACCAGCCGACCAGCCCGATCACGACGAACCCGAGGATCGCGGTGACGGCGGTGGCCAGTCCGCGCGGCAGCCCCAGCCGGCGGAGCCGGACCACGAACGGCTGGAGCAGGGCGGTCACCAGCATGGCGGCGGCGAAGGCGAGGACGACCAGGCGCACTTCGCTGATCACCCTCATCAGCACCCACAGCAGTCCGGCGAGCAGCAGCAGCCGCCAGCTGGCCTCCGCGGCGACGCGCACCCCCCAGGGGATGACGCTGACCGGATCGGGCCGCTCCGGCGCCCCGCCCGGGCCCGTGCCGGCGCGCGCGGCCGCGGTCTGCGCCTCGGCGGTCACCGCGGGGGCGGGCAGCGGCGGTTCGCCGGCGCCCTCGGCCTCGGCCTGGACCTCGGCGCGCCGCTCGTCCAGGCGCGCCTCCATCCGGCTGAGTCTGCTCCCGAGCCGGCCGAGCCAGCCTGCCGTCTTCGCCATGTCGTTCCTTTCCCCCCGCCCACCGCGTCGGCGTGCCCCGTGCGGCCGCGCCCCGCACGACCGTACACGCGAGCAGCCCCGCACCGTAGGACGGTGCGGGGCTGCTCGGGGTCGGGCGGGCCGACTAGTACCAGTTGTTGGCCTGCCAGAAGCTCCAGGCGCCACACGGGCTGCCGTAGCGCTCGTTCATGTAGTTCAGGCCCCACTTGATCTGGGTGGCCGGGTTGGTGCGCCAGTCGGCGCCGGCCGAGGCCATCTTCGTACCGGGCAGCGCCTGGACCAGACCGTACGCGCCCGAGGAGGCGTTGACGGCCTTGTAGTTCCAGGTCGACTCGTGGTTGATGATGTTGGAGAAGCACTGGAACTGCCCGGCCGGGACCATCTGCTGGGCCATGGCCTTGACCTGGGCGACCGTGTAGGAGCCCTGGACGGGGAAGTCCGCGGAGTCACGGGCCGCGGACCGGCTCGCGATCTCGCCCTCCTCCTCGCGCTCGGCCTTGGCCTTGGCCTCCAGGTCGGCCTTTTCCTTGTCCTTCTTCGCCTTGTCGGCCTTCTCGGCCTCGGCCTTCTTGGACTTGGCGTCCTCGGCGGCCTGGACGCGAGCGGCTTCCTCCGTCGAGCGCTTGGCGTCGGTGTCGGCGGCGTGGGCGATGGCGTCGGCCTGCTGCGCGAGGGTGGCGCTCTGGACCTGGGCCTGCTCGTCGACCGGGATTTCAGCGAGGAGAGTCGCGCCGGAAGCGGTCGTCTCAAGGTCGTTCGAGGAGGGGTCGCCGGTGGCAACGCCCACGACTGCGCCGACGGTGGTGACCGCGGTGGCCGAAGCCACTGCGAAACCCCGAACCGAGATCCGGCTCACACGGTGTCCTTCCAGCAGCGTCCGCAGTGACCGCGCGGGCGCAAGAGTGCCCTCGACACTGGCCTCCGCGGTGGTGCGGTCACTGGAGGCGCGGGCCCGTGGGCAACTCCCCTGCGGGAATCGCCGCGTGAAGCTCGGGCGGCATACGGCCAACGGTTCTGGAGTTGTGGTGCTGCGCGTACCTCACGGGAGGTACAGGTGTGCCGTATGCGGGGCCTGACGGGAAACAGACTCTGCCGGACCCCGACGCCGCAGGGCAATTCCGCGTTGCGTGGGAAAGGTCACACCTGGCATGCGGCAGCTGTTTGCGACAAAGGGCTGTGCAGCACGACGCCGCCCGGCTAGGCTCTGAGCCTTTTGCCGGGCGGCGCCAACTCGTGCTGCGGTTATGGGGCTTTTGGCCCGTTGCGGATCAGAGTGTCTCCAGCATCTCGGTGACCAGCGCGGCGATCGGGGAGCGCTCGGAGCGGGTCAGCGTGATGTGCGCGAACAGCGGATGCCCCTTCAGCTTCTCGACGACGGCGACGACTCCGTCGTACCGGCCGACCCTCAGGTTGTCCCGCTGTGCGACGTCGTGGGTCAGTACGACCCGCGAGTTGGCGCCGATCCGGGAGAGCACCGTCAGGAGCACGTTGCGTTCCAGGGACTGCGCCTCGTCCACGATCACGAAGGCGTCGTGCAGCGAACGGCCGCGGATGTGCGTGAGCGGCAGGACCTCCAGCATGCCGCGGTTCAGCACTTCCTCGATGACCTCACGACCGGCGACGGCCGAGAGGGTGTCGAAGACCGCCTGCGCCCAGGGGCTCATCTTCTCGGAGGCGTCGCCCGGCAGGTAGCCGAGGTCCTGGCCGCCGACCGCGTACAACGGCCGGAAGACCATCACCTTCTGGTGCTGCCTCCGTTCCAGGACGGCCTCCAGGCCGGCGCACAGGGCGAGCGCGGACTTCCCGGTGCCCGCCCGGCCGCCCATGGAGAGGATCCCGATCTCCGGATCGAGCAGCAGGTCGAGGGCGATGCGCTGCTCGGCGCTGCGTCCGTGCAGCCCGAAGGCCTCGCGGTCGCCCCGTACGAGCTTCACGTTGCCGTCGGCCGTGACCCGGCCCAGCGCCTTGCCGCGCTCGGACTGGAGGACCAGTCCGGTGTGGACGGGCAGCTCGGCCGCCTCGGGAACGTAGAGGCGCTCCTCGGAGAAGAGGAGGTCCACCTGTTCGCCGGAGAGGGCGAGCTCGCTCATGCCGGTCCAGCCGCCGTCGGTGATGGCGAGTTCGGCGCGGTATTCCTCCGCCAGCAGCCCCACGGAGGAGGCCTTGATGCGCAGGGGAAGATCCTTCGACACGACCGTGACGTCGTAGCCCTCGGCCTGGAGGTTGCGGGCGACCGCGAGGATCCGCGAGTCGTTGTCCCCCAGCCGGAAGCCGGCCGGCAGGACGCCCGGGTCGGAGTGGTTGAGCTCGACGCGCAGCGTGCCGCCCAGATCGCCCAGCGGGATGGGGGCGTCGAGACGTCCGTACCGGACCCGGAAGTCGTCGAGCAGGCGCAGGGCCTGGCGCGCGAAGTAGCCGAGTTCGGGATGGTGCCTCTTTGCCTCCAGCTCGGTGATCACCACGATCGGGAGCACGACCTCGTGCTCGTCGAAGCGGGAGATCGCGTTGGGGTCTGCCAGCAGGACGCTGGTGTCGAGGACGTAGGTGCGCCTGTCGGGCAGGCGGCGCTTTGTGCTGGTCACCACGGAAGGACGTACCCCCTCGGAAGAGGTCGGGCCATGAAGACCGGACCGGTCAACGGCGCCAATGCAAGGGCCGCATTCCGGCCCTCCAATCCGACCGTGCGAACCGCACGCGCGTCCTGGTGCAAAGGGCCTCCCGGGCGGACGGCCCTGTGCCGTCCGCTGAGACTCGACACCCGTGGATCGGACGTCGACCTGCCAGGGTTATGCCCTCGAACATGCGCGGCCATGCCATGGCATATGACGGACGCTCGGTGAACCCCTGGTGAAGGCCTTGCGCGGGGGACGAACGGGGGCAGAGGGGATACCGGCACTCCGAGGGGGGCGCCGGCCGCCGGAATTCCGGCCCCGGGAAATCAGCTGCCGTAGCGCCGGTGCCGGGCCGCGTAGTCGCGCAGCGCGCGCAGGAAGTCGACCTTGCGGAAGGCCGGCCAGAAGACCTCGCAGAAGTAGTACTCGGAGTGCGCGCTCTGCCACAGCATGAATCCGGACAGTCGCTGCTCACCGCTGGTGCGGATCACCAGGTCCGGGTCGGGCTGGCCCCGGGTGTAGAGGTGCTCGGAGATGTGGTCGATGTCCAGGATCTCGGCGAGCTCCTCGATGGAGGTGCCCTTCTCGTGGTGCTCCAGCAGCAGGGAGCGGACCGCGTCGGCGATCTCCTGGCGGCCGCCGTAGCCGACCGCGACGTTGACGAGTATCCCGTCGACGTCGTGCGTGGCCTGCTCGGCCTCCTTGAGCACGGACTGCGTCCGCGAGGGCAGAATGTCGAGGTTCCCGACGTGGTGGACGCGCCAGCGGCCGTCCGCCGCGAGGCCCCGGACCGTGTTCTCGATGATGTTGAGCAGCGGGCGGAGCTCGACCTCGGGCCGGTCCAGGTTGTCCGTGGAGAGCATCCACAGGGTGACGACCTCGACGTCCGTCTCGGTGCACCAGCCCAGCATCTCCGAGATCTTGTCGGCCCCGGCCTGGTGGCCCTGCTCCGTCGTGCCTCCCGACGCCTTGGCCCAGCGCCGGTTCCCGTCCAGGATGACGCCGATGTGCTTCGGCGACGCGTCATGGTCGAGGCGGCCTTCCACCCGGCGTGCGTAGAGCCTGTACACCAGGTCGCGCAGCTTCACGATCTTCGAGCCCCTCCGTGCAATGCCCCCGAGCGAATTGCGGTCTCCCCCGAGTCCGCCACATTACTGCGCGGTGGGATCGGGTACCCAACTCGGTCTGTCACAAGTCCGTGATAGGGAGGACATCGTGACTGATACCAATCCCTATCGGGCAGAGCCTTCGCGCTACGACTCCATGGAGTACCGCCGCACCGGCCGCAGCGGCCTCAAGCTCCCCGCCGTCTCCCTCGGCCTCTGGCACAACTTCGGCGACGACGCGTCCCTGGAGAACCAGCGGGCGATCCTGCGTCGGGCCTTCGACCTCGGCGTGACCCACTTCGACCTGGCCAACAACTACGGCCCGCCCCCGGGCTCGGCCGAGCTCAACTTCGGCAAGATCTTCGCGCAGGACTTCGCGGCGCACCGCGAGGAGCTGGTGCTCTCCACCAAGGCCGGCTACTTCATGCACCCCGGCCCGTACGGGGAGTGGGGCAGCCGCAAGTACCTGCTCGGCTCGCTCGACGCCTCCCTGAAGCGGATGGGCGTGGACTACGTCGACGTCTTCTACTCGCACCGCTTCGACCCGGAGACCCCGCTGGAGGAGACCATGGGCGCGCTCGCGTCCGCGGTCCGGCAGGGCAAGGCGCTGTACGTGGGCGTCTCCTCGTACACCGCCGAGCAGACGGCCGAGGCGGCCCGGATCCTGACGGACATGGGCGTGCGGCCGCTGATCCACCAGCCCTCGTACTCCATGATCAACCGCTGGACGGAGGAGGACGCGCTGCTGGACACCCTGGAGGAGGCCGGCATGGGCTGCATCTCCTTCGCGCCGCTCGCCCAGGGGCTCCTGACGGGCAAGTACCTGAAGGACATCCCGGCGGGCTCGCGGGCCACCCAGGGCAAGTCCCTGAACCCGGCGCTCCTCTCGGAGGACGTCGTCCGGCGCCTGAACGGGCTGAACGAGATCGCCGCGCGGCGCGGGCAGTCGTTGGCGCAGCTGGCGCTCAAGTGGGTGCTGCGGGACGACCGGATGACGTCGGCCCTGATCGGCGCGTCGAGCGTCAGGCAGTTGGAGGAGAACGTGGCCGCGTTGGCGGCGGCGCCTTTGTCGGAGCAGGAGTTGAAGGAGATCGACTCCTTCGCCGTCTCCACCCCCGGCACCAACATCTGGGCCCAGCGCGGCTGACCTGCGGCGATGACGCACCACTGCGGTGCGGGCGCGGAAAACAAAAAACGGGCCGGTCCGTGGGGGGGATACGGACCGGCCCGAGGGGGGGGTTCCACCATAACCCTTCGTAAAGCATGCTGCGTGCATCGGCGCGAAATGATTACGCTCCGAATCCGCCCAGCAGCACTCCGGTGAGCGCTCCGGCCGCCATGAAGGGTCCGAAGGCGAATCCCTGCTTGCGGTTGGCGCGGCCGCTCAGCAGCAGGCCGAGCCCGTACAGGGCGCCGTAGAGGAAGCCCAGGAACGCACCGGCCGTCCATACCCCCCACCCGTACCACCCAAGAGCGACCCCCAGCGGGAGCGCCAGCTTGACGTCGCCGAGGCCCATGCCGGCGGGGTTGATCAGGAACAGCACGAGGTACGCCGCCCCGAGCGCGCCCCCGCCCAGCAGTGCGAGCCGCCACGAGCCCGCCGCGCCGGGGAGCAGGGCCGCGCAGCCGAGGAGGCCGGCGGTGGCGGCGGCGAGGGGGAGGGTCAGTACGTCGGGGAGCCGGTGCACGGCGAGGTCGACGAGGGCCAGCAGGACGAGGACGGGCGCGAGGGCGACGAAGACGGCCGCCTCGGGGCGGGGCGCCCCGGCGGCGGCGAGGGCGGCGCAAGCCGCGGCGGTGACGGCGGCGGCCGTGGCGGCACCGAGCCGGGTGGGCCCGTACCGGTGTCCCCGGCGTCGGTCGGGGCCGCACCGGGCGGACCCGAGCCAGCCGGGGATCGGGTGCCCGTCGGGGCAGTGCGCCCGCCAGGGCGTCTCCGGCGGCACGGAGAGCCGGTACGCGGCGCGGGGCAGCAGGAGCCCCGTGGCGGCGCCGTAGGAGGCGGCGAGGATGGCCGCGAGGATGCCCATGCCGTGACGGTAGGCGGTGGCGTCGGGCCGCGTGGAGGGGCCCGGTGCCCCGCGCGCCCGGTCCGCGCGCCCGGTCCGCGCACCCGGGCCCCGCGCACCCTGGCCCCGCGGCCCGGGACCCGGCAAGGTGGCCGCATGGGGAAGTGGGCGGACGGCTACGGGACGCTGCGGGCCGGGGACGTGACGGTGGCGCTGGAGGTGGCCGCCTCGTACGGGGCGCGCACGCGGGGGCTGCTGGGGCGCGACGGGATCGAGGGGGCCCTGCTGCTCACCCCGGCGGCGAGCGTGCACACGTTCCGGATGCGCTTCCCGATCGACGTGGCGTACCTGGACCGGCACTTCGGGGTCCTCGCCGTCCGCACGATGGTCCCGGGGCGGCTCGGCCTGCCGCGCCCGCGCGCCCGGTACGTCCTGGAGGCGGAGGCGGGCGCCATGGCACGGTGGGGCGTCCGGCCGGGCGGCCGCGTGGAGCTGAACGGCGCCTGAGCGCGGGCGGAGCCGGCGTCCGACGGGCGGGACTTTGCCGACACGATCGGGGGCCCGGGGCTCACGGGCGGTAGGTTGGGGCGGTTGAGCTGGGGTGGCAGGGGAGCGGCATGAGCGGCATGACGGAGAACGCGCACATCAAGGCGCTGGAGCAGATCATGCCGGCGACGCACGGCGCCGACGAGGACATCGATTGGCAGGCGGCGGAGGCCGTCTGGGGGACCCGGTTCCCGGCCGATTACGTGGCCTTCATGGGGCGGTTCGGCGCGGGTTCCATCAACGGTGAGGCCAGCGTGCTGCTGCCGCTGCCCAAGCCGGGGTTGCAGTGGGACCCGGCGGAGATGGCCGAGGAGACCGGCAACGCGCGTCAGGTGTGGGAGGTCGAGGGCGGCCGGGCCGCCTTCGACGTGGATCCCGAGTCGATCATCGCCTGGGGGGTCACGGGCGGGTCCGACATCCTGTGCTGGCTGACCTCCGACCCCGATCCGGACCGCTGGCCGGTGCTGGTGGTGGGGCGGCACACGGCCGACTCCTTCGCGGTGCACCCGTACGGCATGGCCGAATTCCTGCTGCTGCTGTGCTCCGACGAGTTCGACGTGAGCCCCGTCAGCATCACCTTCTGGGACGCGGGGCACCTGAGCTTCGTGCACTGGCGCAAGGCCCAGCGGCGTTGGCAGGAGGGCCGCAATCCCGAGACGGGCGAGCCCGACCCGTACGCGGGCGAGTTCGCCGACTGATTCTTTCAGGACACCCACAGCCCGTTTCCGTGGCCGGAAACGGGCTTTTTGGTGTGTCTACGCGCGTCCAATTTCTCGATCATTTATCGGAAAACACCAGCGGGAAAACCAGCATTTGGAGCATTGGACATAACTTCCGACCCAATGGAATCAGCCACCCCGTCGGCAGGAGAGAATTCCGGCCAACGGGCCACGGCGGGACACCCCGGCCCCGAGCAACTCATAAGTAATAACGGGACTCAAAAGAAAATCAGGGGAACCCACCGTGCGAAGAAGAATGTTCGGCCCGGCCGCCTCGGCCGCCGTGCTCGGCCTCCTGCTACCGCTGTCCGGCTGCGGAGGTTCGGGCGGCGGTTCGGGCGACGACGACACCCTGCACCTGGTCGCCGCCGAGTACGGCACGACGCCGGCCACCAGCTCCAAGGCCTTCTGGGACAAGGCCACCCGCGATTTCACGGCCGCCAACCCGGACATCAAGGTCGAGGTCCAGCTCCTCCCGTGGGCGGACATCGACCGCGAGGTCACCCGCATGGTGGGCGCCGGCAAGGCTCCCGACATGGCCCTCATGGGCTCGTACTCGGACTTCGCCGCGCAGGGGAAGCTGTATGCCGCCGACGAGCTCCTCCCCATCTCCGCGGAGGCGAACTTCCTCCAGCCGCTCGCCGAGGCCGGCACGGTCGGCAGCACCCTCTACGGCCTGCCGTTCGTGGCGAGCAGCCGCCTCCTGTTCTACAACGAGTCCCTTTTCACCAAAGCCGGAATCCAGTCCGCCCCCAAGACCTGGACGGAGCTGAAGGCCAACGCCAAGGCGCTCAAGGACAAGGGCGTCAAGTACCCGTACGCGATGCCGCTTGGCCCGGAGGAGGCGCACGCGGAGGCGATGATCTGGGAACTGAGCAACGGTGGCGGGTTCGCCGACAGCAGCGGCAACTACAGCCTGGCCTCCGAGCAGAACGTCGAGACGTTCCGCTGGATCAAGGAGAACCTGATCGTCCCGGGTCTGGTCGGCCCGACGCCGCCCGCGCAGCTCAACCGCGCCGACGCCTTCGCCGCCTTCCTGCGGGGCGAGGTCGGCATGGTCAACGGCTACCCGTCCCTCCTGCACGAGGCGAGCGCGAAGGGCATCGGCGTCAAGGCCGTGCCGATGCCGGTGTCGGACGACCTGGGTTCCGGGGAGAGCACCCCGACCGTGGGCGTGGCGGACTGGATGATGGGGTTCAAGCAGAACGGCAAGCGCGACCAGATCGGCAAGTTCCTGGACTTCATCTACCAGGACAAGACCCTGTCGGACTTCGCCGGCCGCTACCACCTGCTGCCGTCGACGGTCACGGCCTCGCGCACCCCGGCGGGCGGCGGACTCGCCTCCACCGACGAGGCGTTCCTGACGGCCCTGCGCGGCGCGCAGCTCTACCCGGTGAACGACCCGTCGTGGGTGACCGTCAGCGACTCCATCAAGCGGAACATCGGCCGCGCCGTGGAGCCCTCCGTCGACCCGAAGACCGTGCTCGACGAGATCGCCACGAAGGCGAACGAGGCCGGCAAGAAGCACTGAAGGACCGAAGGACCCGAAGGACCCGAAGGACCCATCGAAGACGGGACCTTCGCCTCCCTGCCCCACCGCATCCCGTGCGGCAGAATGGCTGACGGCTCTTGATCCAAGGCCGTGGCCCAGTCGCCCGCCGAGCACCCACAAGGTGCGCGGGGCGACCGGCCTCCTGCCTCCGCTCCCCCTCCCGCTCCCCCTCCCCCCGTCCGGGGCCGGTTCAGCGCTGCCCGTTCTCGGTGGAGAACGCCGTCCGGTACTGACCGCAGTCGGAGTCCCAGCGCAGCGTGCCCGTGAGCGTTCCGTAGCCCGACCGGGTGAGCGACCATTCCACCGTGTACTCGCCGGTGTCGCAGGCGATCCGCTTGCCCCCCTCGACCCTCTGGCTCCCCGTCGCCGGCTGTTCGGTCAGTTCCCGGCGCACCTCCCCCGCCTTGGCGCCCTTCGCGGTGCGCAGCACCGCGTGCACGACGATCGGGTGCTTGCCGTCCTTGGTGGTCAGCGCCTTCTTCAGCAGCTTCGAGTCGGACACCGACCAGGCGAACTCGTACGAGGGCAGCCAGGCCAGCGTCTTCGGGTCGGGGACCTGCCGTTCGTACTCGCGGGCGCCCTCGGGGCCCGGGCCGGTGACCGTCCTGTACTGGACGCCCGGGTGGAACCGGAGTCGGCCCTCCACCTTGTGCATGTCGTCCTTGGTCCACATCGACTTCATGGCCTTCTCACCGCCGGCCGGGTCCTGTAGGTACGGGCTGCTCGGGGCGGCCGTGGCGGCGCCCTGTCCGAGGGCGGGCGCGAGGGCCGCCACGGCGGCGGCGAGGGCGAGGGCGGCGGTACGGGTGCGGTTCATGCCCCGCCCAACGGGGCGCCGCGGCGGGCCGGAACGACGCCCCGGGCGCGTTCACCCGTACGGAGCGGGCACGACACCCGCAGGTGACGAACTCCGGGCCGGGCGGGAGGGCGACCCCGGCGGACCTGGTTGGCTGCCGTTGAGGGCGCGGAACGAAGCGCCACCGATAGGGGGATGTCATGGGTGTGACGGTGGGCGGCACGGTGGCCGCGGGCTGGGAGCCGGTCCGGGAAGCCTTCGAGGCGTTCGTGACGGCGGAACCGCACTCGCCGGAGGCCCAGTTGGCGGTACGTCACCACGGGCGCACCGTGGTCGACCTGTGGGGCGGCGAGGACACCGACGGGGACACCCTGAGCGGGGTCTTCTCCCTCATCAAGGGCGCCACCCACCTGGTGGTGGCGCTGCTGGCACAGGAGGGCGTACTGGACCCGGAGCGTCCGGTGTCCTCGTACTGGCCGGAGTTCACCGGGCACGGCAAGGAGGGGCTGACCCTGCGGCAGCTGGTCGCGCACGGCTCCGGACTGATCGGTGTCGACGGGGGCTTCGCCTACGAGGAGATCGCGGACGACGCCGCCATCGCCGCCCGGCTGGTCGGGCAGAAGCCGTACTGGGAACCGGGTACGGCGTACGGCTACCACGCCTTCGTCATCGGCGCGCTGACCGGTGAGGTGGTGCGGCGGGTGACGGGCAGGGCCCTCCGGGAGATCTACGAGGAGCGCGTGCGGGCCCCGTACGGGCTGGACCTGTACATGGGGCTGCCGCGGGAGTCCGAGGGTCGGTGGAAGCCGGTCCTGGAGATGCTGCCGACGCCCGCGCAGGTGGCCGTCCTCGCGGCGGGCGGACCGATGCCGGAGTTGATGCGGGTCGGCTTCAACGCGAACGGGGGGACGCCGATGGACCCGGTGACGTACGCCAACCATCCGCGGGTGCTGGCGCTGGGCCCGGCCTCGGCGGGCGGCGTCGGTACGGCGCGCGGCGTGGCCGCCCTGTACGCGGCGGCCATCAGCGGGGCGGAGGACCGGCCCGCGCTGCTGGAGCCGGCGACGGCCGCCGACGTCGCCCGCCCGCACACACCGGGCGTGGACCGGGTGACCTCGGAGGTCGACCACTTCGGGTTCGGCTTCGAGCGGCAGCACGCGGTGGGCCCGGAGGCGTTCGGGCACTGCGGCGCGGCGGGCGGGTTGGGCTTCGCCGACCCGGTCACGGGCATCGCGTACGGGTACACCCGCCGCCGTTACGGCTTCCCGGGCGGCAAGGCCCCGGAGAACGGCCCGCTGACGGCGGCGGTGCTGAAGGTCGCGCGCGGGGCGTAGCCGCGGCCGATGCCCGAGCTGCCCGCGCCCGGGGGCGACGGCAACGGCAACGGCAAGCAGATCCTCCCTCGGGCGACCCCTGTTGGGCGTCGGTGATCACCTTGAGCCGCCTCCGGAGAAGCCCTTGCCCCTCGGTGGGGCTGATCAGGCGGGGACGCCGGCCCGGCTCAGGACGGCGGCCATCTCGTTCACGGGGAGCGCCGGGTTCCCGCCCGCGGCGGCGGCCAGTTCGCGGAGGTGGAGGGCCTCGCGGAGTCGGTGGAGCGGCAGTCGCGGGTCGCGGGCCGCCGCCTGACGCGTCCAGACCTCGGGGTCGTGGCTGAGCCGTTCGACCAGTGCGGGCGGGGCGGCGGGGTCCCGGAGCGCCAGCCGACGGTGGTGCCCGTCCGGGTGGTCGGCGTAGCGCGCGGCGAGTCCCTCGCGGGGAAAGCGGGGGTGCGTCTCCGCCATCCACGCGGAGAACGTCCCGCCGAGCCGCGCGTACACGCGCATCAGGACGTCCTGCGGGGTGTCGGGGTGGTGGATGCCCAGGTTGGCCTCCACCACGGGGTCCTCGCCGCGCACGAGGAGGCGCAGGAGGTCGGGCGGCAGGTGCGGGCTCCGGGCGGCGGCGCGGCGGAGCACCGGGTGGGCGGAGGTCGCGGCCCGCCGCAGCACGTCGGGGTCGGCGAGGCCGTCCCGTACCCATTGCACGTCCCACCGGTCCAGGGCGCCGACCGTGAAGTCGATCGCCGTGCGCCGCTCCTCCTCCAGTTCGGGTCTGAGGGAGACCGCGAGCCGGACGTCCTCGTCGGGGTCGACGGCGAGCCGCTCCACGAGGTCGGGCGGCAGCGACGGGTTCTCGGCGAGGGCTGCGAGGTGCGTCCGCTCGGCGACGTACCGTTCGGCGTCGGCCCGGACGAGGAGCCCGCGGCGCAGCGCCTCGGCGGCGGACTTCGGGTCCTGGAGGAGTTCGGTGGTGAGGCGGGCGTCCCGCCCGCACTCCCGCAGGGCGGCGGCCCGCCGCACCCCGGGGTCGGGATCGGTCGACAGCGCCGACCGCCGGCCCGGCGTCAGCCGCTCCCACGTACGCACCGCGCGCAAGCGCGCCGCCGGTTCGTGGTGGGTGGCCAGTGACGCCGTGAACGGGGGCGGCAGGTGGGGGGATTCCAGCAGGGCGGTCCGTACGGAAGGCTCGGGGTCGTCGAGCAGCCGGGCGCACACGGCGTACGGCAGCGGCGGGACGGTCGTACGCGGGTCGTGCCACTCGGGGCCGTACGCGAGGGCGGCCCGCACCTTGGGTACCGGATCGTCCGCGAGCCGGGCCCGCTGTCCGGGCTCGGCCCCGGCGCTCAGCGCGAAGTCGATCCGGACGCGCGGATCGGGATGGGCCAGGATCAGCGCCACGGCCGTCCCGGGGAGCCCGGCGCGCTGGACGGCTTGGCGGGGCGGACCGTCGATGCCGCCGGGGCCGGGGCCTTCGCCGCTGCCCCCGGGGCCCTCGCCGACGCCTGAGCGCAGCAGCCTCAGTAGCAACGGTGTCGGCAGCGCCGGGTTGGCCGCGACTCCGTCCAGCGCGGATGAGTGAAACGCGACCATGGTTCCCCTACCCCTGTGGTGCCGGATCGGTCCACGCACATGATCCCCGGTGTGCGGGGAGGAGCGATCGGGTCGGGTCGAAGCGGGCCGGGTCGGGTCGGGTCAGGTCAGGTCGGTGTGGTCAGGCCTGGCCGGTCTCGAAGCGGCTGACGTGGCCGTCGGCGGTGACGTCGAAGCGCCAGGCGGTGCGCATCTCGCCCCAGGTGTCGTTGCGGTAGTCGACGACGAGGGAGCGGCCGCCGTCGGCCTCGGACGTCACTGCCATGTGGCCGCCGGAGGAGAAGATCTCGCGGTCGCTCCACTGGGCGGGGTCGCGGTCCGAGCCGTCGTCGGACATGGTCGCGCCGGGGGCGAGGACCGCCTCGAAGGCGGCCCGGTCACCGGCGTTGACGGCGGCGACGAAGGCGCGGACGGTGGGGTCGGTGAGCTGGGCCGGGTCGATCACGGGAGCCTCCTGGTCGTGCGTACGGGACCTCGTACGGGTCCGCTGCGCGCGACCAGGGAACACCGGGGGCGGCTCCGGGGCGCCGACCCTCACCCGTTCGCCACCGGACGGCATGTCAGGGGCGGGGCGGCCGGGGGCGGTCGTCGGGACGGGCGGACGTCAGGACGGGTCGGGGGCGGTGCGGACCGGGAAGCCGGTGGGGCGGCCCTGTTCCTTCAGCCAGGTCAGCACCTGGTCGAGGGCGTCGACGGTCTGCCGGCGGTCGCCGCCCCCGTCGTGGAACAGCACCGTCGGACCGTTGCCGATCTCACGCTTCACGGCCGCGACGATGGCGGCCGCGCCGGGCTTGCCGAAGTCCTTGGTGTCGACGTTCCAGCCGAGCGGGCGCATCCCGTTGGCCGCGGCGATGCGTCGGCTGTCGGGGGTGAAGGCCCCGCCCGGGGCCCGGTAGTACTCGACCTTCGCGCCCGCTCCGGCCGCTTCCTCGATCAGCCTCTTCGCGTCGAGGATCTGCGCCTGCTGATAGGCGACGGGCTTCTTGTCCATCTTCGTGTCGTGGTCCATGGAGTGGTCGCAGAGCCGGTGGCCGCCCGCGACGACCTTCTTCACGAGGTCCGGGTGGGCTTTGGCCTGGGGGCCGACCATACAGAAGGTCGCCTTCACGTCGTGCGCGGCCAGGACGTCGAGGACCTTGGGGGTCCAGCGGGGATCGGGGCCGTCGTCGATGGTGATGTTGACGGCGTTGCCGCCGCCCTCCGAGGCGTGCGCGATGCTCTCGGGGACCACCGGGCCGGGGGATCCGGGGGCCGCGGGGGCGCCGGGGGCCGCGATGGGGTCGGTGTGGTGGCCGTCCGTTCCGACGAGTGCGGTGACTCCCCAGACGGTCGCGCCGACGGCCGCGGCCGAAGCCGCGACGGCTATCCGGCCCCGGAGACCGAGCTTCTGCGTATGCGTCATGTGTCCACTCCCCATCCGCCCTTGAAAGGGTTACGTGGGTCATGACGCCTTCGGACTTGATTGGGTTCCACCCAATTGCCCTATAAATTGCAGGTAATAAGGACTTTCGTCCTTCATAGCCGCAGATGACACGACAGACGCTCCGGACTCGACAGCCACGGTGATCCCGGTGGACCCGGACACCCCGGCAACCCCTTCGCCATCACGACCACACGCGAACGGCGGGTCCGGCGCGGGGGTTGATCCCCGTGCCGGACCCGCCGTTCCGGTGTCCGTGGTGTGTGGTGCGAGGCGCGTGATGCGCGTGATGCGCGCCGGGTGGGTCGGTGCGTCAGCGCGTCAGTGCGCCGGAGGGTCCTGGGGGGCCGGGCCCGCGCCCCGCAGCGGGACCTCCTTGACGAACCAGGCCGCCACGAAGCCCAGTACGGCGACGCCCGCGCCGAGCAGGAACGCCGAGTGGGTACCGGCGGCCACCGCGTGCTGGTAGGCGTCGCGCACGGCCTCCGGGAGCTTGGCGAGGCTCGCCGCGTCCAACTGGGCCGACCCCGCCGCGGCGGCGGCCTGGGCGCCCTGGCGCTCGACCATGGTGTCGGTGACCTGGGTGGTGAACAGGGAGCCCATGAGGGCGACGCCGAAGGAGCCGCCGAGGGTGCGGAAGAGGGTGGCCGAGGACGAGGCCACGCCCATGTCCTTCATCTCGACGCTGTTCTGGGCGACGAGCATGGTGATCTGCATCAGGAAGCCGAGGCCGGCGCCCAGGACGGCCATGTAGACGCCGGAGACCAGGCGCGAGGTGTCGGTGTCCATCGTCGCGAGGAGGAACAGGCCGACGACCATGAGGGCTCCGCCGACGATCGGGAAGATCTTGTACTTGCCGCTGTTGGTGGTGACCCGGCCCGCGATGAGCGAGACGAGCATCATCGAGAGCAGCATGGGCAGGAGCAGCAGGCCCGAGTTGGTGGCGGAGGCGCCCTGGACCGCCTGCTGGAAGAGCGGGAGGTAGAACACGCCGCCGAACATCGCGAAGCCGACGAGGAAGCCGATCACGGACATGAGGGCGAAGTTGCGGCTGCGGAAGATGTGCAGCGGCATGATCGGCTCGGCGGCCTTGGTCTCGACGAAGAGGAAGGCCGCGGTCGACGCGATGCCGACGGCGATCAGACCGAGGACCTCGACGGAGCCCCAGGCGTACTCGGTGCCGCCCCAGGTGGTGACGAGGACCGTCGAGGTGATGGCGATGGTCAGCAGCGCCGCGCCCAGGTAGTCGATCTTGCTCTTGGACCGCTTCTTGGGCAGGTGCAGCACGGCGGAGACCATGGCGAGGGCCACGGCGCCGAGCGGCAGGTTGATGTAGAAGGACCAGCGCCAGCCCATGTGGTCGGTGATGGTGCCGCCGACCAGCGGACCGCCGATCATGGCGAGGGCCATCACGCCGGCCATCATGCCCTGGTACTTGCCGCGCTCACGGGGCGGTATCAGGTCACCGATGATCGCCATGACGCCGACCACCAGGCCGCCGGCACCCAGACCCTGGATGGCGCGGAAGCCGATGAGCTGACCCATGTCCTGTGCCATGCCGCTGAGCACGGAGCCGATCAGGAAGATGACGATCGAGGCGAGGAAGGAACCCTTCCGCCCGTACATGTCGCCGATCTTGCCCCAGATGGGGGTGGAGGCGGCGGTCGCGAGGGTGTAGGCGGTGACCACCCAGGAAAGGTGCTCCAGGCCGCCGAGCTCGCCGACGATGGTCGGCATCGCGGTACCGATGATCATGTTGTCGAGCATCGCGAGCAACATCGCGATCATGAGGGCCATGAGGACGACGCGCACGCTGCGCGGCTTCGGTCCCGTTTCCACCTCCTCCACGGGTACGGCCGTCTTGACTGTCTCGCTCATGGCCACTCCCCTGGCACCGACACTTCGACTCACACCCGCCGGGAACTTACTTGCCGCCCGGCTAGTTCACTACACTGGGGAAGGTAGACGTGTCACTAGCCGGTCGTCAAGTAAGTACATGTGTCGTACGTAAGTGTGGGGAGAGCCATGTCCAACAGCTCCAGCGGCGGTCCGCAGCAGCGGCGCGGCAACACGCGCCAGCGCATCCAGGACGTCGCGCTGGAGCTGTTCGCCGAGCAGGGGTACGAGAAGACGTCGCTGCGCGAGATCGCGGAGCGGCTGGAGGTCACGAAGGCGGCGCTGTACTACCACTTCAAGACCAAGGAAGACATCATCATCAGCGTCTTCGACGACACGACGCGGCCGATCGACGAGCTGATCGAGTGGGCGCAGGAGCAGCCGCCGACGCTGGAGACGAAGCGTGAGGTGCTGCGCCGCTACAGCGAGGCGATGGCGGCGGGCGCGCAGCTGTACCGCTTCATGCAGGAGAACCAGGCGACGATGCGGGAGCTGAGCATCGGCGAGACCGTGAAGCGGCGCCTGTTCACCCTGGTGGAACTGCTGCGCACGGAGGAGGGCCCGCTGACGGACCAGGTCCGCTGCGTGAGCGCCCTGTTCACGCTGCACGCGGGGATGATGTTCCTCCAGCACGTGGAGGGCGACCCGGAGGAGACCCGGCAGGCGGCGCTACAGGTCGCGACGGACCTGATCACGCAGGCGCACCACGAGGGCGAGTAGTCGGTAGCGCGGCTCGGCGAGGGCCGGGACGGGCGCGACGCGCGGCTCGGTGGGCCTTCGGCGGGGATGCGGGCGCGCCCTCGGCAGGCCCTCGGCCCGCTGAGCAACCGGCTCTGCGGGGCGTCCCGTCCCTCGGTCGCCCGTCGCTTCCACCGCACCCCTTGCCGCATGATCGTTCACGCGGTCGCGCTCCGCGCGGACGCGCGGGACCCCGGTGGACACGATGGGCGGCGAGGACACATGAGGCAGCACGGCGGGCACGGCAGGTACGGGGCGTTGGTCGTCGCGGCGGCAGCGGCGGCGTTGTTGGCCGGGTGCCAGAGCGGCGGCGCCGCGGCGCTGAGCCTGAGCGGCCTGACCGGGACCGCCGACGCCGTCCCCGCGGAGGGGGCGGCGAAGTGCCCGCTCGCCTTCGACATCGCCAAGGCCGCGAAGGCCGCCGGCGTGGACGGGGACGCGGCGCCGGGTTCGGCGAAGGACCCCGGGTCGCCGGCGGCCACGGCCGAGGGCGGCAAGCGGGCCGAAGCGGGCACGCCGCTCGCGCAGAATCCGGGCGCGCTGGTGAGCTGCACCTTCCACATAGGGCAGGAGGACGTGGTCGCCCACACCGCGGTGACGCGTCAGCCGACGGCCGTGGCGCCCCTCGCGCCGATCGTGCAGCAGACCTCCGGTTCCTCCGTGGACGCGCTGAAGTCCTACATCGACCAGGTGGGCAAGGCCCGGATCGGCGAGCCCGTCGCGACCGGGAGCGGCAACGTGGCCACTGTCCGGCTGGAGCTCGACGGGGACGGGGACGCGGTCCTGCTCCTCGGCGCGGGTTCCGACGGCCGGTCCGCGCTGAACGGCAAGCAGGTCGGCGCCCTGGCCGAGGCCCTGGCGGAGCAGTTGGGCTGACCCGACCCGGCACCGGCCGGGCCCGAAGCTCGGTCGACGGCTGCCACGGGGGCCCGCCGCCGGGGCCGGCCCGTCCGGTCCCGATGCCGGCGGCCACCGGCGGGCCGCCGAAGCACCCTCCGCGCGGGGGCCGTTCGCACGTCCCGCCTATTCGCTCAGGTACCCGGAGGCGCCGGCCCGGGGCAACCCGGCCCAGGTCCGCGTCCCACCGCCGGGCTCCCGCGACTCCCCGAACCCCCAGGACCCGCCACAGTCCCGCACGACGGCCGCCATGACCCGCAGGGAGGCCCGCCGACGGGCTTCGCAGTGGGCGGCGAGGCGGGGGTGCGGGTGCGGCGGGTGACCGTCGTAGACGCTGAGCCGCAGGATGTCCTCGCGGAAGCGAACGGCGAGGTAGAGGCTCCGCCCGGGATCCAACTGCCAGGCGGTGGCGATCAGTTCCCCGGCGACCTGCTCGGCGCAGGGGACGAGGGGATCGAGCCGGTAGGCATGCAGGACGGACCGTACGGCTGCCCGCGCGATCCGGGCACTGGACGGGGCCCCGGGGACGGTGAGGCTGCACGAGAGGGTGTCGAGCGCGGGCGGCTCGCCGGAGGCGGACACGACCGGAGGCGGAGGGCAGGACAGGAACGGGCTGGACATCGCAGGCTCCCTTAAGTCGGTTTCGCAGGAGGCGAGTTCGACGCGCACGGACGACTGACGCGAAGCGGGGTGTGGCTCGTCACCGGACCGACCCCGCGTTCGGGGGCATGGCGCGGCGATGCACTTCAACTCCCTTGCGTGAGCGGTACGTCACTAAAGGTAGCGGCGATGGTGGCCATTTAGCCACCTTCACTGTGGAGTTAGCCCACACGTGGCTTCGCGAGGTCGGCACACGGCAGACTGCATCCATGCCGCCACGCACCGCACCGACCGAACGGCAGAAGCGACTGGGCGCCGAGCTGCGCAGGATGAGGCTGGCCGCCGACGTGACGGCCGAATCCGCGGCCGGACTCCTCGGCGTCGACCGATCGAAGGTCTCCGCCATCGAGCAGGGCATCCGCGCCATCAGCGAGGAGCGGCTGCGCACCCTGGCCTGCCACTGCGACTGTGTGGACGAGGAGTACCTGGACGCCCTCGCCGCCATGACACAGCCCCGCAAGCGCGGTTGGTGGGAGCGCTACCGGGGCTCACTGTCGGCCCCGGTGCTCGACATCGCCGAATTGGAGGCCCACGCGACACGCATGCGGTGCGCCCATTCGGTACACGTCCCCGGGCTGCTCCAGACCAGCGACCACGCCCTCGCCCTGTTTCGACTCGTCCTCCCCGCCCTGCCGGACCACGAGATCGCCCTGCGACTCGCCCACCGGCTGGAGCGCCAGCAGGTACTGGAGGGCGAGGCCGCGCCGCAGTACGTCACGGTCATTCACGAAGCGGCGCTCCGGATGCAGTTCGGCGGCCGCAAGGTGGCCCGGGCCCAATTGGAACACTTGAACACCGCCGCCGAACGAGACAATGTCGTCCTGCGCGTGCTGACCTTCGAGGCGGGTGGGTTCCCGGGAGCGGGCCAGACCGTCAACTACCTCGAAGGGGCGGTCCCACGGCTCGACACGGTCCAGGTGGACAGCACGCACGGACCCGACTTCCTGCACACGGAAGCCCAACTGGCCAAGTACCGGGCCCAGCTGGACTGGATGGAAAAGCTGAGCCTCTCCCCCGAGGCGTCGCGGGACTTCATCCACACCGTGGCCCGCCAGCTCTGAGAGGAATCCGATGGCCGACATCACCTGGGAAGAGGCGTTCTGCGGCGAGGGGGCGAGCTGCTACCGGATCGGCGTGGACGGGGACGGCAAGAGCTACATCGCCGTCGCGGGAGCGGAATCCGCGTACCTCACCGACTCGACGGAGTCGCTGCGCCAACTGATCCGGGACATCAAGGCCGGCAAGGCCGACCACCTCCTCACCGACTGACGCCCGCGCCCCCGACGGCACGCGGGGGCGCCCGGCGCGGCGTAGGGGCGGTCAGGCGGGCCGGTCGAGACGGCGTTCCGAGGCGGTGATCGGGACGTCGTTGATGCTGGCCTCCCGGCGGCGCATCAGGCCGGCCTCGTCGAACTCCCACTGCTCGTTGCCGTGGCTGCGCCACCACTGGCCGGAGGCGTCGTGCCACTCGTACTCGAAGCGGACGGAGATCCGGTTGCCGGTGTACGCCCAGAGCTCCTTGCGAAGCCGGTAGTCCAGTTCCCGCTCCCACTTGTCGGCGAGGAAGGCCCGGATCTCGTCCCGTCCGGTGAGGAATCGGTCGCGGTTCCGCCAGACCGAGTCCTCGGTGTAGGCGAGCGCGACCCGTTCCGGGTCACGACTGTTCCAGGCGTCCTCCGCCGCCCGGACCTTCGCCCGGGCGGACTCCTCGGTGAACGGGGGCAGGGGTGGGCGTACGGCGGCAGTACCCATGACAAGACCTCTCGAAGGCGATCCGAATGGCGAGAACGATCGTTCTCACCGTAGAGAACGATCGTTTTCTCCGCAAGTGAATCTGCACTACGCTGCCCGCATGGACTCCCCCGCGAACGATGACGAGGCACGGACCCGGCTGCTGGACGCCGCGGAGTCCCTCTTCTACGCGGAGGGCATCCAGGCCGTCGGCATGGACCGCATCCGCGCCGAATCCGGCGTCCCGCTGAAGCGGCTGTACCGGATCTTCCCCGCCAAGGAGGCCCTGGTCACGGCCTACCTGGAACGGCGGGACCGGCGCTGGATCGCCGGACTGCGCGAAGCGGTCGACGGGGCCCCCGACCCGGTGGCGGCGGTCTTCGACTGGCTCGCGGCCTGGTTCTCGGAGCCGGACTTCCGCGGCTGCGCGTTCCTCAACGCCTACGGGGAACTGGGCGCGGGCCCGGCCGGCGTGCTGGACGTCGTCCACCGCCACAAGGCGGAGCTACGCAACGTCCTGGCCGGCCTGACCGTCCCGGCCGACCCGCCCGGCCTCGCCGACCAGCTGCTGATCCTGGTCGAGGGCGCGACGGTGGTGGCCGCCCTCGACCCCGGGCCGGCCCCGGCCCACCACGCCGCGGCGGCGGCCCGCACCCTCCTGGGCCGATCCACCGGCGCCGCCCGCGCCTAGCTCGCGCCGCGCGGGAAGGTGATCTCGACGCGACGGTTCTTCTTGCGGCCTTCCTCGGTGCCGTTGTCCGCGATGGGGTAGTCCTCGCTGTAACCCCGCACGTCGAAGGTGACCGAGGGATTCGTGACGGTCTTCACCAGCTCCGTCTGCACGGCGTCGGCCCGCTGCTTGGACAGTTCCTTGCCGTGCTCGTAGCTGCCCTGGTCGTCGGTGAAGCCGAAGACGCGCACGCGGGTGGCCTTCTGCTGGTTGATCTCGTTGGCGATGGCCTGTATCCGGGCCGCCGCCTGCGCGTTGAAGACCGCACTGTTCTCGGGGAACAGCACCTCGGACTGCAACGCCATCATGACGGTCTGATTCGTCTCCTGCCGCCGCTGCTCCCCACCGAGGTCCTCGACGACCTCGGCGATGTCGAGCACCTTGACGGGCGCGAGCGTCCCGCCTTGCGGGATCTTGAGCCCGGGGGACGCTGAGTCGATCGCCACGGGCGCGGCGGCGGACGGCTCCGTACCGGGGGGAACGGACGGCTTCACGTCATCGGCATGAGCGCTGGTAGCACCGATGACGTGAGCGCCAGCGATCACCAGAGCCGAAATGGCTGTAACTGCAGCGACTCGATTGCGTGTTGTCATGACGTCACCCGGAGAGTTTGACGGTAGCCGTGGCAAACGTGGGCAGGTTGAACTCCACCTCGGTACTACTGGCCGGCGGAGCCGGGAACTGAGCAAAGAACGGGATGGTTTCTCCAGCCCCGATGCGAGTGATACCGACCGTGCAAAGGCACCGGCTCTCGGTATCCCTGAGAACGTAGTAACGCTTCTTTCCTGCCTTATCGGTCAGCGTGGCGCCAGCCACTGAAGCCGCACTCGCGCTCTTCTCGTCTCCGCGCCAAGCTGCCGTTTGCACGAAGGCAGCCGATCCACCGTTCTTGATCTGACCACTGACCGTGAGGAATCCGCCCTGATCCCGAACCGCGGAGTTCAACGTGAGAACGATGCCGTCCGGGCCTGCCGACGTCGCGATCACTTCGACAGGAGCCGTGCTCTGACCAGCACTGGGAGAAGACCCCGGAGAGCCGCCCGAGGAAGCCGGCGGAGGCGAGGATGCCGGCGCCTTGCCATCCCCTCCATCAGCACCACACCCGGCCAAGGCAAGAACCATGGCTGCCGCAGCAGCGCCAGCCCCCGAACGCACCTTCACCACGTGCCGAATCCTCATCTGAGCCGCTTCCTTATCTCTGTCGTCCACTATCAGCTGTCCAAACGGACCTTGAACAGGCGCCTGGCCAGCTTGTCCCACCGTTCGGGCTTTGACGGGTCGAAGCTGATGTCGTCGCCGCCGCAATCGATGGTGATCGGTCCCGGACGCTCCGGCTCAGGCGCCGACGCGCTGGGGGCCGGCTCACGGGTCGGTGACCCAGTGGGGGTCGGCTCAACCTCGGGCGGAACAACCACCGAGCCGAGACGACACAAGGGCTCCACCACAGCAGTAGCCTTCGCCTTGCCATGCACACCAGACGTTCCGGGGATGATCGAATCGCCAACGGTGCCGTTCGTGGTGACCTCGACCTTGAACGTCAGGCCACGACGTACGCATGTCGCCACCGCATCGTTCTGCGCTGCGAAACTCTCGGCGCCTCCACACGCCCCCTCCACGTCGAACCGGTTTCCCGCGAGAAGGGCCTCCCAGTCAGCAGCCGTGAGGCTCTCGAGATCTAGCCCGGGGGCCAATTGATCCCTCAGATCGCGGGCGGCTGCCAGCGCCGCCGCGTCCGCCGCACCCTGCCCATTGCTGCGCGTCACCGAGGCCTGACCGATCACGAAGAAGGCGAGCGCAGCGAAGAGCAGACAGGCCACAGTCACGACGTAGATGGGAAACGCCTGCCCCCCATCAGACGACCTGCTCCGAATCACCCCGCTGTGATGTCCTCGACCGCCTGGGCAATACGGTTCGTGATGGACGTGCCGATGCCCGAGCCGACGATCGCGCCGATGATCACTACGACCACCAGGATGATGCCCAGGTATTCGAATGCCGTTTGGCCCCGGTCCTGGTTGGCGTAGCGCTTGCGGAGTCGGGTGATCGCCGTGTCCGTCCAGGTGTTCAGGCGAATCGTGGCCTTCAGCAGCGAGTTGTGTGACATGGGGGTCCCCTCCCGGGCCGGTGCCACTGTTGATGGGCGGACGGTACGGGGAGTTACGGGTGATAACCAAGGGTCCCGGGGCCCAAATGCGGACCCACTGCGTCCTGCGGCTAGCCATGGCCGCTCACTCCCGGACGGGCGGTTCCCAGCCAGCGGGCTATGGCTTCGCTGCGGGTGGTGGTCCTGAGCTTCGCGAAGATGCGGTTGATGTGGTTCTTGACCGTCTTCTCGCTGATGAAGCAGGCGCCGGCGATCTGCTGATTGTTCATTCCGGACGCGATCAAGTCCATGATCTCTGTCTCCCGCGAACTCAGCCCATACGGAACGGAGTTGTGCATGCGCTCCGTAGAGGATGCCACATTTCGTTGCGGTTGCGAAGAGGTTCGGAGGTCTTCCAGCAAGGTCGTCGCCACCGACGTCGAGAAGTGGGCGCGGCCTGCGCGGACGTCGCGGACCGCGCGGATCAGGTCGTCCGCCGTGAACTCGCCGTGGACCAGGTAGCCGCCCGCGCCCAGGAGCAGGGTCTCGCGGATCGTGTCGGCTTCGCGGCTGTGCGTCAGCATCAGGACGGGGGCCAGCGGCACCAGGTGCGGGAGGGCGGAGATGCCGTCGACGCCCGGCATGCGGACGTCCAGCAGGATCACGTCCGGGGTGTGCATGCGGGTCAGGCTCAGGGCCTCCCGGCCGTCGCGGGCCTCGGCCACCACGTGGAGGTCGTCGGTGGCGGCCAGCAGGGCGGCGAGGCCGGCCCGGACGACCGGGTTGTCGTCGGCGATGAGGACGCGGATCGGCATCATGGCTCAGCCGCCTCCCAGCAGGGCGCCGAAGTCGACGTCCGCGCCGTAGACGAAGCCGCAGACCAGCAGGATCAGCGTGCCCGGCAGCATGAACATGGTGACCGCGAAGGTGGCCTTGGGGACGGCGCGGGCGGCGCGCCGGCGGGCGTTCTGGGCGTCGGTGCGCCGCATGTCCTCGGCGATGGCGATGAGGGTCTCGACGATCGGGGAGCCGAGTTCCTCGCCCTGCTGGAGGGCGGTGACGAACTGGGCGACCTGCTCGGAGTCGTTGCGGCGGCGCAGTTCGTCGAAGGCCTGGCGGCGGCTGACGCCCATGTCCATCTGTTGGAGGGTGATGCGGACCTCGTCGGCCCAGGGGCCCTCGTACTTGTGCGACACCCGCTCCAGTGCCTGCCGGAAGCCGAGGCCCGCGCTGACGACGACGGCCAGGACGTCGAGGAAGTCGGGCAGGGTCCGCTCGATGTTGTCGCGGCGGACGCGGATCGCGGACCACAGGCCGGCCTCGACCCAGAACAGGCCGAAGGCGACCATGAGGAGGGCCGGCACGAGCCGACCGTTCATCAGCATGGCCAGGGCGCCGAGGCCGCCGAGGAATCCGTACACGGCGCGGCGGGCGGCGTAGCGGTCGATGGTCAGGCCGGACGGGTTGCCGGCCATGTCGATCTGGCGGCGTTTGCGGGCGACCTGTTTGGGGCCCATGAGGCGCAGGACGAGCGGGGCCCAGCGGATGCCGAGGCGGTCGACGAGGGAGCCGACGGCGGTGGCGCGGGTGGCGCCGACCTCCAGGGCGAGCGCGAGGTCGGTGGGGAGTTTGACGTCGGCGCGGTAGAGGCGGATGCCGTGGAGGATGCCGAAGACGGCGAGGCCGAGGGCCAGGGCGAGGGCGAGGGGAAGCAGCGAGGTCATGTGGTCGTCCGCCTCACACGTCGATCTTCGAGAGGCGGCGGATGAGGACGAAGCCGAGGGCGAAGAGGCCGAGGGAGACCAGCACCGCCACCTGCCCGATGAAGGCGCCCGTCATGCGGTCGAGGGCGCCGGGCATCATCGCGTTCACCAGGAGCAGCGAGCCCAGGCCGATCGCGGGGACGAGGTAGGCGGTGACGGTGACCTGGGAGAGCTGCGTACGGATCTCCCGGCGGGTCTCCTTGCGCTGTTCCAGGGTGACGGTGAGGTTCCGCAGGCTTCCGACGATGGCGCCGCCCGCCCGCGCCGACAGGACGAGGGTGGAGA
Source organism: Streptomyces sp. Isolate_45 (assembly GCF_024721315.2). Lineage (GTDB taxonomy): Bacteria > Actinomycetota > Actinomycetes > Streptomycetales > Streptomycetaceae > Streptomyces. The sequence goes on from NZ_JANFAK020000015.1 coordinate 36,212, forward strand.
CGAGTACGACGAGTTCGCGCGACGGCAGCCGGTCGACGATCTCGCCCAGGGCCTCCTCGATGGAGTGGCCGACGGCGAGGCGGTCGGCGACGCGGGAGAGTTCCTCGCCGGCCGGCGCCTCCAGTTCCTCGGCCGCGATGCCGATGGCGGTGCGCAGGGCCAGGCCGGCCTGGGTGGCGTTGGCGAGGATGCGGGCGAGTTCGGGGAGCTGGTTGATGAAGCGTTCGGTGCGGCGGGCGCGCTGCCAGTTGAGGAAGGCGTTGGCGGCCCAGATGCCGATCAGGCCGGCGAGGGGGCCGAAGAAGGGCGCCAGCAGGGAGGCGGAGACCAGCCAGACGCCCGCGACGGCCATCAGCATGTAGACGAAGAACTCGCCGGGGGTGAGGTCCATGCCGGTGGTGGCCAGCTTCAGTTCGAGGCGGCGTCCGAACCGGGTTCCGCGCAGTCGGCGGTCCACGGCGGGGAAGCGGCGTCGGCGGCCCGTCGGTTCGGGTGCTCCGCTCGCCGAGAGGCGCTCGATGAGGGCGGCGCGCTGGGCGTGTCCGGACGCGTAGGCGTGTACGCCGAGGGCCACGAAGAGGCCGGCCAGCAGGGTGGCGCCGAGGGTGAGGAGGACGAGGTTGTTCACAGGACGGTCCGAGAGGTGAGCGGGTCGAACGGCTCGTACCGCTCGTCCGACAGGGCGACCCCGAAGGCCTGGGGAATCGGCTGGCTGTTCATGTAGAGGCGTTCCGCGATCCGGCGCGGCAGCGGGTGGTACGTGAAGTGGCCGTGGACGCGCCCGTCGGCGCCCATGGGCTGGGCGACGTAGCGGCAGACGGTGGTGATGCGGAAGGGCTCGCGGCCGTGGGAGTCGAGGATGGAGATCTCCGTGATGCGGCGCGAGCCGTCGCCGAAGCGGGTCAGCTGGACGATGACGTTGACCGCGCTGTTGATCTGGTCCTGGAGGGCTTCGAAGGGGATCTCCACCTCCGACATGGAGGCGAGGGTCTGCAGGCGCATCAGCGCGTCCTGGGAGCTGTTGGCGTGGACGGTGGCGAGGGAGCCGTCGTGGCCGGTGGACATGGCCTGGAGCATGTCGAGGGTCTCGCCGCCGCGGACCTCGCCGACGATGATGCGGTCGGGGCGCATGCGCAGGGAGTTGCGTACGAGGTCGCGGATGGTGATCTGGCCCTTGCCCTCCACGTTCGGGGGCCGGGATTCGAGGCGGATGACGTGCGCCTGTTGGAGCTGGAGCTCGGCGGAGTCCTCGATGGTGATGACCCGTTCGCCTTCCGGGATGAGTCCGGAGAGGGCGTTGAGGAGGGTGGTCTTGCCGGTGCCGGTGGCGCCGGAGACGATCACGTTCATCTTCGCCTGGACCAGCCCGGACAGCAGCAGGAGCATCTGCTCGTCGAGGGAGCCGAGGCCGATCATCTCGTGCAGGGTGAAGGCGCGCGGGAAGCGGCGGATGGTGAGGGTGGCGCCGGTCAGGGAGAGCGGCGGGATGATGACGTTGACGCGCTCGCCGCTGGGGAGGCGGGCGTCGACCATCGGGTTGGCCTCGTCGACGCGGCGGTTGACGGTGGAGACGATGCGCTCGATGGTCTGCATGAGCTGCTCGTGCGAGGCGAAGCGGATGGGGAGCTGCTCGACGCGGCCGGCCCGCTCGACGAAGATCTGGTCCGGGCCGTTGACCATGATCTCGGAGATCGAGGCGTCTTCGAGGAGCGGTTCGAGCACGCCGAGGCCGAGGGCCTCGTCGACGACGCGGCGCACCAGCTGGGCCCGCTCGGCGGTGGACAGGACCGGGCCCTCGCGGCTGATGATGTGCCCGAGCACGCGCTCCAGGCGGGCGCGGCGCTCGGCGGGCGCGAGCGCGGACATCTCGGCGAGGTCGATCTCTTCGAGCAGCTTGGCGCGGTACGAGGAGACCAGCCGGCCGTCCTCGCGGGGGCTGTGGCGGTCGTCGGGGGTGTTGACCCGGGAGCGCAGGCTCATGGGCGGGCTCCGATCGGGTTCGGGTCGTCGTTGGGCATCACGGCGGTACTCCGTGCCTGGTGGGGGCCGATCCCGGGGATGATCGAATTGGCGGTGAGGGTGACGGTCACGCTGACCGCGTCCGCCGACGTGCTCCAGGCGAACGTGGCGCCGGAGGCCAGGCCGCCGCTGATCGCGGCCCTTCCGGCCGCCTCCCCGCGGTCCGGGTTGCGGGCCTCGACACGGGCGGCCGTGCGGGCGGCGGTGCCCGCCTGCTCCTCCGCGTAGGCGATCCAGCCCAGCTGGATCGCGCAGAGCGCGACGAACAGCAGGATCGGTACGAAGCCGATGTACTCCAGGGCCACTTGGCCCCGGTCGGAGCGGATGCGCCGGCGGTCCAAGTCAGTTCGCCTCCTTCTCCGTAGCTGCGCCGCCCGTGCCCGTGATGGTGCCGAAGTTCAGGGCGGGGTGGAACACGGGGATCTTGAGCTTCACCGTCGCCTTGAAGACGTCCCCGGCCGGTTCGCAGTCCACTTCCATGGACCAGGCGGAGCCGATGTGCTCGCCCGCCGCCGCCCGACAGGCCCCGTCCCCCTTGACCGCCCCCGCCCGCGCCGCCTCGTCGGCCGCGTTGCCGACCAGGGAGAAGGCGTAGCCGATCAGTACGCATTCCCACACCGCCGCGACGAGCAGCAGGATCAGCGGGACCATGCCGACGAACTCGACGGCGACCTGCCCGCGGTCGGAGCCGGTGCGCACGGACCGCCGGGCGGCCATCCGTCAGCCCTCCCGGCCGCGGCGCAGCCGGGCCACCGGGCCCGACGGGCGGACGGCGAGGGCGTGGCCGGGGCCGGCCTTGGGTTCGTCGGGGACGGCGAGCAGGCCCAGTTCGCCGGCCAGGGTCCACAGGGCCTGTTTGACGGTGGAGCGGTTGTCGAGGTCCTGGACGCGGCCCGCGTCGACGACGCCCTGGAGTTCCTTGAAGGCGGCCGGGACGGGGGTGCGGGCGACCCGGGTCTTGGTGATCTTCTCTATCAGGGCGGGCTGGATCTCGGTGTGCTTGCTCCAGCGGTTGACGACCACGGTGGTGTCCTCGGCCTTGCGCACCTGGAGCCGTTCCCACATGCGGACCATCCGCTTGGCGGCCCGTACGGAGACCACGTCCGGGGTGACGACCAGGACCGCCACGTCGGCCATCTCCACGGCGGTGGCGTTGGCGCCGGTCACCTGGGTCCCGCAGTCGACGACGACGAGTTCGTAGCGGGCCCGCAGGGCGGCGATGACGTGGCGGGCGGCGCGGTCGTCGACCTCCTCGCCGCGTTCGCCCTCGGCGGGGGCCAGCAGCAGGGCCAGGCCGGTGCGGTCCTCGTAGACGGCGTCCTGGAGGACGCGCGGGGAGATGTCCTGGATCCCGGCGAGGTCGGCGACGGAGCGTCGGAACTGGACGTCGAGGTACGAACCGACGTCCCCGGCCTGGAGGTCGAGGTCCACGAGGGCGGTGCGGCGGCCGGAGGCGGCCGCGGCGAGGGCGAACTGGACGGCGGTGAAGGTGGTGCCGACGCCGCCCTTGGCGCCGGTGACGGTGACGAGCCGGCCGCCGGGGCCGGTGGGCGCGTCGGCTCCCCGGCCCAGGTGGCGGCGTACGCCCGCGGACCACTGGGCGGCGGCCTGGACGCGGGTGGCGAGTTCCTCGTAGCCCAGCGGCAGCCCGACGAGGCCGCGCGCGCCGGAGTCCATCGCGGCGGAGAAGACCCCGGGCCCGGCGTCGGAGGAGAGCAGGACCACGCCGACCGCCGGGAAGCGCAGGGCGACCTCGCGGATGAGTTCCAGGGCGGGGACGGGGCCGATCCGTTCGTGGACGAGGACGACCTCGGGGAGTTCGTCGACGGATTCGGCGGCCATCCGGCCGAGGGTGTCGAGGAGGGAGGTGGAATCGGGTACGGGAGCGGCCGGCTCGGCGTCCGGGAGCTGGCTGAGCAGGGCCACGATGGCGCGGGCGGCGTCCGCGTCACCGGCGGCGGGCAGGATCCGAGTGGTCATCCGCGCCTCACTTGTCCCCTTCGAGGGTGTACGTGCGCTCGCTCGGGCCGGGCGCCGAGTCGGTGCCGGGGGCCACCAGGGCCAGGCGTACGTGCTCCGCGAAGGATTCGGCGTAGGCGACGCGCTGGGTGTCCTTGGTGGTCAGGGCGAAGGTGATCGGTACGGCCTCGGTCGGGCCGGTGCGGTCGCTGTTCTTCTCCAGGGCGGTGAGCTTGCCGACGCCGAGGACGCGGGCGTTGGCGACGATGATGACCGACCGGGACGGGTCGGTGTCCTTGGCGCCCTTGAAGGTGGCGAGGATGTTGACCTTGGCGCCGGAGGTGATCTTGCCGGCCACGCCCGTGGCCGCGTCGATCATGATGGCGATCTCCTGCTCACCGGTCTGGAGCTGCGGTTTGTCGACGAACATGTCCGTCTGGAGCAGCGAGCCCTTCTTCAGGGTGGTGAGCGCGATCTTGTCCTTGAGGGCGCCGAGGTCGGTGACGGCCGTGTCGGACAGCCAGCGCTTGGGGACCGTGACCTCCTCGAACTGGCCGGCGCCGAGGGCGCTGTAGGGGGCGATGTCGCCCTTGACCCGGTAGGCGACGACCTCGGACCCGACCTTCGAATTGACGTCGCCGATGACCACGAGGACCCCGCCGAACGCCGCGAGGGCGCACAGGACCGACAGCAGGAGCAGGATGACGCCGCGGCGCTGGCGTGAGTTCATGAGCCGTACTACCTCGCCGTTCTTCGTTCGTTCGGGCCGGTCAGGATCTGGAGCGGGCGCCCGCTTCGGGCGGCGGCGCCGCGAGCGGGGCGGCGCAGAATCCGCAGCGGTCGCCGATGAGCTCGAAGCCGCACCACCGGCACTCCTCGCGGCGTACGGAGGACACCAGTTGGTAGAGCACGGAGGGGTCGGGGATGGCCGCGGCGAACTCGACGAGCTTGGGGGTGGCCCACCAGCCCGGCGAGTCGGCCGGCAGCGGGTTCTCCATGACGCCCTGCACCTGCCAGGCGGGGGCCAGTTCGGCCGCGACCCAGTCGGAGGACGACTGCCCGCGGGCGAAGGTGAGGTGGGTGGCGAAGCCGGGTCCCGGCGGCAGCACGCCCTCGCGCGCGCCCGCCGCCCCCTGGGGGCCGAGCTTCGCGAGGTGCGGCGTCGGGTGGGCCAGTACGGCGAACCGGGCGCTCGGTGACCAGGACCTGGCGTGCGCCTTGAGGCCGACGGGAACCCGGTCGAGCTTGGCGACCGTACCGAGCAGGGCGCCCGCCCAGATGTAGTGGGAGAGCAGGCGGGCGGCCGAGGCGAGGACGCCGGGGCTGAAGTCGCAGACGCTGAGCTGGCGCAGCTGACGGACCAGCACGGCGGTGCCCAGCGGCGGGAGGTCGATGTCGAGGAGCGCGATCCGGTCGGTCTCCAGGATGGCCCGGACGGTGTGCAGGCGGCGCGCGGTGGCCGGCGGCAGCCAGGACGGTACGACGACCACGAGGTGGCCGTGCCGGTCCAGCAGGGCGGTGGTCTCGGCGAGGGCGCCCTCCAGGTCCGCCTCGCCGGGCGGGCGCAGGACGGCGGCGCCCGGGGTGTGCCGGTCAGGGGCCGGCAGTACCAGGTCGGCGCTGGTGACAGCGATGGCGGTCGGCACCCGAATCCCCCCGTTCACCCGGTACACCACGCACGTTCCCGTGGCCGTCACGTACGCGCACGTACTGCGCGACCGCAAACTCCCGACGTGCTTCCCCCTTGCCCCAGCACCATATCCGCGACCTCCCTGGTGAGGCAGGGGCTTGCGGATTCCCGTGCCCTGAGCAGGTGTCACAGGTGGCGGGAAACCCGGACAACCGGGATTCGGGGCCCGTTCATTTCAAGCCACTTCGCAAAGACCCTTGACACGGGGATTGGTCTGGACCAACTTGGCTGCGCCAGCACTTGGTCGCGGGGACCCCCCACTCCCCCTCATTCCGCTTATCCCTTCCTCCCCCCACGGAGCCCACGTGAACCGCATACGCTCCCTTGCCCTGTTGGGCGCGGCCACCCTCGCCGCGGGCGGCCTCACGGCCCTCGCCCCCGGCATCGCCCAGGCGGCCGACGTCAACGTCGTGCGCAACGGCGGCTTCGAATCCGGCCTGGCCAACTGGTCCTGTTCCGGTGGCAGCGGCGCCTCCGTCTCCTCCCCGGTCTTCGCCGGTGCGGGCGCGCTGCGCGCCGCCCCCGCGGGCCAGGACAACGCCCGCTGCAGCCAGACCGTCACGGTCAAGCCGAATTCGACGTACACCCTGAGCACCCAGGTCCAGGGCAGCTACGTGTACCTCGGCGCGACCGGCACCGGCACCCAGGACGTCTCCACCTGGACCCCGGGGTCGGGCGCCGGCTGGCAGAAGCTCTCCACGACCTTCTCCACCGGCCCGAACACCACCCAGGTCAGCGTCTGGACCCACGGCTGGTACGGCCAAACCCCTTACGTGATCGATGAGTTCAGCGTCGTCGGCCCCGACGGTGGCGGTGGCACCGACCCCGGCCCGAGCATCCCGGGCGCCCCCGCCGGGACCGCCGTTTCCGGCCAGAGCGCGAGCGCGCTCACCCTTTCGTGGAACGCGGTCGGTGGCGCGGCCGGCTACCACGTCTACCAGGACGGGGTCCGGGTGAAGTCCGTGACGGACGCCTCCGCCCAGATCACCGGGCTCGCGGCGGCGACCTCGTACTCCTTCCAGGTCAGCGCGTACAACGCGGCCGGCGAGGGCACCAGGTCGGCGCCGGTGACCGGTACGACGACGGGCGGCGGCCCCGGTCCCGGCCCGAACCCGTCCGTCCCCAAGCACGCGCTGACCGGCTACTGGCAGAACTTCAACAACGGCGCGACCGTCCAGAAGCTCTCCGACGTCTCGAACGAGTACGACATCATCGCCGTCTCCTTCGCCGACGCCACGACCACGCCCGGCGCCATCACCTTCAACCTCGACTCGGCGGGCCTGAACGGCTACACCGTGCCCCAGTTCAAGGCGGACATCGCCGCGAAGAAGACCGCGGGCAAGTCGGTCATCCTCTCCATCGGCGGCGAGAAGGGCACGATCTCGGTCAACGACTCGGCATCGGCCAACAATCTGGCGAACTCGGCCTGGGCGCTGATGCAGGAGTACGGCTTCAACGGCATCGACATCGACCTGGAGAACGGCCTCAACCCGACCTACATGACGCAGGCGCTGCGCGCCCTGTCGGCCAAGGCCGGCCCGTCCATGGTGCTGACCATGGCGCCGCAGACGATCGACATGCAGTCCACGCAGGGCGGCTACTTCAGGACGGCGCTCAACGTGAAGGACATCCTGACCGTCGTCAACATGCAGTACTACAACAGCGGCGCGATGAACGGCTGCGACGGCAAGGTCTACTCGCAGGGCTCGGTGGACTTCCTGACCGCCCTGGCCTGCATCCAGCTGGAGGGCGGCCTCGACCCGTCCCAGGTGGGCATCGGCGTCCCGGCCTCGCCCAGCGGCGCCGGCAGCGGCTACGTGTCGCCGACCATCGTCAACAACGCCCTGGACTGCCTGGCCCGCGGGACGAACTGCGGATCCTTCAAGCCGTCGAAGACCTACCCGGGTCTGCGCGGGGCGATGACCTGGTCGACCAACTGGGACGCCAAGGCGGGTAGCGCCTGGTCCAACGCGGTGGGTCCCAAGGTCCACGCACTCCCGTAGGCGGTACGAGTGGGGGTGGCCGATTCAGGTCGGCGCACCCGGCAGGTTCTTGACCCGGACATGCCATGAGAGCACGCTGTGCGCGTCCGCACGGCTACCCCCACACTCCCGACCCAGGAGAACGCATGCGGCTCCACACCCGCCGGAGGTCCGCCGTCACGGCGGCCCTGCTGGCGCTCGCGCTCGGCGCACCCGCCTACGGCATGAGCGCGACGGCAGCCCCGCCACCCACCCCGTCCACCGCCACCCAGGACGAGGCCATCGTCCAGTACCGGATCCACGGGCCGTCCACCGTCGCCGACCGGACGGCCCTGCTGCGCACCGGAGTGTCGATCGACGAGGTGGACGACCACACCGTGGTCGTCAGCGCCGACACCATGCAGGCCAAGGACCTCCGCAAGCGCGGCTACCAACTGACCGCCCTGCCCGGCCCCCCGGACCGCTCCGAGCCCGGCATCGCCTCCGGGACCATGGACTTCCCGTCCGCCGACTCGAAGTACCACAACTACGCCGAGGCGACCGCGGAGATCGACCAGCGCATCGCCCAGTACCCCGGGATCATGAGCAAGCGCGTCATCGGCAAGTCGTACCAGGGCCGGGACATGTTCGCGATCAAGATCAGCGACAACGTCGCCACCGACGAGGCCGAGCCCGAGGTGCTCTTCACCGCGCACCAGCACGCCCGCGAGCACCTCACCGTCGAGATGGCCCTGTACCTGCTGAAGGAGTTCGGCTCCAAGTACGGCACGGAGTCCCGGATCACCAACACGGTCAACAACCGCGAGATCTGGATCGTGCCGGACCTCAACCCCGACGGCGGCGAGTACGACATCGCCACCGGCTCCTACCGCTCCTGGCGCAAGAACCGGCAGCCGAACTCCGGCTCCTCCTACGTCGGCACGGACCAGAACCGGAACTGGAACTACAAGTGGGGCTGCTGCGGCGGCTCCAGCAGCAGCAAGAGTTCCGAGACCTACCGGGGCCCGGCCGCCGAGTCCGCCCCCGAGGTGAAGGTGGTCTCCGACTTCGTCCGCAGCCGCGTCGTCGGCGGCAAGCAGCAGATCAAGGCCTCGATCGACTTCCACACGTACAGCCAGCTCGTGCTCTGGCCCTTCGGCTGGACGTACAACGACACCGCGCCCGGCCTGACCGCCGACGACCTCGCCGCCTTCAAGAAGGTCGGCACCGGCATGGCGGCCAGCAACGGCTACACGCCCGAGCAGTCCAGCGACCTCTACATCACCGACGGCACGATCGACGACTGGCTGTGGGGCAGCCAGAAGATCTTCGCCTACACCTTCGAGTTGTACCCGTCGAGCTCGGGCGGCGGCGGCTTCTACCCGCCCGACGAGGTGATCGACCGCGAGACCTCCCGCAACAAGGAGGCCGTGCTCCAACTCCTGGAGAACGCGGACTGCATGTACCGCTCGATCGGCAAGGAAGCCCAGTACTGCACCTGACGGGTTGCCGGCCGTACGGCCCGAGGGGGCGCCCCGCCGCCAGGGGGCGCCCCCTCGGCGCGCTCAGCCCAGGACGGCCAGCGCGTCGATCTCGACCAGCAGCCCGGCCGGCAGGCCCACGTAGACCGTGGTGCGGGCGGCCGGCGCCTCCTTGAGGCCCTGCTCCTCGAAGTAGGCGTTGTAGATCTCGTTCATCTCGGCGAAGTGCGCGGTGTCCGTCAGGTAGACGCGGATCATCATCGCGTCGTCCCAGGTCGCCCCGCCCGCCTCCAGCACGGACCGGACGTTCTCCAGCGTCTGCAGGGTCTGCGCGCGCAGCGTCGGCCCGGCCGGCGTCGGCGCCTGCCCCGCCACCGCGGGCAGGAAGCCGACCTGGCCGGCGACCTGGAGGATGTTGCCCTTGCGCACACCGTGCGAGAACCTCGCGGGCGGCGCGGTGTGGGTGTCGGGGGCGATGGCGGTCTTCTCGGTCACGGAGCGTCCTCGCTGGGTTCGGAGCCGGAGTACTCCCGGCTGATGGTGTCGGCGGTACGGCGTACCAGGGGCAGCAGTTCGAGCAGTTCGTCGGGGCCCGCGACCACACCGGGCGCCGAGACGGACATGGCGGCGACGACCCGCCCGCCCGGGCCGCGCACGGGCGCGCCCACGCAGTTGAGCGCCTCCTCGTGGCCGCCCAGGTCGGCGGCCCAGCCCTGCCGGCGCACGAGGGCCAGCTCGGTCAGGAAGGCGTCCGCGTCCGGCGTGGAGCGGGCGGTGTAGCGGGGGTATTCGATGCGCGCGGCCAGACTCCGCCGGTCGGCCTCCGGCAGGTCGGCCAGGATCACCTTGGCGACGGCGGCCACGGTCAGCGGGACGGGCCGGCCGATGCGGGAGTACATCCGCACCGGGTAGCGGCTGTCGACCTTGTCGATGTAGACGACCTCGTCGTCCTGGTGCAGCGCCAGGTGGACGGTGTGCCCGGTGAGCCGGTTCAGCTCGACCAGGTGCGGGTGCGCGACCTCGCGCACGTCCAGGTTCTCCACCGCCTCCGCCGCCAGCGCGAACAGGCCCGCGCCGAGTCGGTAGCGGCCGTCCGGCTGCCGGTACACGAACCCCTGCGCGTGCAGGGTCCGCAGCAGCCGCAGCGCGGTGCTCTTGTGCACGCCGAGCCCGTCGGCGACGTCCCCGAGCCCGGCGGGGCCCTTCGCGAGCGCCGGCAGGATCCGCAGCGCACGCTCCACCGACTGGCTCACGCCGTGTCCTCTCCTCCGTCCGCCCGCGCGGCGGCGGGTTCCGGCGCCGCACCGGGCTTCGCCCGTTGACCCGCCGTCATCCGGGATGTTAGACAGCATGCAGCGACATACGCAACGACCGTTGCGGTACGCGCAACACGCCCGGGAGGCACCCGCACATGCCCAGCGACCCCGTCCAGGCCCTCGCCGACGAACCGGTCGACCACCGGTTCAAGGGCCTCCCCCCGGACGCCGAGCGCGCCGGCCTGACCGTCGGCGCCCTCGCCGCCGAGGCCCGCAACCTGCACACGGGCGGGTTCACCACGCCCGTGCTCACCCTCGACGCGGACGCGCTGGAACACAACCTCACCGCACTCGGGGAATACTCGAAGCGCCACGGGCTGGCCTTCGCCCCGCACGGCAAGACCTGCATGTCGCCGCAGCTCTTCCGGCGCCAGCTGGAACACGGCGCGTGGGGCATCACCGCGGCCGTCCCCCACCAGGCCCGCGTCTACCGCGCCTTCGGCATCGGGCGGATCTTCCTCGCCAACGAGCTCGTCGACCCCGCCGCCCTGCGCTGGGTCGCCGCCGAACTCACCGCCGACCCCGACTTCCGCTTCGTCTGCTACGTCGACTCCGTGCGCGGCGTCCAGCTCATGGACCGGGCGCTGGCCGGGCAGCCGGCCGTCATCGACGTCGTCGTCGAGCTCGGCGCCGGTGAGGGCGCCCGCACCGGCGCCCGCAGCGACGAGGACTGCCGGGCCGTCGCCGACGCCGTCGCCGCCACGGACACCCTGCGCCTCGTCGGCGTCGCCGGCTACGAGGCCGAGGTCCCCGGCGCCGACCCGTCGAACGTCCACGCCTACCTGCGCCGGCTGACCGCCCTCGCCGTCGAGTTCGACAAGGCCGGACGGTACTCCCCCGACGTCCGCGAGATCGTCGTCAGCGCCGGCGGCTCCGCCTGGTTCGACTCCGTCGCCGACGTCTTCGCCGAGCTCCCGGAGCTCTCCCGGCCGGTCCTGAGGCTGCTGCGGTCCGGCGCGTACGTCTCCCACGACCACGGCTGGTACGGCCGCCTGACCCCCTTCAACCGGATCCCGGAGGAGGGCGGCCTGCGCCCCGCCTTCCGGCTGTGGACCCAGGTCGTCTCCCGCCCCTCGCCCACCCAGGCGTTCGTCAACGCGGGCAAGCGCGACGTCGCCTACGACCTCGGTCTGCCCGAGGCCGAACTGGTCCGCGACGCCCTCACCGGCGAGGAAAGGCCCGCGACCGGGGTCCGGATCGTCAAGCTCTCCGACCAGCACGCCTGGCTGGAGACCGACTCGGCCGAGGACGTACAGGTCGGCGACTGGGTGGCGCTCGGCATGTCCCACCCCTGCACGATCTTCGAGAAGTGGCCGCTGATCCCGGTCGTCCGGGCGGACGGAACGGTCACCGACTACGTCCGCACCTTCTTCTAGGCGCCGGCCGTGGACCTGGTCATCCGCGGGGCCCGCGTCGCCGACGGCACGGGCGGACCCTCGTACACCGCGGACGTCTCCGTGCACGAGGGCCGCATCGCCGGGATCGGCCGGATCCCCGGCGGCGGCCGACGCACCCTCGACGCCCACGGCCTCGTCCTGGCCCCCGGCTTCATCGACATGCACGCCCACAGCGACCTCGCGCTGCTCCGCGACCCGGACCACGGCGCGAAGGCCGCCCAGGGCGTCACCCTCGAAGTCCTCGGCCAGGACGGCCTGTCGTACGCGCCCGTCGACGACCGCACCCTCGAAGGCGTACGGGCCGCCATCACCGGCTGGAACGGCCCCGGCGACGACGTCGACTTCGACTGGCGCACCGTCGGCGGCTACCTCGACCGCCTGGACCGGGCCCACGGCGGACGGGGCATCGCCGTCAACGCCGCCTACCTCGTCCCCCAGGGCACCGTCCGCGCCCTCGCCCTCGGCTGGGACGACCGGCCCGCGACCCCCGCCGAACTGGACCGGATGCGCCGGCTCGTCGCCGAGGGCCTCGAACAGGGCGCCGTCGGCATGTCCTCCGGCCTGACCTACACCCCCGGCATGTACGCCTCCGGGTCCGAACTCACCGAACTGTGCCGGGTCGTGGCCCGGTACGGCGGCTACTACTGCCCCCACCACCGCAGTTACGGCCACGGCGCCCTCGCCGCCTACGCCGAGATGGTGGAGCTGACCCGGCGGGCCGGCTGCGCCCTGCACCTCGCGCACGCCACCATGAACTTCGCCGAGAACGAGGGCCGGGCCCCCGAACTCCTCGCCCTGCTGGACGCGGCGCTCGACGCGGGCGCCGACATCACCCTCGACACCTATCCGTACACCCCCGGCTGCACCACCCTCGTCGCGCTGCTGCCCAGCTGGGCCAACGAGGGCGGCCCGCAGGCCGTCCTGGCCCGCCTGCGCGACGACACCGGGGCCGAACGGATCCGCCACGCGCTGGAGGTCGAGGGCGCCGACGGCTGCCACGGCGTCCCCGTCGACTGGTCGACGATCGAGATATCCGGAGTCGGCGACCCCGCCCTCGCCGGGTACGTCGGCACCCGCCTCGACGGCTGGGACACCGCCCGCGGGCTGCTGCTCGACGACCGGCTCGCACCGACCGTCCTCCAGCACGTCGGCCACGAGGACAACGTCCGCGCGATCATGCGCCACCGCGTCCACACCGGCGGCTCCGACGGCATCCTCCAGGGCGCCAAACCCCACCCCCGGGCGTACGGCACCTTCCCGCACTACCTCGGCCGGTACGTCCGCGAGCTCGGCGTCCTCGGGCTGGAGGAGTGCGTGGCCCACCTCTCCGGCCGCCCGGCGGCCCGGCTGCGGCTGCCCGACCGGGGCCTGGTCCGCGTCGGCCACCGCGCGGACCTGGTGCTGTTCGATCCGGACACGGTCGCCGCCGGCTCCACGTACGAGCGGCCCCGGACGCTGCCGACCGGCATCCCGTACGTGCTGATCGACGGGCGTTTCGTCATGCGGGACGGGCGCAGGACGGACGTGCTGGCCGGGCGCGCCGTGCGCCGGACGACGCCTCCCGGCTGACACCTACGATGGCGCCATGGTCGCCTTCGTCCTCGCCGCCCTCCTCTTCGTCGCCTTCGGCATAAGCGCCCGGAGGGACCGCCGCCGCTTCCGCAACGCCGTCCTGCTCGGGCTGACCGGCGTGGCGCTCTCCTTCGCCGTGCTGCTGCAAGTCGCGGCGCTGCCGGGCTGGGTGGCGGTCGCCGCCCTGCTGCTCGTCCTCACCGTGCCCACCTTCGGTCTGGTGGCCGCCGGGGTCTTCCTCATCGGCAACGGCGTGACGATGGTCCGCAAGGAGGGCACGCGGCTGCCCAACCTGCTGTCCCTGCTCGCCGGCCTCGGGATCTTCGCGATGATCGCGCTGCTGGTCTCCGTCGGCGTCTCCGACTCGGCGGCCCTCACGGGGGCGGTCGCCACCCTCGCCCTGGTCGTCGGGTACGTCTCCTTCGTGTTCCTGTCCTTCATCGGGTACGCCTTCCTCTACGGCCGGATCAAGGTGCGCGGCGACGTCGACCACGTGGTGATGCTCGGTTCGGGCCTGATCGGCGGGGACCGGGTGCCGCCGCTGCTGGCCTCGCGCCTGCGCAAGGGGCAGCAGATCCACGACGCCCAGGTGGCGCGCGGCGGCAGGCCGCCGGTGCTGCTGGTGTCGGGCGGCAAGGGGTCCGACGAGAGGGTCTCCGAGGCCCGTGCGATGGCGGACTGGCTGATCGGGCAGGGCGCGCCGGCCGAGCACGTACGGCTGGAGGACCGGTCGCGCACGACCGAGGAGAACATGCTGTTCAGCCGGGAGATCATGGAGGCGGAGGTGCCCGGCTACCGGTGCGTGGTGGTCACCAACAACTTCCACGCGTTCCGGGCCGCGATGATGGCCCGCAAGTCCGGGGTGAACGGGCAGGTCGTGGGTTCGCCGACCGCCCGCTACTTCCTGCCGACCGCCACGCTGCGCGAGTTCGTCGCCGTGTTCTGGGAGCACCGCAGGGTGAACCTGGCCATCTGCGGTGCGCTGACCGCCTTCGGCGCGGTGGTCTCGGTCGCGGCGCTGCTCACGTTCTGACGGGCCGACGGACGGGTCGCGGCGCACGGCGGAGGCGCCGTGACTCCCCCCTCGGCAGTCACGGCGCCTCCTGTTCACGCGGGTCGCGCGGCGGCTACAGCCGTTGCCACAGCGCCGGGACCGCCGGCGGCTCCCAACCCGTCTGCGCCTGGTGGCCCTGGAGGCAGCGGTACGTCGCGCCGCCGTAGGTGACGGTGGCTCCGGTGGCGTAGACGCCGCCGGCCTTCCAGGTGCCGCCGGGCTCGGGGTCGCCGGGGCCGGGGCCCGGGTCGCTGCCGGCGGTCTTCAGGGTGAGCCCGTACGCGGACAGGATCGGGTTCAGCGGCTGGAAGAAGGTGGTCCCGCCGCTGGAGCAGTTGCCGGAGCCTCCGGAGGTCACGCCCTGGGCCTGGCTGCCGGAGATGTAGGAGCCGCCGGAGTCGCCGGGCTCGGCGCAGACGGTCGTCCGGGTCACGCCCGAGATGGTGCCCTCGGGGTAGGTGACGCTCGTGTTGTGCTGCTGGACGGTCCCGCAGTGCCAGCCGGTGGTCGAGCCGGAGCGGCACACGGAGGACCCGACGGGTTGCAGCACCGAGCCGGTGACCTGGACGTTCGCCCCGCCGCTGCCCTTGACGAAGGGGGTCGAGGTCCAGTTGCCGTTCGCGGCGACCCAGGCCATGTCGTTGCCGGGGAAGACGGACGCCTGGAAGGAACCCTGCGCGACCTGGTTGAAGCCGCTGGTGGTGGTCCCGGCCCGGCCGCAGTGGCCGGCCGTCGCGAAGCCCTGCGTGGTGCCCTTGGTGACGGGGAAGCCGACCGAGCAGCGGCCGCTGCCGTTCATGTAGTACGCGTCCCCGCCCCGCAGGTCGTACAGCGGCCGGGGCGCCTCGGCGGTACGGACGACCGTGGCCAGGGCGGAGTCGGTCCCGGTGGCGGCGAGCAGCCGTGCGGCGGCGCCGGGCCGGGTCTCCTCGATGACCAGGGCGTTGGTGCGGGTGTCGACGTAGCGCACCGGCGTTTCGGCGGTGGCGGCCCGGTCCAGGGCGGCCTTCGCCGCGTCCAGGTCGGCCAGCGAACGGCCGACGAGCCTCGCCTCGGCTCCGGCCGCGCGTATCGCGGCGGTGTCGGCGGCGCGGGTGGTGGCGACCGTCAGGGTGCCCGCGTCGGCCCCGTCCAGCCAGGCCCCGGCGAAGGCGGCGCCGAGCCGGTCCCGGAGCCGGGCGGCGGTGGCCCCGGCCTCGGCCTCGTGGGCGAGCCGCGTCCTGGCCTGGGTGGGGGTCAGGCCGAGGTCGCGCTGCATGGCGGCGAGCAGTTCGGGTTGGGCGTCGGCGGTGCGCAGGGTCTCGGCGGCCGAGGCGGCGGGCGGACTCGGCGCGTCCGCGGCGGTGGCCCCGCCGGTGGCGGCCAGCAGCAGCCCGGCGGCGGCCAGGGCGGTACACGCCGTGCGGGCGTGTCGCTTGAGCATGGGGGATCTCCTCGGTTCGGTGGGGGTCCTCGACACCGTAGGAATCCGAACCGCCTTGCGGGAGCCGTCGGTTGGCCCCTCCCCCGGTGGTATGGCCGGTCCGCGCCGGCATCCGGGGCCCGGTCGTGGGCCGGCCACGGGCCGGCCGAGGTGCGTTCATGGAGCGGCCGCCGCACGATGGGGGCCAAGGGGGCAGTGGAAGGGGTACGCGATGGACAGTGAATCGGACCAGCAGCCCACCCGGTCGGACCGGCTCTTCACCGGTGGGGAGCGGCCGTACGACCCTGAGGACCTTGTGATGGCGACCGGCCACGACCCGACTCCGGAGCGGATCGAGAAGGCGCGCCAGATGATCGAGAAGGAGGGTCCGCAGGTCATCGAGCGCTACCTGCCGTAGCCGGCCCCGCCCCCGCGGGCGGCCGATGACGCTGCTGTGGGCCCGGCCCGGGGCGCACACCCCGGGCCGTGGCCTTCCGGTCACCCTCTGCGATGCTGTGTGGCACGTTCCAGCCCCAGAAGGGACCCGACCCGCATGCCTCAGGTGAAGCTGACCACCAGCCTCGGCGCCTTCGTCATCGACCTCCACGCCGAGCAGGCCCCGGCCTCGGTCGCGAACTTCCTCGCGTACGTGGAGAGCGGCCACTACGACGGCACGGTCTTCCACCGGGTGATCCCCGGCTTCATGAACCAGGGCGGCGGGCTCACCGCGGACATGCGGCAGAAGCCGACCCGTGAACCCGTCCGCAACGAGGCGGACAACGGGCTGCGGAACACCCGGTACACGGTCGCCATGGCCCGGACGAGCGCGCCGCACTCGGCGACCTCGCAGTTCTTCGTCAACACCGCCGACAATCCGGCGCTGGACCACACCTCGACCACCCCCGGCGGGTACGGCTACGCGGTCTTCGGCGTGGTCACGGAGGGCCAGGACGTGGTGGATTCGATCGCCGCGGTCCGCACCGGCCGGGCGGGCGGGCACGGGGACGTCCCGCTGGTCCCGGTCGTGATCGAGAAGGCCGCCCCGCTGGGCTGACCCCCGCCCCCGACCCCCCGCCCGGCGGCGGGGGCGGGGACCGCGGGAGCCGGGGGCGGTACGGGCGGCACGGCCGAGGCCGACCTGGCCAGGGCGTCCGCGTGCGCGGTCCGGGCGTGCTCCAGCACGGTCGCCGCCCGGGCGGCGACCGGCGCCGCCGGATGCCAGCCCAGCAGGTGCCGCCACACCAGCGGGCTCCCGGCGAGCGGCCGGGTCAGCACCCCCGGGGTCACGGGGAACGTCGCCCGGCACAGCCCCACGGCCCGCCCCACCTGGACGAGGTGCACGCACGAGGCGGTGTCCGTCTCGTACACGCAGGCCGGCGCGAACCCGGCGCGCACGCACGCCGCCGCGAAGCAGTCCCCGAAGCAGCCGTCGCCCGGTACGTCGGTCCAGGCCTCGGCGGCGAGCTCCGCCAGCTCGATCTCCGCCCGGTGGGCCAGGGGGTGGTCCTCGGCCAGCATCACGTGCACCGGGTCCCGCGCCACCTCCATCCAGGCCAGCCGGCCCGGCTCCGGCGGCGGGCTCTCGCCGCACACCCCGACCAGGGCGAAGTCCAACCGCCCGGCGGCGACGCCCGCCGCGACCTCGCGCTCCGACCAGGACGTGTACGTCGTCACGGAGACCCCGGGCTCCTGCCCGGCGATCCGGTCGACGAGGCCGCCGAGCAGCGGCCCGTGCGTCCCCCCGAGCCGGTAGCCGGCCGCCCCCTGCCGGGCGAAGCGCACCGCCTCCTCCTGCAACTCGCACACCGCGGGCAGCACTACCCGGGCCCGCTCCAGCACCAACTCCCCGAGCGCGGTGGCCCGTACGCCGTCCCGCCCGCGCAGGAACAGCGCCCCGCCCAGGGCCCGCTCGATCCGCTTGAGCTGCGCGCTCAGCGCGGGCTGCGCGAGCCCGAGCGCGGTGGCGGCGCGGGTCAGGCTCCCGGCGTCGGCGACGGCCCTGACGATCTTGAGGTGCCTCAACTCCAGATCCATGGTCCGAGCTTGGTCCAGACCTGTGCGCATGCGCTACGGGTGTGCCGCATCCAGAATCGAGGGAGGCTCGTTAGCCGTCCGGGGGGCCGCCCTACGGAGGTCAGGAAAGATGAACAGCGTCACCGTCGCCGTCGACTGGGACCACCCCACGGACCCGCGCCCCGGACCGCGGCTCGACCACGTACGCACCTACGTGAGCAGCGGCGGCGCCGACGGCCACCTCTGGCGCGGCGTCCCCACCCTCCTGCTGACCACCGTCGACCGTGCCACCGGTCGGACCGTGCGCACCCCGCTGATCTACGGCCGGGACGCCGGCCGGCACCTCCTCGTGGCCGCCGCCTCGGGCGGTCCGCACCACCCCGCCTGGTACGAGAACCTCACCGCCCACCCGGAGGTCCGCCTCCAGGTGGGCCCGCGCGTCCTCGCCGGCCGGGCCCGCACGGCGGACCGGGCGGAGCGGGAGACGTACTGGGAGGCGATGACGGCCCTGTGGCCCCTCTTCGACGACCACCAGGCCTCGGCGTGGCCGCGCGAGCTGCCGCTGGTGATCGTCGAGGGGGGCGGGGCGCGCGACGACAGGTTCCGGGCGGCCGGGGCTTTTGGGCGGCCGGGGCTTTAGGCGGCCGGGGCGTCGAAGCGCACCGAGCGCACCTCCAGCTGGTCCGTGGCCGGGCTGCCGTTCGCCCGGAGCCGCCACTCGCGACCCGTGCAGAGCGCGCCCGAGTAGACGGTCACCGGGGTGTTCGTCCGGTTGTGCGGGCCGTAGCCGGGCGGCACTTCGTCGTCGCCGACGGCGAAGAGGTTGATGCACTTGCCGCTGTGCGGGTCGTTCAGGGTGATGCGCTCCTCGTGGCCGAGGTCGGTGACGTACTTGTAGCTGAACTCTCCCGTGGCGGCGAGGGCCGAGCCGGGCAGTGAGAGGACCAGCGTGAGGGCGCCGAGGGTGGCGGCGACGGTGTTGCGGAGCTTCATGACGGGTGGATCCCTTCCGGGGACGAGCGGGCGGTCGAGGGGTTGCTGCGGGCCCGACCCTAGGAGGCCCGACCCGCGACGAATCGATCCGCCGCGGGCACCCACCGGCGCGTCCGCGCACCACCACCCGTTCGGCCGGGACCGGGCGCGGGGGCGGGCGGGGTTACCGGCTCGCCCGCCCCGGCGGGGTCACACGCCCGCCGCGGTGGCCACCGCGCCGTAGGTACGGCCCTCCGCGACGTAGTCGCCCAGCGGCGTCATCCCGAACCCGTCGACGTGCACCTTCCAGGACGGCACGTTGCCCGCCTCGATGAACGCCACCACCGCCTCGGCGCGCTCCGCCGCCGCCGCGACGGCCATCGTGAACAGCCCCCGCGCGACGCCGCGGCCGCGGTGCGCGGCGTCGACCACCACCGGCCCGTACAGCAGCCACCGCACCTCGCGCAGCGGACGCCCCTCCCACCGCAGCACGTCCTGGGCCGCCAGCAACCCCCGGACCGCGGGCGGAGGGGCGGGCAGGTCCGCGGCCACCGACAGGGCAAGAAGCCCCACGACCGTCCCGTCGCCGTCGTCCGCGACGAGCAGTTCCCCGCCCGCGGCCATGTCCCGCAGGGCATCGACTCCGAAGGCCCCCTGCACGAAGCCCTGACGGGAGCGCTGCTCGGGCGTCAGTGCGTCGTGGTGATTGGCCGCGAACAGCGCGGCCATGGCGGGCGCGTCGGCCTCGGTGGCGTATCGGTAGCGCATGGGCCGATGCTCCCACCGCCGTGAGGGGCTAGTCGGCGACGACACCCGTGTTCTGGCAGGCGGTCAGCAACCAGCGGCCGTCGTCCTGCTTCGAGACCACGTACAGCGGGGCGCCCCGGCTCTCGCCGTCCGCCGACCGGTAGATCTGGCTGACCTTGACGGCCGCCACGTCCGGGCGGATGAACAGCACGTGGGCGACCTCGTAGCTGACCTCGCCGTCCCAACTGGCGGCGGGAAGGACGCTGCGGGTGAACTCCGCGATGGCGTCGAAGCCGAGGAGGATCTTGCCGTGGGCCGTCGTCCAGATCGCCTCCGGGTGGAAGAGGGAGAGGAACTCCTCGGGGTCCTTGTTCCGCTGGGAGTGCTCAACGGTGGCGACGAGCTGGTGGATCGCATCGATTTCCGTCGCGCGCGACGTGGCTTCCGTAGTCATGACCGAATCCTCTTACCTCAAGTCGAGTTGAGGTCAAGGGCCATGGCTGTGGAGTGTCATCTCGGCGTCAAGCGGGCGCAGTTCGCGGGGTGGGGGGTGGGGGGCGGGAGTGGGTCTCTCAGCGACGAGACGAGGGGCCGGGGATCGGACCACCGGGCATACGGGCACGTCACAGGCCCTGTTGGCAGGGCCGGGGGCCCGACCGAGGACCCTACTCACCCACCACGACGACGCCGACCGGGAATGCGATCGAGCGGGGCGACGCGCCGGATCGCCAATGGGTCGTCGCTCGGTTCGGCGTCCGGCGGTCGTCCTGGGGTGTTTTACGGGGAGGTCGGGCTAGTTGGGGGCCACTCGACAGGCGGTCACTGCGGTTCCGTTGGTCACGCCGCCTTCGGTCAGGCCTGTCACGCACTTCGCATGGTCGCCGGTCAGGCCGACGTAACACGCCATGCGAATGGAGTCGGGGGCCTCGCCGCCCTGTAGCTCCCGCTCGACCTGGTTGATGCAGGCCGTGACGTCCGCGTGGGCGGCGGGAGCCGTGAAGGCCACGCCGCCGACCGCGAGGGCCAGACCGCTGAGGACACCTGCGATACGGGTGGACGTGCGCATGGACGCACCTGCTCTCCGGGATCGTTGAGCGGCCCGGGACCTGGAGGCGCCGGATCCGGCTCGACAGGACTCCCCCTCCTGCATTCGACGCTAGAGCAGCCCCTTCCCTCACGCACCCGCTGAACCCATTCCCCCTGCTCAAGGCGGTCGTCGGACGCCGAACCGAGCGATGCACGGAGTAGATCCGGCGCGTGTCCCCGCCCACCTGCGCCCCAGGCCGATGTCGTCGTTCTGACGGTCAGGTAGGGCCCGGGGCCCTTTGCCGCGCCCGTGGCCCGGCCGCAGGCCCTCCGGGCGAGCCCGCATGCCCGGCCTACCGACCCCCGGCGCCTCGTCTCGTCCTGACGGACCCGCTCCTGGCCATGGATCCCCCATGCCGTTCCTTCGGGGGCTTCCCGACAGTCTTCGGCATTCCGGGGCGGGCCGGTCGGTCAAGGGTGGCCGAAGGCCATCGCGAAGCCACGCGACCGCAGGGAGCGCCCTTGAGGGACCGGCCCGACACGGAAGGACAGTGGACCGGCGGGCAGCCCCCGGACCACACCCGACCCCGACCGAGGGAACACACCCCCCCCACCCAACCCACCCCTCACCGAAGCCCCCACCCCCCAAGGTGACGAGCGCAACACCCCCGCCGCTCCCCCTCCCCCCTGCTTCCATTCCGTAGGCCGTACCCGTCGCCCGGTCGCCGTTTCCAAGGGGGGAGCGGGGTGCCACCCTCCCATCACGCGAAACGGGACAATTACCGCCACCGATCCCCGCCCGAAAGGCCGAGCGGTGTGGCGCGGGGCCCCGTAAGCTCCCGTCATGCAGGTGATCCAGTCAACG
Source organism: Streptomyces sp. Isolate_45 (assembly GCF_024721315.2). Taxonomy (GTDB): domain Bacteria; phylum Actinomycetota; class Actinomycetes; order Streptomycetales; family Streptomycetaceae; genus Streptomyces. The sequence continues at coordinate 57,686 of NZ_JANFAK020000015.1, forward strand.
AAACTCGCCAATGTCTGCTACGAGATCCGCGGACCCGTCCTCGAAGAGGCGATGCGGCTCGAAGCGGCAGGTCATCGCATCCTCAAGTTGAACACCGGCAACCCCGCGGCCTTCGGCTTCGAGTGCCCGCCGGAGATCCTTGAGGACATGCTCCGCAACCTGGGCACCGCCCACGGCTACGGGGACGCGAAGGGGCTGCTCTCCGCGCGCCGCGCGGTCATGCAGCACTACCAGACCAAGGGCATCGAGCTGGACGTCGAGGACATCTACCTCGGCAACGGCGTCTCCGAGCTGATCCAGATGTCGATGCAGGCGCTGCTCGACGACGGCGACGAGGTGCTGGTCCCCGCGCCGGACTACCCGCTGTGGACCGCCTCCGTCTCGCTCGCCGGCGGTACGGCCGTGCACTACCGGTGCGACGAGCAGTCCGACTGGATGCCCGACCTCGCCGACATCGAGCGCAAGATCACCGACCGCACCCGCGCCATCGTGATCATCAACCCGAACAACCCGACCGGCGCCGTCTATGACGACGAGATGCTGCGCGGGCTGACGGACATCGCGCGCCGCCACAACCTGGTCGTCTGCTCGGACGAGATCTACGACCGGATCCTCTACGACGGCGTCACGCACACGAACACGGCCGCCATCGCGCCGGACCTGCTGACGCTGACCTTCAACGGGCTGTCGAAGAACTACCGCGTCGCCGGCTTCCGGTCCGGCTGGCTGGCGGTCTGCGGGCCCAAGAAGCACGCCTCCTCGTACATCGAGGGCCTCACGATCCTCGCGAACATGCGCCTGTGCGCGAACATGCCGTCCCAGCACGCCGTGGCCACCGCGCTCGGTGGCCGGCAGTCGATCGAGGACCTGGTCCTGCCGGGCGGGCGGATCCTGGAGCAGCGCAACGTCGCCTACGACCTGCTGACGCAGATCCCGGGCGTGACCTGCGTCAAGCCGAAGGGCGCGCTGTACGCGTTCCCGAAGCTCGACCCGTCCGTCTACAAGATCAAGGACGACCGGCAGATGGTCCTGGACCTGCTCCGGGCCGAGAAGATCATGGTCGTGCACGGCACGGGCTTCAACTGGCCGGAGCCCGACCACTTCCGGATCGTGACGCTGCCGAACGCGAAGGACCTGGCGGACGCGGTGACCCGGATCGGCAACTTCCTGGACGGCTACGGCCAGCCGTAGCCGACCTCCCGGACCTGGTCCCGGATTCAGCTCAACTTTAGAACGGATCCAATGTAGGATGGTCTCCTGACCACGCAGGAGGCCTCCTCATGTACGAGCCGATCCGCACGAAGCCGGTCGTCCACCGCATGGGCGGCAACCGGTCCGACTACCCGCACAGCAGCCGGGGCGAAGCCCTCGACACGCAGCTGGCGGGCCACCTCGCCGCCCTGCTCGCCGTCACCGACGAGCTCGGCCTCGACGAGAGCGCCACGCGCATCGCCGACCAGGTGGCACGCCTGCGCGGGTCCCGGCCCACCCGGGCCGCACACGGTTCCCCCGAGGACTCCGTCGCGCTGCACCGCCGGGCCCACGACCTCGCCGCCCGCGCCCTCGTCGTCGCCGCGTCCCGCGCCGACACCACCGCCGCGATCCTCGCCGCCCAGCGGATGGACGCGCACGCCGCCGCCCTCGACTCCGTCGACCTGGCCGGCGCCCACTGACGGCCCCGGTCCGGGGCCGCGGAGGCTCCGGACCGGGTGCCACGAACTCGACCGCCGTCGCTCAGAGCACGGCGGCCCCGTCGAGCCCGGGCGGCAGTACCGGCGGGTTGCCCTGCGTCCAGGTGATGTGCAGGTCGGCGCGGTGGAGCCGCCAGCCGGCTGAGGTCCGCACCAGCTCGTTGTCCGTGCGGCCACCGGAGAGGAACAGGCCGCCGTCACCGGCGAGCACATGGGTGCTGAGCTGGTTCCCGCGCAGGGTCGCGCGGTCGCCGTCCACCTCGATGACGTAATTGCTCCCGAAGTGCACGGTCCGGTCGAAGGCGCGCATCGCGGTGCGCACGTTCTCAAGGACGGCGTCGCGCCCGCGCACGAGTCCCGCGGGGGTCTCGATGCTCGCGTCCTCGGTGAACAGCGATGCCGCCCACACTCCGTCGAACTTCCGTTCGTCGAGGGAACGCAGGTAGCGGTCGAACAGGTCGGTGATCTCGGCGCGGTCGGTCAGGGCCCGGATTTCGATGTGCAAGGTCTGGCTGTCCATACAGGTGATCCTGCGGCCTCGGGCGCGGCCGGAGCCGAGCGGGAAGCAGAGTTTGTCACAAGCCCCCTAGCGGGGCTCCGGAACGGGTTCCGTCGCCGCGACCCCGCACCAGGGAACCGTGGCCGGGGGCCAGACCGGGCCGAGGGCCTCGCCGCGTTCCGTCGCGCCGGGGGCCACCCCGGGGATCTTCACCAGGGCCTGGGCCGCCCGGCCGCCGGGCTCCTCCCGGTCGCGGAACTCCACCGTGACGACGTACCCGCCCGCGCCGGCGTCCCGGCGGCCCGTCACCTCGACCACGCCCACCACGCGCCGACTCACCGGGTCGACGCGGCACGCGGTGACCCGTACGTCCTGGAGGACCGGGCCCGGCGGCGGCGCGGCGGGGCGGTCCTCGCCGCTGGCCCATACGTAGAGCCCCAGTGGGGCGAACACCAGCAGCCCGGCCAGCCCCACCAGACCGACGAGCCAGCCCTGCCACTTCAATGCCGTCACGCCCATGGGACGATCCTCCCGGCAGCCCGCCCCGCCCACCAGCACCCGCGGGCCCACACAGCATTTCGAAGTGGGACCGCCTGGACACCTGACGTTCATTCAACGCCGCGCGGAATGTGGGTTTCCGCGAGCACGCTGCACCCGTGAGACGCATCCTGGGAATCGCTCTGGCGGTCCTCCTGATCGGCGGCGTTATCGCCGTCATCGCCATCGGGGGCCGCGAAGCAGAGGGCACGGCAACGAAGACCGTGCGTGGCGTCATCGGATCGGAGAAGTCCGACTTCTTCCGCGATCCGGACGTCGTCAAAGCCCTTGCCGACAAGGGCTACACCGTGAAGACGGAGACCTCGGGCTCCTGGGCCATGGACCAACTGGCCCTCAAGGAGTTCGACTTCGCCTTCCCCAGCAGCAGTGAACCCGCGAAGGAGATCGAGGCCGCGGCCGGCGTCAAGGGCGCGCAGACCAGCAAGCCCTTCTTCTCCCCGCTCGTCGTCATCGCCCGCGCCAACGTCGCCCGGGTACTGACCGACAACGGGCTCGCGAGGATGACCGGGAAGAACTCCGGCACCCTCCTGATGGCCCCCTACCTGAAGGCCGCCGGCGAGGACCGGACCTGGCAGCAGCTGCCGGGCTCCGCCGCCCACGCCGAGCTGACCGGCACGGTGTTCATCAAGACCACCGATCCGGCCACCTCGAACTCGGGCGCGCTCTTCATCGCCGCCGCCTCCAACGTCGCCAACGGCAACACCGTCGTCGCCGACGACGCGGGCATCGCCCGGACCGCCCCGCTGATGCGGAAGCTGATCTCCGTACAGGGCGCCCTGGAGCAGAGCACCGACGACCCGTTCCGGGCGTTCATCAGCGGCAGCGGGGAGCCGTTGATCCTGGCGTACGAGTCGCAGGTCGCCTCGCTCATGCTGCAGAAGCAGGCCGTGGGGAACGCCGCCGACATGGTCGTCCTCTACCCGGACACCACGGTCAACTCCCCGCACACCTTCGTACCGATCAGCGAGGCGGCCAAGGACCTCGGGACGCTCCTGGTCGACGATCCGAAGCTGCGCGAGCTGGCGGTGCGCCACGGGTTCCGCCCGCAGGAGGGCGTCGCCGAGTTCACCGCCGCGACCGCGCCGCACTCCGGCTACCTCAACGCGGGGCTGACCGGCATCCGGCAGGTCGGCGCGCCGACCGTCAAGGTCCTGATGGCGCTGGCCGCCCGCGCCAAGGGGCAGGGGGACGCACCGTGACACCGACACCACCCACCGGCGGCGAGGACGCCCCGCTCGTCCTCACCGCGCCCGAGCCCGTCGCCCCCGTCCGCCGGGAGCAGGCCGCCGGCCTCGTCCCGCTGCAGGACGGGGTCCGCGAGGAGATGGCCCGCCGGGCCGGGGAGTACGTCGACTCGCTCGCCGCGATCGACGCCCGCTCCCCCGAGTTCGCGGGGCGGATCGGGGAGATCGCCGGGCTCGGTTCCGCCGACGTCCGCAGCGCCGCCCAGCAGTCGAACCGGATGCTGGAGCGGGCCGTGCGCTCGCTCGGCCGGGACGGCGACGGCGACGCCCAGGCCCGGGTCGCCTCCTCGCTCGTCGAGCTGCGCCGCACCGTCGAGGACCTCGACCCGCGGGACGCGCCCGTCAAGGGGGCCCGCCGGCTGCTCGCCAAGCTTCCGGGCGGCAACAAGCTGCGCGACCACGTGGCCCGGTACGCCTCCTCGCAGACGTCCCTCAACCGGATCGTCGGCGCGCTGCGCGGCGGTCAGGACGAGCTGCGGCGCGACAACGCGGCCCTGCACACCGAGCGGGCCCGGCTCTGGGAGACCATGGGCAAGCTCCAGGAGTACGCCGTCCTCACCGAGGCCCTGGACGCGGCCGTCGAGCAGCGGATCGCCGAGACCGGGCACACGGATCCGCAGGCCGCGGACGTACTGCGGGCGGACGTGTTGTTCCCGGTGCGGCAGAAGCACCAGGACCTGCTGACCCAGCTGGCCGTGTGCGCGCAGGGCTACCTCGCGATGGACGTGGTGCGGCGCAACAACGACGAGCTGATCAAGGGCGTCGACCGGGCCGCGACGACGACGGTCTCGGCGCTGCGGATCGCGGTGATGCTGGCGTCCGCCCTGGACAACCAGCGTCGGGTGACCGAGCAGGTCGACGCGCTGCGCGGGACGACCGAGGACCTGATCCGCGGCAACGCGGACATGCTGGCGACCCAGAGCGGGGAGATCCAGCGGATCGCCGCGGATCCGGCGGTCGGGGCGGAGACGCTGCGGACGGCCTTCGCCCAGATCTACCGGACGCTCGACGCGATCGACTCCTACAAGGTGCGGGCGACGGAGAACATGGCGGCGACGGTGGAGTCCCTGACCGGGGAGTTGCAGTCGGCGTCGGCGTACCTGGCCCGTACCCGTACGACGAGCGCACTGGAAGGCGGGGACCGATGAACGGCCGTACGGGACGACCGCGTGCCGCGCACCTGCGTGCGGCGCTCCTGCGTAGGCGGATGGCGGCGGCGGTCGCGCTCGCCGCGACCCTGCTCGGGGGAACGGCCTGCACCTCGGACGATTCCTCCGGCGGCCCCGGCGGTTCCGGGGAGGCGAAGCCGACGGCGTACAAGGAGGGCCGGCTGCGGGTACTGGCCTCCAGCGAGCTGACCGACATGGAGCCGGTCCTGAAGGCGGCGAAGACGGCGACCGGGGTGTCGGTGGACTTCACCTGGTCGGGGACGCTGGACGCGGTCGAGCAGGTCGCGTCGGGGAAGGCCGACGGGCGGTACGACGCGATCTGGCTGTCCTCCAACGACTACCTGAGGCTGCGCCCGGAGGCCTCCGCGAAGCTCGCCAACGAGACCCCGGTGATGTCCTCGCCGGTGGCGGTCGGGGTGAAGCCGCAGGCGTTGGCACGGCTGGGGTGGAAGCCGCAGGAGGTGACCTGGTCGGCGGTCGAGGAGGCCGTGGCCGCCGGGAAGTTGACGTACGGGATGACGGACCCGGTGCGCTCCAACTCGGGGTTCTCCGCGCTGGTCTCGGTGGCCTCGGGGCTGTCGGGGGCGCAGGCGGCGCTGACGGAGGAGGACGTGCGCACGGCGCAGCCGAGGCTGAAGGGGTTCTTCAACGGGCAGAAACTGACGTCGGGTTCCTCGGGCTGGCTGGTGACGGCGTACGCGAAGCGCGGCGACGTGGACGCGCTGGTGAACTACGAGTCGGTGCTGCTGTCGATGAACGACCGGGCGAAGGAGCCGCTGACGGTGATCCGGCCGAAGGACGGCGTGGTCACGGCGCACTATCCGCTGACGCTGCTGACGTCGGCCCCGGCCGGGGCGCGGGAGTCGGGGCGGGCGCTGACGGAGTACCTGCGGGGCGCCGACGCGCAGAAGGCGATCACGACGGGGACGTTCCGGCGGCCGGTGGCGGCCGGGGTGGCTCCGGCGGCGGGGTTGGACCCCGCGGTGCGGCGGGAGTTGCCGTTCCCCGGTTCGCGGGCGGTCGCGGACGGGCTGCTGGCCTCGTACGAGAACGAGCTGCGGCGTCCCTCGCGGACGGTGTACGTGCTCGACACCTCGGGGTCGATGGCGGAGGAGGACCGGATCGGGCGGCTGAAGGCGGCGCTCACCGACCTTACGGGGAGCGGGAGTTCGGGGCCGGGTCACAGATTCAGGGACCGCGAGGAGGTGACGTTGCTGCCCTTCGGTGACAAGGTGAAGAAGGTGTTGACGCACGTCGTCGAGCCCGGGAGCCCGGGGGCCTCCCTGGACGCGATCCGTGGTGACGTGGCGTCCCTCCGGCCGGAGGGGGGCACGGCCGTGTACGGCAGTCTGAAGGCCGCGTACCAGCACCTGGGGCAGGGGAACGCGGACGCGTTCACCTCGATCGTCCTGATGACGGACGGGCAGAGCGGTGACAAGGTGCAGGACTTCGACTCCTTCTACGCCGGCCTTCCCGAAGGCCGCAAGCACACGCCGGTCTTCGCGGTGCTGTTCGGTGACTCGGACCGCAAGGAACTGACCCACATCACGGAGCTGACCGGCGGGCGGCTGTTCGACGCGACCGACGGCAACGGCTCGCTCGACGGAGCCTTCGAGGAGATCCGTGGCTACCAGTAGGGCGCTCGGCTACCTGGAGTCGAGGAAGAACCTGGCCGGCTCGGCCTGTGGGGTGCTCGGGGTGGGGCTCGCGCTGGTCGGGGTGGCCGGGCCGTACTGGCCGGTGGTGGTCGCCGGGTTGTACGGGGCGGGTGCGCTGCTCGCCCCGCCGGAGCGGGTGCCGCTGCCGACGGTCCCGGATCCGGCGGAGCAACTGGGCGTGCTGCGCGGGGACTTCGGGCGTCTGCGGGAGTACCTGGCGGAGGTGGAGCTGCCGGCCGGGGCCGGGGGAAGGCTGTCGGAGCTGACGGAGTTGTACGGGGCGCTGCTCGCGCCGGGCTGGGTGACCGAGGTGTTGGCCGGTGATCCGGAGGCCGTGCACGCGTTGTCGCGGGCGATCCGCACGGACGTCCCGGAGTGCGTGGACACCTACAACCGGACGCGGTGGTGGACGCGGCTGGCGGCGGGGGGCGAGCCGCCGGAGCGGCACCTGGAGCGGCAGCTGTCGGTGCTGCTCGACGAGGCGGAACGCCTGACGGCGGACCTCCGCGAAGCAGAGGCCCGCCGTCAGCAGACGCACACGACCTATCTGGAAGAGCGCGGACGCTCCTGACAGACCAGGCAGGTCGGTGTGCAGCGGTGGGAACCGCTTGGTCGGGGGCTCCCACGTTCGTGGCCCCGGCAGTGGCGGGGCGGGGCGGTCAGCCCAGGCGCTCGACGAGCGCGTGGTACTGGTCCCACAGTTCCTTGGGGGTGTGGTCGCCGTAGGTGTTCAGGTGCTCGGGGACCAGGGCGGCCTCGTCGCGCCAGATGTCCTTGTCGACCGTGAGGAGGAACTCCAGGTCGGCGGCGGGCAGGTCCAGGCCGTCGGTGTCGAGGGAGTCGACGGTCGGCAGGACGCCGATCGGGGTCTCGACGCCTTCGGCGGTGCCGTCGAGGCGGCCGACGATCCACTTCAGGACGCGGCTGTTCTCGCCGAAGCCGGGCCACACGAACTTGCCCGCGTCGTTCTTGCGGAACCAGTTCACGTAGTAGATCTTCGGGAGCTTGGACTGGTCCTTGTCCTTGGCGACGTCGACCCAGTGGCCCATGTAGTCGCCCATGTTGTAACCGCAGAACGGCAGCATGGCGAAGGGGTCGCGGCGCAGTTCGCCGACCTTGCCCTCGGCGGCGGCGGTCTTCTCGGAGGCGATGTTCGAGCCGATGAAGACGCCGTGGTTCCAGTCGAAGGACTCGGTGACCAGCGGGACGGCGGAGGCGCGGCGGCCGCCGAAGAGGATCGCGGAGATCGGGACGCCCTTGGGGTCCTCCCACTCGGGGGCGATCGTCGGGCACTGGGAGGCGGGGACGGCGAAGCGGGCGTTGGGGTGGGCCGCCGGGGCGTCGGACTCCGGGGTCCAGCGGTTGCCCTTCCAGTCGATGAGCTCGGCCGGGGCCTCCTCGGTCATGCCCTCCCACCAGACGTCGGAGCCGTCCGGGGTGAGCGCGACGTTGGTGAAGACGGTGTTGGCGTACATCGTCCTCATGGCGTTGGCGTTGGTGTGCTCGCCGGTGCCGGGGGCGACGCCGAAGAAGCCGGCCTCGGGGTTGATCGCGTAGAGCCGGCCGTCCTCGCCGAAGCGCATCCAGGCGATGTCGTCACCGACGGTCTCGACGGTCCAGCCGGGGATCGTGGGCTCCAGCATGGCGAGGTTCGTCTTGCCGCAGGCGGAGGGGAAGGCGGCGGCCAGGTACTTGGCGGCCTCGGCCCCGCCCTCGCCGGCCGGCGGGGTGAGCTTGAGGATCAGCATGTGCTCGGCGAGCCAGCCCTCGTCGCGGGCCATGACGGACGCGATGCGCAGGGCGTAGCACTTCTTGCCGAGCAGGGCGTTGCCGCCGTAGCCGGAGCCGTACGACCAGATCTCGCGGGTCTCGGGGAAGTGCGAGATGTACTTGGTGGTGTTGCAGGGCCACGGCACGTCGTCCTGGCCCTCGGCGAGCGGAGCGCCGAGGGTGTGGACGGCCTTGACGAAGAAGCCGTCGGTGCCGAGTTCGTCGAGGACGGCCTTGCCCATGCGGGTCATGGTGCGCATGGCGACCGCGACGTAGGCGGAGTCGGTGATCTCGACGCCGATCGCGGAGAGCTCGGAGCCGAGGGGACCCATGCAGAAGGGGACGACGTACATCGTGCGGCCCTTCATGGAGCCGCGGAAGATGCCCTGCTCGCCCTGGCCGCCCTCCGCGCCGATGAAGAGTTCCTTCATCTCGGCGGGGGCCTTCCAGTGGTTGGTCGGGCCCGCGTCCTCCTCCTTCTCGGAGCAGATGAAGGTCCGGTCCTCGACGCGCGCGACGTCGGAGGGGTCGGAGGCGGCGTAGTACGAGTTGGGGCGCTTGGTCCCGTCGAGCTTCTTGAACGTGCCCTTGGCGACGAGCTCCTCGCACAGGCGCTCGTACTCGGCCTCGGAGCCGTCACACCAGACGACGCGGTCCGGCTGGGTGAGGGCTGCGATCTCGTCCACCCAGGAGATCAGCGCCTCGTGATTCGTCGGTACGGAAGTGGGAGCCGCGTTGTCGCGCGCCACGATTGCTCCTTGTTGAGGGGTTTGTTTGGTGTTTGCCCCGTGGGGGCTGCGACCCGGACGCTTCGCGCTCCGCTCATCCGGTGCCGACCGCACTCATCTGATCATCCGGTGGATGTGCGCATATGTCCAGGGGGCCTCTCACGTGAGCATGGCCACTCCCGTCAATCTTCCGTAAAGACGGCCTTCCGAAGATCGCGTGAAGACGGCTACCGGTGACCTACGGACCCGTAGGTAGCATGTTGGCCATGACTTCTGACGCCGCCGTTCCGGCCGCCGAGCCCTCCCCGGTCGTCGAGGCCGTCGAGGCGGTCGAGTCCGCCCTGGAGGCCAAGCCGTTGCTGCGCGGCTGGCTCCACCTGGGCATGTTCCCCGCCGTGATCGTGGCGGGGCTGGTGCTGATGGCCTTCACCGACACGACCGAGGCCCGGGTGGCCTGCGGGGTGTACATCCTCACGGCCTGCCTGCTGTTCGGCGTCAGCGCCGTCTACCACCGCGGTACGTGGGGCCCGCGCGGCGAGGCCATCCTGCGACGCCTCGACCACGCCAACATCTTCCTGATCATCGCGGGCACCTACACCCCGCTCACCGTCCTGCTGCTGCCGCCCTCCACGGGGCGGACCCTGCTGTGGGCGGTGTGGATCGCGGCCGCGGCCGGCATCGCCTTCCGCGTCTTCTGGGTCGGCGCCCCGCGCTGGCTCTACACCCCCTGCTACATCGCGATGGGCTGGGCGGCGGTCTTCTTCCTGCCGGACTTCATGCGGACCGGCGGCATCGCCGTGCTCGTCCTGGTGATCGTCGGCGGACTGCTCTACAGCGTGGGCGGCGTCATCTACGGCATGAAGCGCCCCAACCCCTCCCCCCGCTTCTTCGGCTTCCACGAGGTCTTCCACTCACTGACCCTGGCCGCCTTCGTCGCGCACTACGTCGGCATCTCCATGGCCGCCTACCAGCACTGACGCGCGGCGCGTGCGGGGGCCCGGTCGCGGTGACGCGGCCGGGCCCCCGTCGTTGCGGGCCCCGTCGTTGCGGGCCCCCTCGTTGCGGGCCCCCTCGTTGCGGGCCCCCTCGTTGCGGGCCCCCTCGTTGCGGGCCGCGGGCTCAGCAGGTGCGGCCGTCACCGTCCTGGTCGAGGCGCAGGGGGTCGCTGCCGTTGACCTTCATGCGCTTCGGGTAGCGGTGGGAGGCCAGCCACTCGCAGCGGGCCTTCGTCGTCGGTTTCACCTCCGCCGGGAAGCGGGTCGGTACGCAGACGGTCGCCGTCCCGTAGTGCCGGTCGCAGCCGGCCACGCTCGGCGCGACGGGCGCCGAGTCCCGCGGGGCGGGGTTCTTCTTCGGGGCGGCCAGCTCGTTCGCGAAGGTGTGCTCGTGTGCGGCGGGCTGCTCGTCGCGGGCCGCGAGGAGCGGGGCGCCGCCCAGGTGGACCCAGGTGGCGACGGAGGGGACGCCGGCCGCGTCGACCCCGAACAGCATGTACCAGCCGGGCGGCGCCAGGTTGGGGTTGCTGGTGACGTTGAGGTCGATGGTGGTGCCGTTGACCACGGTCATGGGGAGGTCGACGAACCGCTGGTTGGGGTCGGAGGAGTGGGTGACCGCCGCGGGGCGGATCAGTTCGGCCTTGGCGATGGGGCGGTCGACGGTGATCCGCTGCGTGTCCCCGTACACCCACTGCGTGTCGATCACCGAAGTGAGCTGCGGGCGCGGGCCCTTGAACAGGTAGGGCGGGGTGTAGATCGAGACGGCGTGGTTGTAGGTGCCGTTGCCCGGGTTGTCGCCGACGGACATGACCCGACCGTCGGGCAACAGGAACGCGCCCGAGTGGTAGGTGCGCGGGATCGGGTCGGTGGCCAGGCCCGCCTGGTAGGTGTTGCTGGTGGGGTCGAAGAAGGAGGCCTCGAAGACCGGGTCGGCGCGGTCGTGGAGGCCGCCGCCGGTCTCCAGCACCTTGCCGTCGGGCAGCAGGACGGCGGAGACGTACATCTTGCCCTCGGCGCCGGTCTGCGGGCGCTTGCCCGTGCCGGTGTCGACCAGGCCCTGCGGGAGGTCGGGGCCGGCCGTGTAGGCGGGTGCGGGCTGCTTCAGGTCGATGATGTCGGTGAGCCGGTTGGCCGCCGGGTTGGTCTCGTTGTTGCCGCCGCCGACGGTGAGGACCCGCTGGTCCTGGGCGGGGGGCAGCAGGACGCTCGCCGACTCGTCCCGCCGGTCCTTGTCGCGCAGGCCCGGTACGTCGGTGATGGTGTTGGCGTCGTAGTCGTAGACGGAGGCGCCGGTGCCCGGGGTGCCGTTGCCGAAGGTGTGGCTGCCCGAGTAGAAGAGCCGACCGTCCTGCATGAGGATCATCGACGGGTACAGGCCCCAGTACGACCAGGTCTGGTTGACCTGGTTCATCGGCAGCCACTTGTTCTGCGCGGCCGAGAACTTCTCCGCGGTGACGTTGCCCGTGGAGTCCTCCTTGAGGCCGCCGAAGGAGATGACGTCGCCGTTGCCGAGGATGGTGGCGGACGGGTACCAGTGGCCGCCGTTCATGTCGTTGGTCCGGGTGTACTGCTCGGTGGCCGGGTCGAAGACGTAACTGTCCTTCAGGCCCTGGTAGCCGACCGTGCCGTCCGCGGACGGGTATCCCTTGTTGCCGCTCATCACCAGCACCCGGCCGTCCGAGAGCTGCACGTGCCCGGAGCAGAACATGTCCACGGGCGTCGGGATGGTCCGGAACGTGCCGGCCACCGGGTCGTACACGGCGGAGGTGAAGCTGCCCGCGTTGAACCGGTCGATGTCGTTGCCCGAACCGGCGATCAGCAGCACCTTGCCGTTGCGCAGGACGACGGCGTGCATCGAACGCACGGGGTTCTGGGCCGGTATCACCTGCCAGGCGCCCTTGGCGCACTGCTCGGCCGTGCCCGTGCAGGTGGGCTGCGGCGGGACGACGCCGACCTCCTCCAGCGCGTAGTCGTCGGTGGTGAGGGAGCCCACGCCGTAGACGGACAGCCCCCAGGCGATCTTGTCGGTGTTGGGCGGGACGGCGGGCGTGCGGACCTCCGTGCGCGCCCAGGCGGCGCTGACCGGCGGGTTCTGCAGGTCGGTCCAGTACTGCCAGCCCGCGGTGGTGTCGTGCCGGAAGACGGTCACCGACACGTCCGGGGTGTTCGACTTGTACCAGGCGGACAGGTCGTACTGGCGGCCCGGGACGACCGTCGGGGCACAGGTGGTGTTCTCGGTGACGAGGGCCTTGCGGTCGCCGTCCACGCGGCGGGTGAGGGAGACCTTCATCGCCTTGGTGCCGGTGTGCGCGTCGGCGACGGTGGCGAAGGTGAAGTCGTTGTCGCCCCAGCCCGATTTCGACCAGCAGGAGGGCATGTCGGAGCCGGCCGCGCCCGCGGTCTCGAACCCCGGATTGCTGAGCAGGTTGGGCGGTCCGGCCGTGGCCTGCTGGGGTGCGGTGAGCAACAGGCCGGCGGTCATCGCCCCGACGGCCAGGAGGGCGGCCCGGCGCCCCGCCCTCCGTCGGATCTTCCTTCGCATGGAGTGTCCTTTCGTTGCGGCTCAGCTCCTGGTGGGGGCCGCCGCGCGGGATCCGCGCGGCAGGTAGACGAGCGCCTCGGTGGCGACGAAGCGCAGGACGAAGGTGGTGACGAGGGCGAGGGCGGTGGCGGGCAGGACCTCCAGGCCGAGCTTGCCGACGAAGAGCGCGATCAGCGGGATGCGCAGCAGCAGGTCGGCGTTGGCGAGGAGGGCGAACCGGCCCAGCCGGTCCGCCCGGTGGCGGTGGCGGCGGTCGCGGAAGAGGAGTTGCTCGATGAGGACGAAGTTCCACAGGACTCCGGCCTGGTTGGCGACGATCTCGGCCGGGAGGTAGTGCATGCCGGCGTGGGTCAGCAGCCACAGGGCGAGCAGGTTGGGGACGAACCCGGTGAGTCCGATGAGGCCGAAGCCGATCATCCGGGCGAGGGGTGCCGCCGAGCGCAGGGCGGCCAGGTGCGTGAGGAACCGCAGGCCTTCGCGGGCGGTGGACTTGGACTCCCCCGCGTACCGGTCCTGGAAGACGAAGGGCACCTCGGCGGTCCGCGCGGGCCGGCAGCGGACGGCGAGCTCCAGCAGGATCTTGTAGCCGAGGGGGCGCAGGGCGTCGGCGGTCACGGCCGTGCGGCGCATCGCGAAGAAGCCGCTCATCGGGTCGCTGATGCCGCGCAGGGCACGCGGGAAGAGGCCCTTGGTCAGCCACGTCGCGCCCCGGGAGACGGCGACGCGGTAGCCGCCGGCGAGGCCGGCGCGGCTACCGCCGGGGAGGTAGCGGGAGGCGACGACGAGGTCGGCGCCGGTGCGGTTGCCCTCGCCGACGAGTTCGGGGACCAGGTGCGGCGGGTGTTGGAGGTCCGCGTCCATGACGACGATCCAGTCGGAGGCGGCGCGTCCGATCCCGGCGACGACGGCTCCGCCGAGGCCGCCGTCGGGGCTCGCGCGGTGCAGGACGGTGACGGGGAAGGGGCAGTCGGCGGCGGCCTTCTCGATCACGGCGGGGGTGTCGTCGGTGGAGTCGTCGACGAACAGGACCTCGCAGGGCGGGTGGGCGGGCAGGGAGTCGGTGAGCCGGCCCAGTAGCTCCGCGATGTTCGCGGACTCGTTGAAGGTCGGGATGATCAGGGTGACGCCGCCGTCCCCGGAAGCCCGTGGAGCAGGGGCTTCCGGATCATCCAGGGCGTGCGGGGGCCACAGGTCCTCGCTCATGGTGCTTCAGCTCCCACTCTCGGCGTCGGTGCGGCGGATCTCGATGCGGTCCTCCCCGGTGCCGAAGACGGCCACCGGGGTCGAGTGCTCCAGTGCAGCCTTCACGGTGGGCAGGTCCGCGGCGTCACGACGCACGGTCGGCGAGGAGACGACGTAGTCGATGTCCCGCCAGCCGCCCGGCAGGGTCTTGCTGACGGCCGGGTCGAGGTCGGCCTTGTAGAACCAGATGGCGCCCGGTCCGGGTTCGAACCCGTGGTGGACGGCGTCGAGCCAGAGCGCGTCGTCGACGAGGACGCGGGTGTTCGCCGGGTCGGCGACCTCGCTGCCGAGCCAGGCGGCGGCCTGGCGGTAGGGGGCGTTGGCGTCGACGGTCAGCGCGGTGCGGTTGCCCTCGTACCAGCGCGGGAGCACGTAGAGGGCGGCGGCCGTGGCGAGGATGCCGATCAGCACCCTTCGGGTGTGGACCAGCGCTCGGCGCTCCCCCGGCGCGCGGTGGCGGCGCAGGACGGCGTGCGTGACGCTCGCCGCCGCGGCGGCGAGGACCAGGGCGAGGAAGGGCAGGGCCTGGATCACGTACATCGCGGGAAGGTAGCCGGAGGGGCGCATCGCGACGACCGCGAGGATCACGACGGCCAGGGCCGGTCCGGCGAGCGCGCGGGCGGTGACGGACCACCGTGTGGTGGCCAACAGGAGAACGGCGCCGGCCAGTCCGCCCAGCGGCAGGACGGTGTCGTAGTAGAGCCAGGACCGGAAGACCCCGTGCGAGCCGGAGCCGGGGTCGAGGATGAATCCGGAGCCGGGTCGGCCCATCTGGTAGGTGATGCCGTCGATCAGGGAGACGTGTCCGGCGCCGGGTAGCAGTTCGCCGTTGAGGAGGGCGAACAGCGGGTACGAGAGCCCGATCAGGGCGCAGGCGGTGACGGCTCCGGTGACGGCGAACTTGCGGGTGTCGCGGTGGCTGTGGCGCCACATCGTCACCAGCAGCGCCGGGAGCACCACCAGCATCGTCTCCTTGGTCAGGACGGCGGTGGCGGCCGCCAGTCCCGACCCGAAGTGGTGCCACAGGTGGCGGCTGGGGGACGCGGCGAGGCAGAAGGCCAGCAGCATCCACATGACGGCGAGGTTGTCGAGGAAGATCTCCCGCTGGAGCACCACGGAGAGCGGGGACAGCCCGAACAGCCCCATCGCCAGTCCGGCCGCCCAACGCGGCAGCCACAGGCGGCGGGCGAGGACGTAGATCAGTACGGAGCTGACCGCGGAGACGGCGAGCATCGAGAACCGCATCGGCGCGACGGTCATCGACTCGGGAACGAGCAGGGAGGGCAGGTACGTCAGCCCCGCGACCTGGATCCAGCCCAGCGGCGGGTGGTCGTACCAGTACGTGTAATGGGCGAGGCCCTCGCCCTGCTGGACGGCCCAGGCCTGGGCGAGGTAGGTGCCCTCGTCGTCGCTCAGGGTGGGGAAGTTGGTGATGTTCCAGCCCTGGACGAGGAGGATCGCCAGCAGCAGCGTCCCGCACAGCAGCAGGTCGGGGCGGGAGGAGCGGAAGCGGACGAGCGGGCGGGCCGGGGCGGGCGGACGGACGCCCAGGCCGCCGCGACCGCGTTGGGCGGGGACGCGCGGCTCGACGACGGCGGTGGCGGTGGCGGCGGCGGCGGTGCCGGGCTGGGGATCAGTGGCCGTGGGCAGGGTGGCGGTCACCGGTGGCTGTCCTCTCGGATCACGGTGGAGGCCGTCGCCCCGGTCAGGTGGGCGCCGGTGTGGCTGGTGAGTTCCCACTCGTTGCGGCCGCGCTGCTCGCGCCAGACCGCGCGGATCGCGGCGCCGGCGAGCATCACCTGGTAGAAGGGGCCGCCGACGACGAGCTTGAGGTAGTGCACGAACCGCACCCGCAGGCCGTACTGGCGGCCGAAATCGTGCAGCCCGACGATCTCGAACACGAAGGTCACCATCGCCGTGATCATGGGGAGGAAGGTGATGATCGCGACGCCGACCGGTACGTCGAGGAAGACCGCGACGGCGAAGTTGATCGGGATGATCACCCCGGAGGCCGCCTGCATGAACGGGGTCATCAGCGTGTAGCGGGCCAGCCAGCGCTGTCCGCGCCCGGGCAGCTGCTGCCAGTCCTTCTTGCGGTAGACCTGGAGGAAGCCCTGGTTCCAGCGGGTCCGCTGCTTGAGCAGGCTCATCAGGGAGCCCGGCGTCTCCTCCCGGGTGACCATGTCGGAGTCGTAGGCGACGACGACCTTCTTGCCTACCGAGGAGAGCCGCACCCCCAGGTCGCAGTCCTCGGCGAGGCAGTTCTGGTCCCATCCCCCGGCCTCGCGCA
Source organism: Streptomyces sp. Isolate_45 (assembly GCF_024721315.2). Classification (GTDB taxonomy): domain Bacteria; phylum Actinomycetota; class Actinomycetes; order Streptomycetales; family Streptomycetaceae; genus Streptomyces. Next base: position 74,072 of record NZ_JANFAK020000015.1, read on the forward strand.
GCACCTCCGTCCGCACGAAGACGGTGTTGCCGCCGAGCGGGATGAAGCCCTTCTCGGCGTGCAGGTGCAGCCGGGAACGGAACCAGAAGAAGTACTCCAGGCAGTTGCGCAGGCTGTACCAGCTGGAGTGGAAGTTGATGAGCTGGACCCCGCCCTGCACCACGTCCGCGCCGGTGGCGCGGAACGCGTGGTCGACGTGGGAGAGCAGCTCCGGGTGGACCTGGTCCTCGGCGTCGAAGACCCCGACGATGTCGCCCCGGCAGTGCGGGAGGGCGGTGTTGAGGGCCTTCGGCTTGTTCTTGGTCTCGTGGTGGTCGACGACGACGCGCGCGCGTCCCGGCGCGCCGGCCTCGGCCCGCTCGGCGACGGCGGCCGTCTCCGGGTCGTCGTGACCGACGATGACGATGATCTCGTAGTCGGCGTGGCTCGATTCGAGCAGCCGGTCGATGGTGTGCTCCAGGACGGCCTGTTCGTGACGGGCCGGCAGCAGGAGCGAGAAGGCCAGCCGGCCGCCCCCGTCCGGACGGTCGAACCGTGTCGAGGCCAGCGTCTCGGGCGTGCGCCACGCGTGCATCTGCCACCACAGGGTGAACGCGGCCATCCAGAACAGCGCGAAGGATATGGAGCAGATGAACACAGAAGTGTACAAAACGTCCCCCACAGACATGCCGCAACCCCAGGCGGCGATCGGTGAACCCCCGGAGGCGGTGCGGGCCCCCCGGCCCGCCGCCTCCGCTTCCCCCCGGTGCGCACCCCCCAGTGCGCGGTCTCGGTCACTCCCGAAGCCTTGAGATTAGGCAGCCAAGATGAAGCTGAGGCGCCGCCCGGATAAAAACCACGTTTCCGAGTCGATGTGCGACAACCGGAATTGACGGTACTCCGGGTGCTTCAGGGGCGAATCGTGCCCAACTGCTCGGCAAGCTCGCCCGGTTCGGTCGTAGGTCGCGCGCAGACGAAGTGTCGGCACACATACGCCGTCGGAAGGTCGCGCACGAGTGTGCGCTCGGCCAGAAGGGGGAACTCGCCGCCGCTGCCGTCCGCCGCGCGCGGCGGACCCATCGCCACGACCGCCCCGGGAGCCGTCCCCAGCAACGCCGTCCGGTGCAGGGCGGCCCGCGCCGGATCCTCCGGATGCCCGACGACGGCCACCTCGCGCGGCCCGTCGACGAGCGCCTCGGCGACCGCCAGGCCGTGCCCGATGAAGCGCGGGGCGCGCGGCCCGAGGGCGTGCACCACCCCGAGCGCCCGCTCGGCCGCCGTGCGGTGGGCCACCGAGCCGGTGTGCGCGGCGTAGGACAGCAGCGCCCCCGCGGCGGCGGTCCAACCGGACGGGGCGGCCGTGTCGGTGGGGTCCTGCGGACGCCTGATGAGCTGCTCGGCGTCGTGCGCGGTGTCGTAGAGCGAGCCGTCCTCGGCGGTGAACCGGTCCAGGACCAGGTCGACGAGGAAGCCGGCGAATTCCAGCCACACCCCCTCACCGGTGACGGCGGCCAGCGTCAGGAAGCCCTCGGCGACGTCGCCGTAGTCCTCCAGCACCCCGGCGTTCGGACCGACCTCCCCGTCCCGGCTGGTGCGGGCGAGCCGGGCCTTGCCGTCCATGTGGACCCGTACGAGCAGGTCGGCTGCCTCGGTGGCCCGCTCGATCAGGTCCGGGCGCTCGAAGTACGCCCCGCACTCGGCGAGGGCCGCGATCGCCAGGCCGTTCCAGGCGGCCACGACCTTGTCGTCCCGTCCGGGCGCGGGCCGTGCGGCGCGGGCGGCGAGCAGCCGCTCCTCGATGCCGGCCAGCCGGTCGGCGTCCACGTCGGGGCCGCCCTCGGGGAACTGCAGGACCGAGGTGCCGTGTTCGAAGGTGCCCTCCTCGGTCACCCCGAAGTACGCCCGTGCCAGCGCCCCGTCCTCCTCGCCGAGCACCTCCGTCAACTGGGCCGGCGTCCAGGCGTAGTACGCCCCCTCGACGTGCTTCCCGGTGACCGGATCCGCGCTGTCCGCGTCGAGCGCCGAGGCGAAACCGCCCTGGTCGGTGCGCAGTTCACGGACCATGAAGTCGGCGGTCGCCAACGCGACGCGGCGGGCCAGGTCGGATCCGGTGCTGCGCCACAGGTGCGCGTACGCGCGGCACAGCAGGGCGTTGTCGTAGAGCATCTTCTCGAAGTGCGGGACCAGGGCCGCGCCCGGCCTCGGGCGCAGCACGTAGCGGTGGAAGCCGCCTCCCACCTGGTCGAACAGGCTGGAGCGGACCATGGCCCAGCAGGCGCCCTCCGCCATCTCGCGGGCGCCGTCCGAACCGGTCCGGGCGTGGTGGCGCAGCAGGAACTCGACGACCATGCTCGGCGGGAACTTCGTGTCGCCGCTCCCGAACCAGCCGCTCGCCGGGTCGTAGTCCCGGGAGAGCTGGAGCAGGGCGTTGGCCTGGGACTCGGCGGTCGGCAGTCCGGATCCGGCGCCCGAGCCGAGTTCGCGGCCCGCCAGGTCACGGGTGATCTTCTGCGCGACCTCGGCGACCTCGTCGCGGCGGCCGGTCCAGGCGGCCCGCACCCCTTCGAGGACCTGCGTGAAGGAGGCCATGCCGTGGCGGGGCTCGGGCGGGAAGTAGGTGCCGAAGTAGAAGGGCTCGCCGTCGGCCGTCATGAAGACGGACATGGGCCAGCCGCCCTGCCCGGTGGCCGCCTGCACGGCCTCCATGTAGACGGAGTCGACGTCGGGGCGCTCCTCCCGGTCGACCTTGATGTTCACGAAGTGCTCGTTCATGTAGGCGGCCGTCAGCTCGTCCTCGAAGGACTCGTGCGCCATCACGTGGCACCAGTGGCAGGAGCTGTAGCCCACGCTCAGGAACACGGGCACGTCGCGCCGGCGGGCTTCTTCGAACGCCTCCGGCTCCCAGGGCCGCCAGTCGACGGGGTTGTCGGCGTGCTGGAGGAGGTACGGGGACGTGGCGTGCGCGAGTCGGTTGGACATGTGCACATCCTTACGCACGCCACCGCGCCCCGCGCGGGTGCCACGAGGGGACGGCGGGGCGCGGGGGACGGGCGGTGCGGGTGGTGCGGCTGCCCACCGGTGTGATCGGTTGCACGCCAACTCCCTCTGAACTAGCTCAGATTCACTCGCGTTCGGGATCGTCCCGCAGGACACTTGGCGCACGTTTGCGGAGCTCTCCGAGGAGGATGCCGATGCGGGACAGCCATCGTGTCGAGGCCGAACGCCTGCTGGCCCGGGCCGTCGACGAGGAGGCCCGGCGCGGCGTGGCGGGCGCGCCCCTGCCCCCGGCCGTCAAGGAGGCACTGCTGGCGCGCGGGCTGGAGGCCCTGGACGGGATGGCCGCGGCGGCGGCCGAGGAGTACGGGGCGTACGTCCGCGCGCTGGACGAGGCCGCGGCCGGTGACCAGTCCCTCGGGGAGGCCTTCCGGCGGGGGAACACCTCGACGGCCCTGCTGGTGACGGCCGTCGCCGCCGTCGCCGCGGCGGGCGCGGACCTGGCGTTCGGTGTCGACGCGGGTACGGCGGTCAGCGCGGGCATCGTCGTGGGCGTCGCGGGGGCGGCCACGACCGTGGCGAAGGTGACCGCCCTGCACGTACCGGCCGCGAACCGGCGCGCCGGTGCCGCGGGCCGCCCGGGCGGGCCTGAACAGCTTCGGCTCCAGTGGCTGTCGGTGCTGGAGGTGCGCGGGATACGGCCCTTCCTGGAGCGGGAGCGCGCCGCGGCGGCGGCCGTACGGGTCCCCCCGCGCGGCCGGGCCACGATCGGCGGCGGGGCCGCGGCCGGGGCGGGAGCCGGCTCGGGGACGGGATCCGGGGTGAACGGCTCCGGGGCCGGCCCGAGCGCCGGAACGGGAACAGGACCGGCGTCAGGAACGGGAACAGGTACGGGAGCCGGAACAGGAGCCGCCCGCACGGCCCCCGGGGCCGGGGCGGTCCTCGGCAAGCAGCCCTCCGGCGGGGTCGCCCCGCTGCGCGGCACGGACCGCAGCGCGGAGGCCCGTCGGCGCAGCATGCTGGAGCAGTCGTTCGGGCAGCTCCCCGACGCCGGCGCCCTGTTCACGGGCCGGCGCGCGGAGCTGACCCGGATCGCGCAGTGGGTGCAGGCGGCCCGCGCGAGCACCGAGACCCGGCCGGTGGTCGTGGTGCTGCACGGCGAGCCGGGATCCGGCCGCACGGCCCTGGCGCTGCGGGCGGCGCACGCGCTGCGGGACCAGTTCCGGGGGGCGTGCCTGGTGGACCTGCGGGGAGGATCGGCGGCGCCGGAGGCCCCGCTGCCCACCCGGGAGGCGCTGCTGCACCTGCTGAACCGGCTCGGCGCCCCGCGCGAGCAGCTGCTGTTCCGGGAGGGGGCCTCGGCGGACCAGCAGGTGCGCCGGCTCGGCGAGCTGTACCACCAGCACCTGCGCGGGCTGCCGGTGACGGTGGTGCTGGACGACGCGGTGGACGCGGCGCAGGTGCGCACGCTCGTGCCGGAGCGCTCCGAGAGCCTGGTGCTGGTCACGGCGCGGGAGCCGCTGGAGCTGCCCGAGGACCTGTCGGCGTGGGTGCACCAGCTGCCGGTGGAGCGGCTGGCGGAGCCGGAGGCGGCCCAGGTGCTGCGGGAGGGCGCCCGGGCGGCGGGCGCGGCCGCTCCGGGCCCGGAGGCCGAGGCGGGGCTGTTGGAGCTGGGGGCCGGGCTGCCGCTGGCGCTGCGCGTGCTGGCGCCGCTGGGGGCGGCGCGGGCCTCCGACGGCGGGGACGGCTCGCTGGAGCACGCCCTGGACCTGGCGTACGTACGGCTGCCGCAGGAGCGGCGGCGGCTGCTGCGGCGACTCACACTGGCCGGGCGGACCTCGCTCGGCGCGTCCGCCGCGGCGGCGCTGACGGGCTCGGACCGGGCGGAGGCCGGGCGGCTGCTGCGCGACCTGGCGCAGGCGGGCCTGCTGGACCTCGTACGCGGGGAGCGGTACCGGATGCACGACGCGGTGCGCGCGTTCGCGGCGGCGCGGCTGGCGGCGGACGAGGACCGGGCGGAGGCGGCCGCCGCCCAGGAGCGGCTGATCCGGGACTACGCGCAGCTCGCGGACTCGGTGATCCGGATGGTCGACGGGAAGATGTCGACCCGGGCCAACCACTTCGGCGGGCACGGTTTCGCCTCTCTGGACGCGGCGCTGCGCTGGCTGGACGAGGAGTCCAGCTTCATCACGGCGGCCCTGCGGCACGCGGAGGACGTGGACCAGCAGGCGGTCCTGGACCTGTTGGGCGCGCTCTGCGACTTCTGTCTGCTGCGCGGGGACCTGTACCGGCTGGGGGAGATCAACGAGCTGACGCGGGCCGTGGACGAGGGGCGGATGGCGCGTTCGGTGCAGTGGCGCACCGGTATCGCGGCACGTCAGCTCGGCGAGCTGGACAAGTCGCGCACGACGCTGACCTCCCTGGTCGACCAGTACCGGGAGGCCCGGCAGGAGGCGGGGGCGGGGATGGCCCTGGTCTCGCTCGGGATCACCCTGCACCACCAGGGCAACCTGCCGGAGGCGGCGACCCGCATCCGGGAGGCGCTGGCCCTGCAGGAGGCGCCGGAGCTGGCGGGCGACCGGGCGTGGGGACTGCACGCGCTGGCGGCGGTGGAACGCGACCGGGCGCACCTGGCGGAGGCGCTGGCCCTGCTGGAGCGTTCGCTGGTGCTGCACCGGGAGAACGAGAGCGTGCACGGCGAGGCGTGGGCGCACTTCCAGCTGGGTCAGGTGTACCTGCGGCTCGGTGACGTGCCGCGGGCCGAGGCGGAGCTGGGCCGGGCCCTGGACCTGTACGGGCGCACGCGGGACGACCGCGGCCGGGCGTGGGCGCTGACCCAGCTGGGCCGGGCCCGGGTGGTGGACGGGGATCCGGGTCCGGCGCGGGAGCGGCTGAGCGACGCCCTGGCCCGGCACCGGCTGGCGGAGGACACCCGCGGGGAGGCGTGGACGCTGTACTACCTCGGGCAGGCGCTGGAGGAGGGCGGCGAGCGGGACCGGGCGGTCCGGGAGCTGGAGCGGGCGCGGACGATGTTCTCGCGGATGCGGGACGTGTACGGGCTGGCGCACGCCCGGCACCACTCGGGCCGGGTCACCCGCGACCAGCGGGCGGCGCAGACGGGGAACCTGCGGAACTCCGGCTTCGCCCGTCAGCTGCTGATGGACGCGCGGGCCGATTTCCGGCGGATCGGGCTCGCCCACGGCGAGGCGTGGACCTGCCTGGAGCTGGCGGTGGTGGACGCGGGCAACGCGCGGACCTCGCAGGCGCTGGGTCTGTGCGAGGAGGCGGCGCGCCTGTTCGCCTCGTACGGGGACCTGCGCGGCGAGGACTGGGCCCGCTTCCTGCGGTGCACGCTGCTGCCGTACGCGGACCCCGCGGACCCGGACGAGGCGCGGGCCGAGCTGTCCCGGCTGGTGGCGGCCCCGCATCCACTGCGCGACGGGCGGCTGGACGACTGCCTGGAGACGTACGGGGTGATCCTGGGGCGGGGCGTGGACCCCGCGGAGGGCTGGCAGGCGTGGCGGTTGGGCATGGTCCCGAACCTGCGCTCGCGGGAGGTCATGGGGGTACGGGTCCCACCACCTGCGTGAGCGGCCGTCCTCCGCTTCCGGCCCGTCCCGGCGCCCCGGTCCGTCCCCGCGCACCGGTCCGTCCCGGCGCCCCGGGCGGTCGGTCGTAGCCGCGCCGGAACAGCCGCCCCGTCGGGTTCTCGGGCGGGGCGGCGTTCGCGTGCGGGTGTCAGCCCGTGCTGTCCGGCTTGGCCGTCGGCGTTGCCTTCGGGCCCGCGGCGGCCGGCTCCGGGGCCTCCTGGAAGTCCACCCGGCCCATGTGCCGGTTCATCGACTTCATCAGGAACCACACGCCGAGCGCGAGGGCCGCGAACACGATGAAGCCCAGGATTCCGGGGGTCACCTTGTTCTTGTCGAAGGTGTCGCCGGCCAGGGGGAGGAGCTGGGTCAGGGCTGACTGCGTAGCGCTCATAGCTACGCATTCTCCCGGATGCCCGCGAAGAGGTCGGACTCGGGGAGGGATGTGTCGACGAACGACTTCGCCAGCTCGTACTCCTCGGTGGGCCAGACCTCCTTCTGGATCTCCATCGGGACCCGGAACCAGCCGCCGTCCGGGTCGATCTGGGTGGCGTGCGCGATGAGGGCCTTGTCGCGGATCTCGAAGAAGTCCGCGCAGGGCACGTGCGTGGTCAGGGTCCGCTCCGTGCGCTCGAACTCCTTCCAGCGCTCCAGCCACTCCCCGTACGGCGATTCCAGGCCGCGCGAGAGGAGGGCCTCGTGGAGGGCGACGGTGCGCGGCTTGTTGAAGCCCTGGTTGTAGTAGAGCTTCTGCGGCTGGTAGGCGGCGCCGTACTCGGCCTCCGGGAACTTCTCGGTGTCGGCCGCGCCGTCGAAGGCCACCATCGTGATCTTGTGGGTCATGATGTGGTCGGGGTGCGGGTATCCGCCGTTCTCGTCGTAGGTGGTGATGACCTGCGGCTTGAAGGCGCGGATCTTCTTCACCAGCTCGCCGGCGGCCTCCTCCACGTCCGCGAGGGCGAAGCAGCCCTCGGGGAGCGGCGGCAGCGGGTCGCCCTCGGGGAGGCCGGAGTCGACGTAGCCGAGCCACGCCTGGTCGACGCCGAGGATCTCGCGGGCCTCGTCCATCTCCTTGGCGCGCACCTCGTGGATGTTCTCCTCGATGTACTTGTCGCCCTGGAGCTTGGGGTTCAGGACGGAACCGCGCTCGCCGCCGGTGCAGGTCACGACGAGGACGGGCACCCCCTCGGACACGTACTTGGCCATGGTGGCCGCGCCCTTGCTCGACTCGTCGTCGGGGTGGGCGTGGACGGCCATCAGTCGGAGCTGCTCGGTCAAGGCGGGATCCTCTGTGATTCGGCGCGACGGTCGGCTTCTATAGTGACCGAACGGGGGGTCGGAAAATTCCAACGGGTGCCTCACCCTCCCCACTGAGAGGAACGATCATGGGCGCGGTGCGCGAAGGGCTCCCCGAAGGCCGGTACGGACGGTCCGAGGACGAGCGTGCGGACCGCAGGCTCAAAGTGGTCGGTTCGGTGCTGGGCGTAGGCCTGCTGGCCGTGGTCGGTTGGATCGGCTGGGACTACGTCGGCGGGCAGAGCGTGAGCGCCGAGATGATCAAGTTCCAGATCCTGTCGGACACCGAGGTCAAGGTGCACCTGGAGGTCCGCAAGGACGCCGGTGTGACCGGTGTCTGCACCCTCAGCTCCCAGGACGAGCAGCACGGCGAGGTGGGCCGCGCGGACTTCACGTTCGCGCAGCGCGACACGCGCGTGGACGAGGTCGTCACCCTGCGGACGACGGGTCGCGCGACGGCGGTCGAACTGGTCGGTTGCCAGACCGCCTCGACCCCGGCCGGCTGACCCCGGACCGCTCGAACGCCCTCCCCTTCGGGACCGGATCCCCGGCGGGTATCCGGAACGCGATGACACACTTCACCCATCGGGTGTCCTCCCCCTTTTCTTCCCGAATTGTTAGGCTCGTGGTTTCGCCCGCCGCCGGCGGCTTTGCATACCCCTGTACCGACGAGGAGCACCCGTGACCCAGACGAGCGATAACGTCACCTGGCTGACGCAGGCGGCGTATGACCAGCTGAAGGCCGAGCTGGACTACCTCTCTGGTCCCGCACGCACGGAGATCGCCACGAAGATCGCAGCCGCCCGTGAGGAGGGCGACCTGCGCGAGAACGGCGGTTACCACGCGGCCAAGGAGGAGCAGGGCAAGCAGGAGCTGCGCGTGCGCCAGCTCACGCAGCTCCTGGAGAAGGCGAAGGTCGGCACCGCGCCCGCGTCCGACGGCGTGGCCGCCCCCGGCACCCTGATCACCATCGCCTTCGACGGTGACGAGGACGACACCCTGGAGTTCCTCCTCGCCTCCCGCGAGTACGCGTCGTCGGACTTCGAGACCTACTCCCCGCAGTCCCCGCTGGGCAGCGGCGTGAACGGCAAGAAGATCGGCGAGGACGCCCAGTACGAGCTGCCGAACGGCAAGCAGGCGACCGTCAAGGTCCTGGCCGTCAAGCCCTTCAACGGCTGATCCCCCTCACGCGCACGCGCGCGAGAGCCCCCGTCCCGGACCGCTCCGGACGGGGGCTCTCGCACGTGCGGAGCGGTCTCAGACGGTCGCCGAGCGGTACTTGCGGACCGCGAGGCTGCGGAAGACCACGATGATCAGCACCGACCAGAGCACGGACGCCAGTACCGGGTTCTGCATCGGCCAGGCGTCCGCGACGGGGTAGCCCTCCGGCAGGTTGCCGAAGAGTTCCCGGGACGCCTGGACGGTGGCGCTGAAGGGGTTCCACTCCGCGATGTGCCGCAGGAAGGTCGGCATGTTGTCGGAGGGGACGAAGGCGTTCGAGATGAACGTCAACGGGAAGAGCCAGATCAGCCCGCCCGAGGTGGCCGCTTCCGGGGTGCGCACCGACAGGCCGATCAGGGCGCCGATCCAGGAGAAGGCGTAGCCGAGCAGGAGCAGCAGGCCGAAGCCGGCGAGGACCTCGCCGATGCTGGTGTGGGTGCGCCAGCCGACCAGCAGGGCCACGACCGCCAGGACGACGAGGGTGAGCGTGGTCTGGACGAGGTCGGCGAGGGTGCGGCCGGTGAGGACCGCGCCGCGGGCCATGGGCAGCGACCGGAAGCGGTCGATCAGGCCCTTGTGCATGTCGTCGGCGATGCCCGCGCCCGCGCCGGCCGTGGCGAAGGTGACGGTCTGGGCGAAGATGCCCGCCATCAGGAACTCGCGGTAGTCCGCCGGGGAGGTGCTGCCGCCGACGCTGATCGAGCCGCCGAACACGTAGCTGAAGAGCACGACGAACATCACCGGCTGGATCACGCCGAAGATGATCATCTCGGGGATGCGGGACATCCGGATGAGGTTCCGCTTGGCTATCACCAGGGAGTCGTTGACGCCCTGGACGATGCCGCCCCGCGGCCGCGGCGCCGCGAGCTGCGGGGTCGGGGAGGTGTCCGGGGTCGGGGAGGTGCCCGGGTTCGGGGAGGTGAGGGTCACTGCGCCGTCTCCTTACGCGCCTTGCGGCCCTTCGCCTTGGCGTCGCCCTTGGCCTCGCCGTCGGTCGGCGCCCCGCCGTTCTCCTCCGCGGCGAGTTCGGCCGCGTGGCCGGTCAGGGAGATGAACACGTCGTCGAGGGTGGGACGGCGCAGGCCGATGTCGTCGATCTCGATGCCGCGCCCGTCGAGTTCGCGGATGACCTCGGCGAGCAGCTTGGCGCCGCCCGCGACGGGCACGGTGAGCTTGCGGGTGTGCTCCTCGACCGTGGCCTCGCCCTTGCCGAAGCCCGCCAGGACCTCGCGGGCGGTGGTGATGTGCTCGCGCTCGTGGACGACGACCTCGACGCGCTCGCCGCCCGTGCGGGCCTTGAGCTGGTCGGAGGTGCCGCGGGCGATGACCTTGCCGTGGTCCACCACGCAGATGTCGTGCGCGAGGTGGTCGGCCTCCTCCAGGTACTGGGTGGTGAGCAGCAGGGTGGTGCCGCCGGCGACCAGTTCCTGGATGATCCCCCACAGCTGCTGGCGGTTGCGCGGGTCGAGTCCGGTGGTCGGCTCGTCCATGAACATCACGGGCGGGCTGACGACGAGGGCGGCCGCGAGGTCGAGGCGCCTGCGCATGCCGCCGGAGTAGGTCTTGGCGGTGCGGTCGGCCGCGTCGGCGAGGTTGAAGCGTTCGAGGAGCTCGTCGGCCCTGGCCTTCGCGGCCCTGGCCTTCATCTGGTAGAGCCGGCCCACCATCTGGAGGTTCTCGCGGCCGGTCAGGTATTCGTCGACGGCGGCGAACTGGCCGGACAGCCCGATGGCCCGGCGGACTTCGTTGGGCTGCTTGAGCACGTCGATCCCGGCGACGACGGCCCTGCCGCTGTCGGGCTGGAGGAGGGTGGTCAGGACACGAACGGTCGTGGTCTTGCCCGCGCCGTTGGGGCCGAGGAGGCCCAGCACGGTGCCTTCGGGGACATCGAGGTCCACGCCGTCCAGAGCCCTTACGTCGCCGAAGGTCTTGACGAGTCCTTCGGCATAGATGGCGCCTGGCATACGGATTCTCCCAGAGCAATTCAGGCCGGATGGTTTCAGGCCAGAAGAATCAGGACTTTCCTGCACAATTCCTGAGGTGACATCGGATGGTCGGTATCCCGACGGCCGTCACCCTATCGCGTTATATCGCGTCCCGCCATGCTTTTCCCCGGACCGTGAGCGGGCGGCGGCCTCGCGTTCAGCCGATGACCGCGTACCCCGCACTGTGCAGGGAACGCGCCACCTCCGCACAGTGTTTGGGCCCCTTGGTCTCCAGGTGCAGTTCCACCTCGACCTCGGTGAGCCCCAGCCGCGGGTCGGTGCGTACGTGGCTGACGTCCAGCACGTTCGCGTCCAGCCCGGACAGCACCCCGAGCAGTCCCGCCAGCGCGCCCGGACGGTCGGTGACCCGCAGCCGCAGCGACAGGTAGCGGCCCGCGGCGGCCATGCCGTGGCGCAGGATCCGCTGCAGGAGCAGCGGGTCGACGTTCCCTCCGGACAGAACGGCGACCACGGGGCCCGCGCCGTACAGTTCGGGCTCGCTCAGCAACGCCGCCACCGGGCTGCACCCGGCGGGCTCGACGACCAGCTTCGCCCGCTCCAGGCACAGCAGCAGGGCGCTGGAGAGCGCGTCCTCGGAGACCGTACGCACGTCGTCGAGGAGTTCGCCAATGATTTTGAAGGGGACGTCGCCGGGGCGGCCCACCTTGATGCCGTCCGCCATCGTGGTCGGGTTGTCCACCGACACCGGGTGGCCGACCTTGAGCGAGGGCGGGTAGGCGGCCGCGCCCGCCGCCTGCACCCCGATGACCTTGACGTCGGGGCGCAGGGCCTTCACCGCGACCGCGACTCCCGCGGCGAGCCCGCCGCCGCCGATGCCGACGAGGATCGTGCGGACCTCGGGGCACTGCTCCAGGATCTCCAGGCCCACCGTGCCCTGGCCGGCGATGATGTCGCGGTGGTCGAAGGGGTGGATGAACTCCGCACCCGTACGCTCCGCGTACTCCTGGGCGGCGGCCAGGGTCTCGTCGACGACCTCGCCGTGCAGGCGCACCTCGGCGCCGTACTCCTGGGTCGCGGCCACCTTCGGCAGCGGCGCCCCGACGGGCATGAACACCGTGGAGCGGACCCCGAGGAGCGAGGAGGCCAGCGCCACGCCCTGCGCGTGGTTGCCTGCGCTCGCCGCGACCACGCCGGCCGCCCGCTGCTCGGGGCGCAGGCCGGCGATGCGCACGTACGCGCCGCGCAGCTTGAAGGAGCCGGTCCGCTGGAGGTTCTCGCACTTGAGGTGGACCGGGGAGCCGGTGAGCGAGGAGAGGTGCCGGCTGCCCTCCATCGGCGTGACCCGGGAAACGCCGGACAGCATCTTCTGGGCCCCCCGGACGTCGTCGAGGATGACCTGGGGGACGGGCTGGGGCACGCGGTAGTTCATACCGCCAGTCTCGCAGCCCCCGCAGGTCACGGCGCAGGGACGACCAGCGGGCGGACAGCCGGCCCGCCCGCTCCGCCCGGGGATCGCAGTCCACGCCGACAGGGGCGAGATCTCGCCATCCGGGACGACCCCGGGGCGGCCGGACCGATGGGCCGCACCAGTTCTCGAACGCGGCGTACGGGCCGCCGCACGGCCGCGTACTCTGTCCCCCATCCTTGTCGGCCCCACGCGAAGAGAGCCCACGGCCATGCCCTCCATCCCGGCCAGTTCCGACCTGCCCACGGCGGCCGAAGCGCCCGCCGGAGCCGGTCTCCTCGACTCGCTCCAGCACCAGGTCGCGGTGTTCGCCCGCCGGGCCGAGCAGACCCGCCTCGGCGGCGTCGGCCAGGCGCGCAACTCGATGGACCGCGCCGCGTACCTGCTCCTGAACCGGCTCGACCTGGAAGGCCCGATGGGCGTCAAGGCGCTGGCCGGCGGGATGGGCATCGACTCGTCCACGGTCACCCGACAGGTCGCCCCGCTCGTCGACAGCGGCCTCGTCAGGCGGACCTCGCACCCCGAGGACGGCCGGGCCGTGGTCCTCGCGCTGTCCCCGCGCGGGCTGGCCCGCCTGGAGGAGGTGCGGTCCTCGCGCCGCGAGCTGATGGCACGGGTGACCGAGCACTGGGCGGAGGAGGAGCGCGAGTCCTTCACGACCCTGCTGACCCGCTTCAACCTCTCCCTGTCGGAGCTGATGGCGGCCGCCGCCGAGGGCGGCCCCGCCTCCTGACCCCCACGCGCTGATCCCGGCCCGTCCGACCCCTTGACCGGGGTGGTGGCACCGGCCGCAAGATGTGGGCTGTGGACCGGCGTTCGGGGCGCGACCCGGAGTTCGAGGCCTTCGTCGCGGGCGCGGCGGGGCGGCTCCTGCACGTCGCGGTCCTGCTGACGGCCGAGCCCCCGTCCGAGGCCGACGCCGCGCGCCGGCTGCTCGCCGGCGCGCTGGCCCGTACGTACGCGCACTGGAGCCGGCTGCGCGACGACGACCCGTACGACCACACCCGGCAGGAGCTGTGCGCGGCTTACGCCCGCACGGCCTGGCGGCACCCGGGCGGTACGGGGGTGCTCGCGCGGCTGAGCCCGTTGGAGCGGCTCGTGCTGGTCATGCGGGTCCACGAGGGCGTCGCCGAGGAGGTCACGGCCGCGCAGCTGGGGTTGCCGCCCGAGCGGGTCGAGGCCGTGTGCAACCGGGCCGTCGCCACCATGCGGGCGGCGTCGAGGACCGGGCGGGGCACGGAGGCCGGGCGAGCCGCGGGCCCGGCACCTGGTGCCGGCTCCGGGCGGGGGGCGGCGTGAGCCCCCTCGACCGCAAGGAGGACCAGGTCAGGAAGCTGATGGAGGGCCCGCACCCGGCGGTGCCGGCCGGGCTCGCGGCGGCCGCCGCCACGCACGGAAGGCGGCTGCTGCGCCGCAGGCGGGCCCTGCGCCGGCTGGGCTGGTCGGTGCTGTTCGCGGCGGCCGTGGCCTTCACGGTGTGGGCCTCGCTGACCCGACCGTGGGTGACTCCGTCGAGCGGCGTCTCCCCGCCCCTGGAAGGCTGGTAGCGCTCCGGGGGCGGGTGACGACGGCCGGTCCGGCGGGTTCTAGCCGAGGGCGCGGGTCAGGTCCGCGATGAGGTCGTCGGCGTTCTCGATGCCGACGGAGAGGCGGATCAGGTCCGCCGGGACCTCCAGGGCCGAGCCGGCCACCGAGGCGTGGGTCATCCGGCCCGGGTGCTCGATGAGGGACTCGACGCCGCCCAGGGACTCGGCGAGGGTGAAGATCTCGGTGCGGCCGCAGACCGCGACGGCCTCCTCCTCGCCGCCCACGACGCGGAAGGAGATCATCCCGCCGAAGTTGCGCATCTGCTTCGCGGCGACCTCGTGGCCCGGGTGCTCGGGCAGGCCCGGGTAGAGGACCTGGCTGACCTTCGGGTGCCGGGTGAGCACCTCCACGATCTTGGCGGCGTTCTCCGCGTGCCGGTCCATGCGCACGGCCAGCGTCTTGATGCCGCGCAGCACGATCCAGGAGTCGAAGGGTCCGGCGACCGCGCCCATCGCGTTCTGGTGGTAGGCCAGTTCCTCGCCCAGGGCCGGGTCGGCGGTGACCAGGGCGCCACCGACGACGTCGGAGTGGCCGCCCATGTACTTCGTCAGGGAGTGCACGACCACGTCCGCGCCGAGCGCGAGCGGCTGCTGGAGGTAGGGGGAGGCGAAGGTGTTGTCGACGACCAGCTTGGCGCCGGCCGTGCGCGCGATGTCGGCGACCACGGCGATGTCGGTGATGCCGAGCAGCGGGTTGGACGGGGTCTCGACCCAGATGACCTTCGTCTTCGGGGTGAGGGCGGCGCGCACGGACGCCGGGTCGGAGGTGTCGGCCACCGACCACTCCACGCCCCAGCGGGAGACGACCTTCGCGAAGAGCCGGAAGGTGCCGCCATAGGCGTCGTTGGGGATGACCACGTGGTCGCCCGGCGCGAGCAGGGTGCGCAGCAGGCAGTCCTCGGCGGCGAGCCCGGACGCGAAGGCGAGGCCGCGGCGGCCGCCCTCCAGCGCCGCGAGGTTCTCCTCCAGCGCGGTCCGGGTGGGGTTGGCGCTGCGGCTGTACTCGTAACCGCCGCGCAGACCGCCCACGCCGTCCTGCTTGTACGTGGACACCTGGTAGATCGGGGGTACGACCGCGCCGGTCTGCGGGTCCGCCGTGTTGCCCGCGTGGATCGCACGGGTCTCGAAGCTCTGGTGCTCGTGGCTGTCGTCGCTCATGGGCAGATGCTATGCCCCGTCCGGGCCGCGGTCCTCTTCTGGCCTGACCGGTGGGCGACGGGCCGCTGACCTGGCCTCCTGACCTGGACCGCCGAGCGGAACGCAGACCATTGGCCTTGGGCCCGGTGTGTCTGGTTCGCTTGGCGGCATGGAGATTCTCTTGGTCCTGATGGCCGTGGTCCTGCTGGTGGCCGTCGTGATGCCGTACGTGCGCCGCAGGCGGGGTGGTTTCGCCGGCGGCATCCGCCAGGTGGCGCCCGGCAGCCCCGACGCCGCCGACCCCGCCGACTACGGCTTCGTACGGGAGGAGCAGCTGGACATCCGGGTGCCCGGCCCCGACCAGGACCTGATGGACGCTCTGGGCAACGTCCAGCGCAGCGGCCACTGGCAGGCCGCGTCGGCCCTGCTCGCGGGGACCCCGAAGGAGGGCGAGCAGCGCTGGCAGCGGGTGCAGTCCTTCGGCGGGGCGGCGGCGCTGGAGCTCGTACGGGAGCCCGGGGCCGGGGCTCGGTGGTTGAAGGCCTGGCGGCTGGAGGCGGAGAAGGACGCGGGCGGCGCCCAGGTGCACGCGGAGCTGCTGGTGCAGCAGGCGTGGCGGCACTCGGGCGGCGTGGGTTCCACCGATCACCGGATCATCCTGGAGGAGGCCCGCGACGCGTGCCGCCGGGCGACGCTGCTGGCCCCGGGCGACCCGGTTCCGTACATCACCGAGCTGGCGGTCGCGCGGGCGCTCGGGTACACGGAGGCGGACTTCGACGTCCTGTGGGCGCGGATCATCGACCTGGCGCCCCAGCACATGGGCGCGCACCTGGCGGCGCTGCACTACTGGTGCGAGAAGTGGCACGGTTCGCGGGAGAAGGCCGACGCCTTCGCGCACGCGGCGGCCGCCCGCGCCCCGCAGGGCTCGCTGCTGGCGGCGCTGCCGCTGTTCGCGGTGTACGAGCACCTGCCCGAGGTCAACCTGGTGCAGACCTTCTACCGGAGCGCGGTCGTGACGCGGGCGGTGGAGGGCGCGATGTACGCGGTGCGCACGGCGCGGCAGGACGACCCGATGCTGGCGCACGTACGGCACCTGCTGCTGGTGTTCCTGGTGAACATGGAGCGCTGGGCGGAGGCGATGGAGCAGGTGCGGCACGTGGACGGGTACGTCGGCGCGCTCCCCTGGTCGACGGCGCCGGACCCGGCCGCGACGTACGCGGTGTACCGGGCACTGGCGGTCGCCGGGTACGAGGCGAACGGCGGCTCCCCGGCGACGCTGCCGCACTGACCCGGCCCCGGCGACGAGGCGGGGGGCAGGCGGGCAGGGTCGGGGCGCCGCGGGAACCCGGATTCTCCGGCCGTCGGCGGAAATGTCCCGTCGGGTGCCGGGGAACCCGGCACCCGACCCCGGAGCGTTGGCCAATGGAGTTGCCGTGAGTGATGATCAGGCCGCATGATTCCGGCCGTGATCGTCAAACGCGCCGCACGCGCGCTCGCCACCCGCTGGGCCCGTACGCGCTTCGACCCGACGGCCTTCGGCCTCCTCCCCCGTGAGGCGCTCGACCCGCGCACCGCCGGCCCCGAGGCCG
>NZ_JANFAK020000160.1 GCF_024721315.2 Streptomyces sp. Isolate_45
GTGGCCGCGCGGCGGCGGATCACCGCCCGCGCGCCGGGCCCCGCGGGCGGCCTGTGCGGCACCCGGCTCGATGGCTACCCTGGGCGGCCGGACGACGTACCGGGAGGAGCACGCACGTGGCCGAGAGCATGATTTCGCGACCCCTCGCAGGCTGGGGCAGGCCCGACCTCGATCTCAGCGGCGCGGACTGGCAGCCGGGCAGCCGAGGGGTGGGCGACGTCCAGATCGCCTTCGTCGAGGGGTTCATCGCGATGCGCGACAGCGAGCGCCCGGACGGCCCTTCGGTGATCTTCGCGCCGGACGAGTGGCGCAAGTTCGTCGTGCAGGCACGGGTCGGACGGTTCGGCCCGACCTGACCCGACCGGCGGCTCCGACCCGACCCGACCCGCGGAGCCGATCGGATCGGGCCCGGTCCGACCCGACCGCCGCGCGCCCGGGAGGCCGCCCTCCGGGCGCGCGGCGGGAGTTCGACGGCAGGCCCTAGGATCGCCGCCATGCGACGCACCACCATTGACGGGATACCCGTCCACCGGATCCCCTCGACGGGCCCGCTCCGGTTCGGTCTGCGCTTCGGCTGCGGGGTCCGCGACGAGACGTACCGGACGTTGGGCGCGAGCCAGGTCGTCGAGCGCCTCACCGCGGAACGGGCGGGTGCGGAGGCGGGCGCGGGCCTGGTGACGTACGGATCGCTGTCCGACCTGGACGAAACCCGCTTCTACGGCTCCGGGGCCCCCGAAGAGGTGGTTCGCTTCCTGGAGTCGGTGTGCCGGACCCTGTCCGACCTGCCCCTGGACCGCCTGGAACACGTGGCGGGCATCCTGGAGATCGAGAACACGGCGCCCGTGGACGTCCGCGCCGCCCAGGCGCTGAGCGCCCGCTACGGCGCGCGGGCCCTCGGGCTCGCCGGGCAGCGGGGCCCCGGACACCGGGCGCTGACCGCCGACATGGTCCGGGAGCACGCCGCGACCCACTTCACGCGGGGCAACGCCGTCCTCCTGCTCAGCGGCCCCGAGCCGGAAGGGCTGCGCCTGCCCCTCCCCGAGGGCACCCGGCCCCCGCGGCGTGCCCCGCGCCGGCTCGCCGGCCATGTCTGGGCGCAGCGGGACACCGACGGGATCGCCCTCGCCCTGGACGCCCCGATCGGCTCGGCGGCGGCCCGCATGGGGCACTGCGTCCTCATGGAGCGGGTCGACCGGCTGTTGCGCGAACGCCTCGGCATCAGCAGTCACGTGGACGTGGTCGAGGTTTCGCGCGACGCGCTCTCCGTCGAGCGGATCCTGGTGCTCGACGCCGCCGGGGGGAAGGAGGCGGCGGTGGCCGCCGCCCTGTGGGGCGAAGCGGTCCGCATGGCACAGGAACCGCCTCTCCCCGGCGAGTTGACGGAGTACCTCACCTGGCTCCGCAGGACCTGGACGGAGCAGCCCGACCCGTGGGCCCGGCTGCAGGAGGCGTCGAACCCCGACCTGTACGGGATCCCCTACCTCGACGACGCGACCGCCCTGACGCAACTGGGGCGAGTCACCCCGCAGGAGGTCCGCGAGGCCATGCGGGCGGCGCTCGAAGGGGCCCTGCTGGTCGTGCCCGTCGGGGTGCACCCCTCGCTCACCGGGCTGGACGGACGACGCCTGGAGCACACCGGCGTCTGCGAGGTGTGGGACACGCCCTTCCCGCCCGGCGAGGTCTTCCGCAGGCCCCTGCTCGCCCGCGCCACGGACCGCGGGGCCCGCGGCGACCGACTGGTGCTGACCCCGCACTCGGTCGTCCACGGCCGCGACGACTGGTACCACGAATACCGGTTCGACGAGGTGGTGGAATTGGAGCAGTGGGGCTGGGACCGGACCGTCGTCGCCCGGTGCGGCTGCTCCATGCGACTCGTGCGCGGCTCCCACACCGGCGACGACCGGGTACGGTCCGCCCTGGACCGCGCCGTCCCCTCCTCCCGCATCCGCGTCCGGACGGCCGCCCGGTAGCGGCCGAAACCCCGCGGTGGCCCCGGCCCGTGGACGTCGCCCGCCCGCCCGGTGACGTCGCCGCCGCTACGGGGCCACCCGGGCCGGGGGCGGCGACGGGCGCAGCCGCTCCACCAGGAGCGGCCACCGCACGGCCAGCACCAGCGTCCACACCAGCGCCACCGGCCCCCAGCCGCCGGCGACCGCGCACAGCACGGCCACCAGTACCAGCGCGGGCCCCACCAGCAGCGCCGTCCGAGCCGCGCCCCGACCCGAACACGCCGCCGCCGAACCCGCGATCAGCAGGTACACCCCCAGGGTCGCGCACATCAGCCACCGCACGGCATCCGGTACGGGGCCGTCCGCGTACGCCACCGCGTCGCCCGCCGCCGCCGCGAACGCCGCCACCGACCCGGCCACGAAGCAGTGCAGCGGCAGCGCCATCCGTAGCGGCAGGGCGTCCACGGCGAGCAGCGGGATCCCGTCCGCGCCGTGCCGCAACGACAGCGACCACAACTGGAGCAGCAGCACGAAGGCGCCGACGCCCACCCCGCACAGCGCCCAGTCCCACTCCGCGACCGAGGCCGCCGCGACCATCTGCGCGATCGCCTCGCCCAGCACGATCAGCACGAACAGGCCGAGCCGCTCACCGAGGTGCGGAGCGTCCGTCAGGGCCGCACGCGGCACGGGCCGCTTCCGCTCCCCGCGCGCCCCGGCGGCCGCGTACTGCTGTTCCACGCGCGCCGTCACCCTCTGGGCGGAGACCGTGAACATCACGACCAGGTCGATGGCCAGCCCCAGCGCCCACAGGGCGTAACGGACCGTCCCGTCGCACCACATCGACACGATCCACGGCGTCAGCCCCAGCCCCACCTGGGTGATCGGCAGGTCGGCCACGTACTCCCCGCGCCGCCCCCACGCCTTGCCCGCCAGGGACCGCACCACGATGTAGGCGAGGGCGAAGGCCCACGCCTTGTCCTCGCGCACGCCGTGCACCGAGGCCGCCATCACCGCCATGCCGAACATCCCCGCGAGGACGGTGCGGGTACCGGCCTGCTCGCCGGTGACGTTCCCGTACACCGTGAACAGCATCCAGCCCGTCCAGAAGGCCAGGAACATCACCGTGTACAGGGCGAGATCGGCCCACCCCGGCCCCCCGTGCAGCAGGTGCGCCAGCTGGGCGACGCCGGCCACCGCCGTCAGGTCGAAGAACAGCTCCAGCCAGGAGGCGTGCCGTTCCGCCGGCTCGTTCGCCACCGGGGCCACCGATTCGGTCATATCGGGATGATAGGTAGGGTTGGCGCATGAGCGGAGAGAGCGACCTGAGGAAACTGCTGAGCGGCATGCGCCCGGAACTGAACGAGGGCAGGTACGTCTTCTGCACCCTCCCCGGGTCCACGCGCGCACCCGACGGCCTCACCCCCGTCGCCACCGTCCTGGAACCCGAGGGCCTCACCCTGGTCCTGCGCCAGGAGGACGCCGACGCCGCCGGACTCGCCTACGACTGGACGGCCGGCTGGATCACCCTGCGGATCCACTCCGCCCTCGACGCCGTCGGCCTGACCGGAGCCTTCGCCGCCGAACTGGCCGCCCACGGACTCAGCTGCAACGTGGTCGCCGGCCACCACCACGACCACCTGTTCGTGGCCGCCGACCGGGCCGCCGAAGCGGTCTCCGTACTGGAGGAACTCGCCACCCGTTCGGCGGAATAGCGAAATCCGGAAAACATTCCGATCTTTCCCGAGCTCGGGCCTTCCCCGGCGCACGCGCGGGCGTACGCTGATCCTCCGAACAGGCCTGGGGGGTACCAGCCATGACGGACCGCCGGACCCGGATACGGCGCACCATCTTCGAACGCGAAGCGGAACTCGTCGCCGTCGACGAGGCCCTCGACCGGCTCACCGACCCCGGCCCGGACACCGGCGGCGCCCTGCTCGCCCTCTCCGGACCGGCCGGCCTCGGCAAGACGACGCTGCTCGCCGAAGTGCGCCGCCGGGCGCTCGCCCGCGACTGCACCCTGCTCGCCGCCCGCGGCGGCGAACAGGAACAGGGCCAGCCCTTCCACGTCGCCCGCCAGCTCATCCAACCCCAGCTGGCCGGCCGCTCCGAAGCCGCCCTGCGCGAGACCCTCGGCAGTTGGTACGCCATCGTCGGCCCCGCACTCGGCCTGTGCGCCCCCGAGGGCGCCCCGCCGGACCCCCAGGGCCTGCGCGACGGGCTCGACTGGGTCCTCACCCACCTCACCGTCCAACGGGCCCCCGTCGTCCTCGTGCTCGACGACGCCCACTGGGCCGACGCCGAATCCCTGGGCTGGCTCGCCGCCTTCGCCCCGCGCGCCGAACACCTGCCGCTGCTACTCGTCGTCGCCTACCGCCCCGACGAACTGCCCGCCCACGCCGAGTCCTTCCGCACCCTGCCCGGCCGGGCCGGACAACGCCCCCTGCCCCTCGCCCCGCTCAGCGCGGCCGCCGTCACCACCCTGGTCCGCGAGACGGTCGGGGAACACGCCGACGACGCCTTCTGCCAGGAAGCCTGGACCGTCACCACCGGCAACCCCTTCGAAGCCGTCGAACTCACGGCCAAGGTCCGCGACAAGGGCCTTCCCCCGGTCGAGGCCAGCGCCCCACTGCTGCGCGACCTCGTCGCCGCCCAGCGCGGCAGCGGCCTCGTCGCCCGCCTGCAGAGCCTCGGCCCCTCCACCGTGCGGTTCGCCTGGGCCTGCTCGGTCCTCGGCACCGCGATCCCGCAGCAGATCGCCGCCCGCGTCGCCGGCCTCGGCACCGAGGAGGCCGCCGACGCCACCCTCCGGCTGCGCGACGCCCGCATCCTGTCCGCGGCCCCCGAGGACGCCGCCGCCGGACTGGAGTTCGTCCACCCCCTCATCGCCACCGCCATCTACCGGGGCATCCCCGACGCCCTGCGCGTCGCCCTCCACGGCAAGACCGCGTCCGCCGTCGTCGACGCCGGGCTCGGCTCCTCCGCCGCCGCCCGCCACCTGTTGGAAACCCAGCCGGAGAACGACCCCTGGGTGGTGCGCACCCTGCGCGAGGCCGCCGCCGAGAACCTCCGGTCCGGCGCCCCCGAGGCCGCCCGCCGCCAGCTCGCCCGCGCCCTCCAGGAACCCCCGGACTTCGACGAACGCGCAGCCGTGCTCTACGAACTGGGCTGCGCCTCGCTGCTCACCGAACCCGCGAACACCGTCAACCACCTGCGGGCCGCCCTCGCCGAACCCTTCGACGACCCGGCCCTGCGCCAGGGCATCGTCATCCGCCTCGCCCAGGTCCTCTCCCACAGCGACCTCCTGTCCGAGGCCTCCGAACTGCTCGCCCGGGAGATCCCGCACACCCAGGACGCCCGCGCCCGACTGCGCCTGCAGTCCGAACAGTTCATGTGGGACGCATTCAACGCCGCCGAACCCGACTCCCCGGCCCGCTCCCGCCGCCTCACCAAGCTCGCCGAACACCTCACCGGCCGCGACCTCACCGAGCGGTACGTCATCGGGCTCCGCGCCTGGGACGCCTGCCTGCGCGGCGAACCCGTCGAGGTGGTCCTGCACCACGCGGACCGGGTCCTGGAGGAACACTTCAGCTGGGCCCACGAGGACCGCGGCTTCGAGGTCCCCGTGCTGACCGCCATGGTCCACATGTACGCCGACCGGCCCGGCCGCGCCGAGGAACTCTTCGAGGCGGGCACCGCCGAGTTCGAACGCCAGGGCTGGTACGGCGCCCACCTGTCCTTCGCGCACAGCCTGCGCGGCTACATCCGCTACCGCCGCGGCCGGCTCGTCGAAGCCGA
The DNA here is from genome assembly GCF_024721315.2 of Streptomyces sp. Isolate_45. Lineage (GTDB taxonomy): Bacteria > Actinomycetota > Actinomycetes > Streptomycetales > Streptomycetaceae > Streptomyces. The sequence continues at coordinate 5,745 of NZ_JANFAK020000160.1, forward strand.
GGAACTGGCCCGCACCGGCCTCCGGCTCGCCGAACGCGTGGGCCGCCGTACGCCCGTGCACTGGTACGCCATCGCCATCCTCGTCACCACCCTCATAGCCCGCGGCCGGACCGACGAAGCCTGGGAACTGGCACACGAACACGACTACGGGGAGCCCTTCCCCGCCGCCGTCGTCTTCCCCGACTCCCAGACCGTTCACGCCGAACTGCTGCTCGCGCGCGGCGACCGCAAGGCAGCCGCCGCCGAACTCGAAGCCGTGGACCGGCGGCTCACCCCGCGCGGGATCCAGAACCCGTCCTGGTGCCCGTGGCAGCTGCACCTGGCCCTGGCGGTCGCCCCCGAGGACCCGGCCAGGGCCAGGGCGTTGGCCGCCGACGCCCTGCGCCGGGCCCGGGCGTTCGGCGCCCCCTCCGGCATCGGACAGGCCCTGCGGGTCTCGGCCGACGTCGCCGCCCCGCAGGACCGGCTGCCGCTGCTGCACGAGGCGGTCACCCTGCTGGCCGCCTCCCCCGCCGGCTACGAACTCGCCCTCGCGCTGACCGCGCTCGGCACCGAACTCCAGGACCGGGCCGTCCTCACCCGCGCGCTCCTCACCAGCCGCGAATGCGGTGCGGACGCGCTCACCGCCACCCTCACGCACCGGCTGCTCACCCTCGGCGGCGAGCTGCCCTGCGGTTCCTCCTGGGAGGACGAGCCGACCCCGGAGGAACTGAACGCGGCCGCTGCCGTGGTCGGCGGCGTCCCCTCCCAGGCCGGCCCCGAACTGTCCGCCGTCTGCCGCAAACTGGGCACCGATCCCGCCGGACTCGCCGACGCGCTGGCGGCGTTCGCCCGTGGCGCGCGATGAGCCGGAGCGGTTCCTGACGGGAGCCGGGCCGGGATCATGCCCTTCCGGGACGAGGCGGCCGTCCTGGCCCACGCCGTCCGCCGCGCGGCCGATGGTGCGGGGGAGGCGCCGCCGATCCCCGCCCGCCCCACGGCCCCGTCACCCACCTGCGCCGGGCCCGGCGCCACACCCCCACCCCCACGCCGACGCCGGCCCGGCCTGGCCTCGGAGGCCCGGCAGACACCGGAGCGCGTCGCTCCCGTCCCACCGGTTCGCCCCCGTCGCGCCGGTTCCCGCCGCCGACCGGCCCGTCCGCCCGTCGCCCGTGTCGGGTAAGGAGCGGATTCCCGCGAAGGCCAGTACCCGCAGGTCCGGGATGTCCGGGCGGGCCCGGCCCCGGGACCCCGATCCGGAAAACGCGCGCGGCCACGTACCATGGCGACATGTCCTTCCTCCGCCGCCACCGCGCCGCCACACCCGCCGGCCCGGACTTCGACGTCCTGGCCATGGACCCGGGGGACTGGCCGGGCAACCTCGGGGCCGGGCTGCTCCCCGCCCCCGACGGCAGCTGTCAGGGCGTCTTCCTGCGCTACGACCTGTTCGGCGGCCGCGGCCCCGCGATGATCATCGGAAACCTCCCCGAGGGGTCCCCCGCCCGGGACCTCGCCGAGGGCGAGGTCCCCTTCGAGGTGGCCCAGCTCCTCGACGCCCTCGAGAACGAGGAGGAGGTCGAGGTCACCGGCTCGGAGGACTGCCCCGTCATGCAGGGCGACAACCTCCTCATCGTCCGCAAGGTCAAGCTCTCCGAGAGTCGGATCTCCTGCGTGCAGTTCGACCGCAGCGACAACGTCCTCGTGACCATCGCCAGCTGGGACCGGCCGATCACCGACGACCTCTACGCGCTGCTCAAGCCGCTCCCCGCCGAGCTGTTCCAGCAGGGCTGAGCCCGACCGGGCCGCGCGCCGCGAGCGCCACGGGCCGGCCAGGTCCGCGTCACGCGTCCGCGATGTCGTTCGCCGCCACGTAGCCGAACGTCATCGCGGGCCCGATCGTCGATCCGGCCCCCGCGTAGCTGTGCCCCATGACCGCCGCGCTCGCGTTGCCCGCCGCCCACAGGCCGCGGATCACCGTGCCGTCCGGCCGCAGCGCCCGCGCCCGCGCGTCCGTCACGATGCCGCCCTTCGTGCCCAGGTCACCGGGCACGATCTTGAACGCGTAGAACGGTGGCACCCAGATCGGCGCCAGGCACGAGTTCGGGCGCACGTTCGGGTCCGTGTAGTAGTGGTCGTACGCGGTGTCACCCCGGTGGTGGTCGGTGTCGTCACCGCTCCACGCCTGGGCGTTGAACCGGTTGAGCGTCGCCCGCAGCGCGCCCGCCGGCACCCCGATCCGGCCCGCGAGGGCGTCCCAGGTCCACGCCTTGTGCGCCGCTCCCGTCTCGTACCAGGAGTCGGGGAACGGCAGGGTCGGCAGGATGTCCTTGAACAGGTACTTGTTGCGGTAGTGCTGGTCCACGATCAGCCAGGCGGGGATGTGCGAACCGGGAGCGCCCCGGTCCTTGTCGTACATGACGTGCACCACGTCGCTGTACGGGGCCGCCTCGTTCACGAACCGGGCGCCCGCCCGGTTGACGATCAAGCCGCCGGGCAGCGTCCGCTCCGCCAGACAGAAGTACGGTTCCCCGGGCAGCGGGATCGACGGCCCCCACCAGGCGTCCTCCATCAACGCCAGCTCGGCCCCGGCCCGTTGGCCCGCCTGGATGCCGTCGCCGGTGTTCTCCCTCGCCCCGACGGACCACTGGGTGCCGATGGGCTGCTGCTGGTACCGCTCCCGCATCCGCGCGTTGTGCTCGAAGCCGCCGGAGCCGATCACCACCCCCTTGCGGGCCCGCACGACGCCCCGTACGCCCGCCTTCTCCACCACCACGCCCGTGACCGCGCCGCCCTCCTGGACGAGGTCCACCAGCGGGCTGTTCAGCCACACCGGAACCCCCGCCCGCTGCAGGCCGGCGCGCAGCCCGGTGGCCAGGGCCTGCCCCATGGTCAGCGGCTTCTCCCCGCGCAGGGCGGCCGCCGTCCCGCGCGCCAGGCACTCGGCGGACACGGCGAGCCCCTTCGCGCTGACCGCGGCGAGGTTCAGCCACTTGTAGTCCTGGCTGAACACCACCATCCCGGCCGGCACGGCCATGTACGCCGGGTTCAGGTGCGCCAGCTCGGCGCCCAGGACGTTTCCGTCGATCTGGTCCGGCTCGATGGAGCGGCCGTTCGGCAGTCCGCCCGGAAGGTTCGGGTAGTAGTCGCTGTAGCCGTCCATGAAACGGAACCTCAACGGGCTGTTCGCCATGACGAAGTCCAGCATCCGGGGCCCGTTCGCGAGGAACGCCTGCTGCCGGTCGGCAGGCACCTCGGGTCCCACCACCGCCGCGAGGTACGTCGCCGCCTTCTGCGGGGTGTCCGGCACCCCGGCACCCAGGATCACCGAGTTGTTCGGCAGCCAGATCCCGGCGCCGGAGCGGGCCGCCGAGCCGCCGAAGGTCGGGGCCTTCTCCACGACCAGGACGCTCAGGCCGCGCTTCGCGGCGGTCAGGGCGGCCGTCATCCCGGCCGCCCCCGACCCGACCACGACGACGTCGTACTCGCCGAGCGGGGCCCCGTCGGCCCGCGCGGCGGCCCCCGGCAGCACGGTGGCGGCGAGCACCCCGGCACCCGTCCCGGCCAGGACGGTCCGGCGGGAGGGCAGGGAAGGCCGGGAAGGCCGGGAGGGAAGGGAGGGAAGGGAGGGCGCGGCGGGCGGGGAGGAGCGGAAGGGGTCGGGGCTTTCGGTCATGGGCGGGCTCCAGCGGGAGGGGAGGTGAGCGGCGGCTCCAGCATTTCTGATGCTGAGTCAGAAAAGGTGTTCGGGGGATCATGTGATGTCAAGGCATGCGCCGCCGTCGGCGCCCGGGGCCCGGTGGGAAAGTCGGGGGATCGGTCCGCGGGAACGCGGCACCGATCAGCGGGATCCGACGGCGAGCGGGCCGCCGGAGCCGAAGGCGGCGCGGGCGAAGCGCTCGCCGATCAGGCGGTGGGTGGCGGCGTCCGGATGGAGGTCGTCGGGCAGCGGCAGGTCGGCCTCGTCGGCCTCGCCGTAGAGGGCGAGCCCGTCGAGGTGGTGCAGGTTCGGGTCGCCGGCGGCCCGCTGCCGGACGATCCGGGCGAGTTCCTCCCGGATGACCCTCAGCGTCAGCTTTCCGGCGGCGACCTCGGCGGGATCCCCGGCGGCCGTGAACCGCAGGCGCCCCTCACCCGTCCCCTCGACGTTCATGACGCTGGGCCCGGGGGTGCGCTCGTGGAGGGCGCAGTGGATCGGTGACACGACGAGCAGCGGGGTCGAGGGGTGCCCCTCGCGGAGGATGTCGAGGAACCCGTGGACGGCCGGGCCGAAGGCGCGCAGCCGCATCAGATCCGTGTTGACGAGGTTGATGCCGATCTTGACGCTGATCAGGTCCGCCGGCACGTCGCGCATCGCGCGGGCGGTGAAGGGGTCGAGCAGGGCGTTGCCGCCGAAGCCCAGGTTGACGAGCTCCACCGAACCCGCGGCGGCGGCCACGGCCGGCCAGGTTCCGGTGGGGGTGGCGGCGTTGGAGCCCTGGCTGATCGAACTGCCGTGGTGCAGCCACACCTTGCGACCGTGCGGGGGCGGGGCATGGACGGGGGCGTCGGTGTGCAGGGCGAGGAGCCGGGTGCTCTCGTCGTACGGCAGCCAGATCTCCACGTCCTTCTCGCCGCCGCCCAACCCGGCGAACCGCAGGATCGCCACCGGACCGGGACGGGTCGCCGCGGTCCCGGCGGCCATGTCGATGGTGAGCACGTCGCCGTGGGGTGCGCGGGCCGTGCCCGCGAGCCGGCCGTTCACGAGCAGCTCGTACACCCCGTCGGCGACGGGCGGGGTGCCCGGGTACACCCGCTTGGTGGCGACCACGTCCAGTTCGACGGTGGTGGCCCGGGTGCGGAAGGCGAGCCGTACGCCGGACGGCTGCGCCTCCGCGAGGTCGAGGCTGCCGGCCGGGATCTGCTGCCGGGCCCGTGGGGACAATCGATGGGGGAGCGCACCGCGTTCGGTGTGCTCCAGGTCGAGGGCGCCGCGCAGCAGTCCGGCGGTGACGGGGGTGGTGGTCCACCCGGCTCGTGTGTTCATGTCCCGCTCGCTTCCGTCAGGGGGTGGTGGGCCAGGTGCGCAGCAGTACGTCGAGCGCGTCGAGGATCTCCGTCCAGCTCTCCCGGGAGCCGGGTGCGCTGTGGCCGAAGCCGCCGGCGCTCTCCAGGGTCACGTAGCCGCTGAAGACGCTGCCCAGGAGGCGTACCGCATGCGTCTCGTGCGGTTCGGGCAGGCCGTACCCGCGCAGCACCGCCCGCGTCATCCGTGCGTGCCGCGGGCCGGCTCCGGCCGCGGCGGTGTCCGGGTCGAGCGGGAAACGGGCGGCGACGAAGCGCCCGGGGTGGGCGAGGGCGTAGTCGCGGTAGGCGTTGGCGAAGGCCGTGAGGGCCTCCTTGCCGGACCGGCCGGCCACGGCGTCGGCGGCCCGGTCGGCGAGTTCCTCCAGGGCGAGAAGGGCGATCCGGCTCTTGAGGTCGTGGGCGTTGCGCACGTGCGAGTACAGGCTCGCTGTCTTGACGCCGAACCGGCGGGCGAGCTCCGCGGGGGTCGTCTGCTCGAAGCCGATCTCGTCGGCCAGCTCGGCTCCCGCCCGGACCAGGCGTTCCGTGGTCAGTCCCACTCGTTCTGCCCGTGGTGCCATGTCCGTCCTCCGCTTCCGTGTCACCGCCCGGCGGCTTATACCTATGTGCATTATGAGTTTGCCTAATCCATTTAGGCAAATTAGCGTGTGCGTCATGAAGCCGCTGACCGAGCAAGAGATCCGCGCCGCGTTCGTGAACTGCACCAAGGGTGAGGCGAAGCGCCTGTCCGTCCCCCGTGACCTGGCCGAGCGGCCCTGGGGCGACCTCGACTTCCTGGGGTGGCGCGACCCGCAGGCCCCCGACCGCGCCTACCTCGTCACCGTGCTCGACGACCGCCCCGTCGGCGTCCAACTGCGCTCTTCGAGCGGCGGCGGCGCGGGGCAGGCGCGGCGCAGCATGTGCACGGTCTGCCTGACCACCCACACCGGCGGCGTCGCCCTGCTGGTCGCGCCGAGAGCGGGCAAGGCCGGACAGCAGGGCAACTCGGTGGGCGTCTACATGTGCGATGACCTCGCCTGCTCGCTCTACCTGAGGGGCAGGAAGGACGCGGGCGTCGGCGGTCGGCTCCACGAGTCGCTCACCCAGGAGGAGAAGATCGCGCGGACCGGGGCGAACCTCGCCGCGTTCCTCGCCAAGGTAACGGAGTGACCCGACACGGAGGCCCCCGAGCGACGGGCGCGGAACGGCACCGCCGCGGCGGGCACGAATCCGCCGGGGCGCGAACGCACGGAATCCCGTGTCCCCCACGCGAGGCGCGGGACACGGGATTTCCGTACGGGGTTCCTCCGCGCCGGGGTCAGCGCGTGCCGACCGCCGCACGGACGGCTCTGCGCGCCATCCCGGCGTCGTCGTGGAGGCGGCGCAGCAGCAGGCGCTGCTCTTCGCCCGAGGACACGGCCCCCGCCGGCAGCGGCCGGCTCGGGGCGGTCGCCAGCATCGACCGCTGCACCGCCGTCTCCGACATCCGGATCTCCCGGGTCAGCACCAGCATCAGGTTCACCAGGAAGGCGTCCCGGGACGCCGGGCCGGCCGACTGGGCCAACCGGCTGATCTGGCTGCGCGCCGCGGGGGCGTCACCCAGCACCGTCCACAGCGTGGCCAGGTCGTAGCCCGGCAGGTACCAGCCCGCGTGTTCCCAGTCGAGCAGGACCGGTCCGGCCGGGGACAGCAGCAGGTTCGACAGCAGGGCGTCACCGTGGTTGAACTGCCAGGGGGTGCTCGCCGGCCGCAGCCCGTGCAGCAGCTTCTGCAGGTCGCCGAAGTCCCGGTCGGTCAGCAGTCCCAACTGGTGGTCCCGCGCGATCCGCCGCGCGTAGTCCACCGGCTGCCCGAACAGCTCGACCGGCGGACGCCACTGGTTCACCCGGCACACCGCGCCCAGCGCGGCCCGCACGTCGGCCCGCGGCGGGGCTTCCACCGGGTGCCGCTGGAGCGCCGCCACCCGTCCCGCCATCCGCTCGACGACCAGTACGCAGTTCTCCGGGTCCGCGGCGATCAGCCGGGGCACCCGCACCGGCGGGCGGTGCCGGACGAACGCCCGGTACGTAGCTATTTCGTGCCGGTACCGCTCACGCCACTCGGGCGAGTGATCCAGTAAAACCTTCGCCACGGCGGTCATCCGTCCGGTGGTCCCCACCAGCAGGACCGACCGGCCGCTGCGCCGCAACACCTGGACGGGAGTGAACTCCGGACAGATCCGCTGCACCGACGCGAGCGCGGTGCGCAACTGCGCACCCTGCGGTCCCGACAGGTCGATCCGTCCGCTGAGCGGCTGCGACCCGGCACCAGGCATCCGCCGGGCCCGCAGGGCGCCCTGCGCCGGGGCCGTCGGACGGGCGGGATCGAGGTAGGGGCCGCCGCCCGCCTGGAGCGTGCGGTGCGGCCGGACCGGGACGGACACGGAGGACGTGGCTGCGTACATGGCGTTTACGGTTCCCTTCGTGCGCCGACGAGTTGCGTACGCCACCCCGCCGATCCCGGCTTCACCCTGGGGAGTTCCGCCGGTGACCGGGTCGGGGAGGCGCATTCCTACCTGACACCGGGCGGCCCGTGGCGAACCATCGGGCGTGCCCTGGCGAAGCCTGGCGAATAGTCGCTGGGCATCTGACGGGGGGCTACTGTCAACTCAGCCGAGAACCTGGGGGCTTGACGTGAGCAAGGGACCAAACACCCGTCTGAACGACCTGTTCGGCCTCGCCGGCTGGTCGAAGGGCGAACTCGCGAGGATGGTCAACCGGCAGGCGGCCGCCATGGGCCACCACCAGTTGGCGACCGACACCTCGCGGGTGCGGCGCTGGATCGACATGGGGGAGACCCCTCGCGAACCGGTACCCACGGTACTGGCAGCCCTGTTCACCGAGCGGCTCGGTCGTGTCGTGACCATCGAGGACCTCGGGTTCGTACGGCAGCGGCGCACCACGAAACGGCAGCCGGACGGGGCGCAGGAGAACCCCGACGGAGTGCCCTGGGCGCCCGAACGCACAGCCGCGGTCCTCACCGAATTCACGGGAATGGACCTCATGCTCAACCGTCGCGGTCTGATGGGCGCGGGAGCCGCGCTCACCGCCGGCTCAGCCCTCAGCAACGCCATGTACGACTGGCTGCACACCGACCCCGCAGCCGCCAAGGAGGCCCGGAGGTTCGGCGGTGAGGCCCACCACGCCGATCCGGCGGGCTACGACCGCTACGAGGCCGCTCCGATCGGCTCCCAGGAGATCGAGGCCCTGGAGCGGTCGGTCGAGGTCTTCCGGGCCTGGGACGCCTCCAGGGGTGGCGGGCTCCAGCGCAAGGCAGTGGTGGGCCAGCTCAACGAGGTGGGCGGGATGCTCGCCTACCACCACCCGGACCACCTCCAGCGCCGACTGTGGGGGGTGGCGGCGAACCTTGCGGTGCTCGCGGGCTGGATGTCGCACGACGTCGGGCTGGAACCCACCGCCCAGAAGTACTTCGTGATCGCGGCGCACGCGGCGCGCGAGGGCGGCGACCGGCCGCGGGCCGGCGAGGCGCTGTCCCGGGCCGCCCGCCAGATGGTCCACCTGGGCAAGCCCCACGAGGCCCTGGACCTGATGAAGCTGGCGAAGTCGGGTTCCGGCGAGCAGACGCTGCCGCGCACCCGGGCCATGCTGCACACCATCGAGGCGTGGGCGCAGGCGGCCATGGGCAAGGGCCAGGCCATGCGGCGCACGCTGGGCGAGGCGGAGGACCTGTTCGTCTCCGACAAGGGGGACGTCCCGCCGCCCTCGTGGATGCAGCACTTCGACGAGGCGGACCTGCACGGCATGCAGGCCCTGGCCTACCGGACGCTGGCCGACCACGACGCCTCGGCCGCTCCCGTCGCCGCGCGCCACGCCAGGCAGGCCCTGCGGCTGCGCGGGGACGGCTACCAGCGCTCGCAGATCTTCGACTACATCTCCATGGCCTCGGCCTGCTTCATCGCCGACGATCCGGAGCAGGCCGACCGGTACGCCCGCCTCGCCCTGGTCTCGATGAACGAGACCTCCTCGCACCGGACATGGGACCGACTGCGCGAGATGTACCGGCTCACCGGCCAGTACGCCGGGTACGCGCGGATCGAGGACCTGCGCGAGGAGATCGAGCTGGCCCTCCCCGACAGCCCGGCGCCGCGCGCCCCGCGCGGCACGGGAGTCTGAGGGGGCGGCCGGTGCCGGGTTCCGGGGACGAGAAGGGCCGCGCCGTCCGGCGCGGCCCCTGATGCCCCACGTGTCGGTGCCCCACGCGCTCCTCGCGTCGCGGGTTCCCCCCGCGACCGCCGGTGTGGGTCAGTCGCCTATCCGGGCGACCAGGATGCAGGCGTCGTCCTCGCGCTCGCTCTCGCCGAACTCCTCGGTCACCATCCGCACGCAGTCCCGCGCGGACCGGGCCGCGGAGAACCGGGGCGCGAGCGCCAGCAGTCGCTCGGTCCCGTCCGCCCGGCTGAACTCGATGCTGCGCGGGGTCAGTCCGTCGGTGTGCAGGACGAGTACGTCTCCCGCCTCCAGCCGTTCCTCCGCCTGCCCGTAGACCGCTCCGGAGGTCGCTCCCAGCAGGACGCCCTCCGGCGGGAGCAGCGGGCGGCCCTGGCCCCGGCGGAACAGCAGGGGCGCGGGGTGGCCGGCCTGCGCCCAGGAGAGGACGCGGCGGACGGGGTCGTAGCGGCAGCAGACGGCCGAGCCCAGTGCCGGCTGGACGGAGGTCTCCAGGAGTTGGTTGAGCCAGCCCATCAGGGGCCCCGGCTCGATCCCGGCCATGGCCATGCCGCGCAGGGCGCCGAGCATCATCGCCATTCCGGAGGTGGCGCTGACCCCGTGTCCGGTCAGGTCACCGACCGTCAGGAGGGAGCGGCCGTCGGGGAGTTCGAGGGCGTCGTACCAGTCGCCGCCGATCAGCGCGCTGGTCGCGGAGGGGAGGTAGTGGGCGGCCACGTCCAGCGCGCCCGCGTTGTCGTGCGGGAACCGCAGGGAGCCGCGCCACGGGGGGAGCACGGCTTCCTGCAGCTCGACCGCCAGCCGGTGCTCGGTCTGCGCGATCTCCCGGCGGCGCTGGAGCGAGTCGTGCGACTCGCGTACCGCCCGCTGGCTCCGGCGCAGCTCGCTCACGTCGCGCAGCACGGCCCACATGGAGGCCGTGCAGCCGTCGGAGTCGAGGACCGGCTCGCCCCTCATGTGCAGCGTCCGTACCCGGCCGTCGGCCCGGACGATGCGGAACTCGCCGTCTATCGGTTTGCCGTCCACGAGGCAGTCGGTGACCATCGCGGTCAGCGTCGGCTGGTCCTCGGAGAACAGGGTGGAGCCCAGTTCGTCGAGCGGGAGCGCGCCCGCCTCGGGGGACCGGCCGAAGATCTGGAAGAGCTCCTCGGACCAGGTCACCTCGTCGGTCAGCAGGTTCCACTCGGCGCTGCCGACGCGCGTCGGACGGTCCTCGGCGGTGGCCTCGGGGGCTGCCTGCGGCGCCTCGACGTGCTCGGGCGCGGGCGGCAGACCCTCCTTGAGCTGGCCGAGGTGCTGGCGGAGGTCGTCGAGGTGGTGCACCGCGAGGTCGCACAGCGCGCGCTGCCAGCGGCCCTGGGCGTCGTCATCGTCCACGACGGTGTCGCGGCGCACCGCGTCCACTTCGCCCCGCAGTCGGCGGGTCTGTGAGATCAGCGCGTCCACCGACCCCGGCTCGGGCGGCTGCGCGGGAAGGTCCGCGTACAGGTGGGACGGCATGAGAACTCCGATACAGGCGCGGCACGGCCAGGTCTGAAAGAAGGACCGGTTACGACTGTTGCACAGCGCGAGTTGGGCTGTAAGGCGTTTGGCAACATCCGCAACGGTCTTGCGCCGGGCATATGCCAGCGGCGATCCGTGACCTCGCGCCGTGTGCGAACGAAACCGGTCCGGGCGCTCCGCGTCCGGCCGGAAACCGGCCCCCGGGAGGCGGTTGTTCGATCATTTGGCCGAGTTGTGCGAGCCGTGTGCGCCCGCGCCCGCACCGCCCGACACGTCGCGCGCACTCCCGGGGTTACCCCCCGAACGGAGGACCCCCCGCGCGGTGATGACGCGGTCCTCCGGTATCGGTTCCGCCCGCCGCTTCCCACCCCCCTGCATGATCGCTACGCTACGCGTCGGTAACGAACCGGGGGCGGTCCGCCGACGCGGACCCGGGCAGGGGTGGGGGACACCACGACATGACAGCGCAGAGCCGCGCGGACGGACAGGGCCGCGCACCGGGCGGCGGGGCCGGGCGGAGCCGCCGCTCCTTCCTCACCCACCTCGTCGCCGCGCCCACCCTGGCCCTGGTCACCCGCGCGGGCGCCGACCTCCTCGCGCCGCAGCCCGCGCACGCGGTGGTCCCGAGCCTGCCGGCCATCGCCGACCTGGTGGACCTGGGGGACCTGTTCATCCTGGCCGGCGCGCCCACGTCGGCCCTGCTCGCCCTCGCCGTGGACACCGACGGCACCGTCCGCTTCCGCCTGCCGCGCGAGGAGGTCGGCCAGGGACTCACCACCGCCGTGGCCATGCTCGTCGCCGAGGAGCTCGACACCCCGCTCGCCGGCGTCCGCGTCGAACTCGACGACGCGCGCCCCGAGCTGCTCTTCAACCAGCTGACGGGCTCCTCCAACTCCATCCGGTCCCTCTACGGGCCGGTGCGGCAGGCCGCGGCCACCGCCCGGGCCCGCCTCGTCGCGGCGGCCGCCGCGGGCTGGGGCCTG
>NZ_JANFAK020000161.1 GCF_024721315.2 Streptomyces sp. Isolate_45
CGCTCCCGCCGCACCCTCGGCGCCCGAGCCGCCCGGCCGGCGCTCGTACGCCGTGCCGGCGGTCGGGGCGTTGGGGCCGTAAGGGATCGCGGTGGCCGTGAGCGCGTCGATCGCGACGCCGAACGCGTCGTCCAGTTCCTCGAAGCCGTCCAGCCACCCCGATGCGGCCGGCCCCGGATCGAATAGCCGGCCGGTCGCCCAGGCGCAGGCGGAGACCACGGACGTGTCCTCGATCGGCCTGCCCTCATCGTCCAGGACCAGCGCGAACATCGCGCTCTGACCCGGTAGCACCAGCTCGGACTGCGGCACGCCGGGATCGGGATCGGTCCCCGGAGGCAGTACCGCGATCATCGCCTGGCGAAGCAGCTCCAGTTCGAAGACCCCGCCGTAGACCTCGTGCCGCCACATCCGACCGAACGGTGCCCGCCGTGCCCCCGTCTCCGGATGGTCCGGATCCCACGGCAGGAGCGGTGGTACCCGGCCCGGCACCGGCGTGAGGTCGATGACGTACTCGTCCCTCGGCCCGGAGCGCGCGGCGGGACGACGGCGGGGCAGCGTCGGGATGGGCGGCGGACCGAACAGCTCGATCGCACGCCAGCACTCCAGCAGGGCCTTCCGTCGACGGTCCTGCGCGTGTCCGCTCCGCACCCACTGCCCCCGTGTCGCACGCGCGGCATCCTGCCGCTCCCCTGAAGATCAGCTGCGTCGCCGAATCTACCGGACCGTCAGCGGGCCGGGCCCCGGTCAGCGGCGCCGGCGGTGCCGGAACGCCCCAAGACGCGGGGCCGGTTCTGCCGGTTCGGGCGCGGGGCGGGGGTCACCGGCCGGCGGCCAACCGACCCGCCGGCCGGTGCGGGCACGTTCCGCTCCGGCGACCTCGACGGGCCGATGAGCCCGCGCTCCCGGGCGCGGCTCCGGCTGTCGGCGTCGGGGGTTCGCCCAGGGCCTGTCGTCAAACTCCCGTCCGCCTCGCGACGTCGGGCACGCCGAGCACGCACCGGACGCCGTGAGGCCGTCCTCCGGGCGACGGCGGCAGTTCGGCGACAGGCCCTCGGCCGCACCGAACGGCACTGGGGGGCGTCCCGGCAGAGTGCCTGCGTCGGGTCACACCCGGGCCGGGCCCATCCGGGCCCATCCGGGCTCATTCGGGGAGAACAGTTATCCGGCCCGTAGGTTCCCTTCAGCCCGAATGTCGGAATTTCCCATCCTGCGGGAGTGCGAGGTCGGAGGGGGCGTCTGCCTGCCGGGCAGTCGCAGGGGCCGCTCGCGGTGGTGGCTGCCGCGCCGGCGTTTCGACCGGGAACGGGGGATCGTTGACGTCGTGGCGCGCGGTGGCCGGCCCGCTGCCGACGTGCGGCGGCGCGGTGATACTGGAGGTGTGCGGACCGCCCGACCCCTGATCTCCGATCACACCGGGTGGTCGCCGGGGCAATGCCCGCTGTGCGGTCCGTTCGGCAGGTCGAAGGGTGGCAGCGATGGACGCACCAGCGCCTGGATCGGGCGAGGCGCCCGAGGACCCGTTCGCGCTGCACAACTCGGCCTCGGTCGTTCTCGACGACCGCGGCATGGTCGTCGGCTGGAGCGAACGCGCACAGGAGCACCTCGGCTACCTGCCCGGGGAGGTGCTGGGCCGCATGGCCTTCGAAGTTCTGTTCGATTCCCGTGATCGAGAGGTGGTCCGCGAAGCGGCGGCCGTGTGCGTCCGCGACAGGGGGTGGTCCGGCGTCCTGCCCGTCCTGCACCGGAGCGGTCGGCGGGTGGAGCTGGGCTTCCGGGCCCGGGCCGTCATCCGCGCCGGCTCGGCCCGCGAGTGGTTCCTCGTCCTCGCCCCGGCGGAGGAGGTGCTCCGGTGGGAGACGGATCGGTCCGTCCTGGACGGGCTGTTCCGGCGCTCCCCGATCGGTCTGTCCGTCCACGCCCCCGATCTGAGCGTCCTGCGGATCAACAGGGCGCTGGCCCGGTTCACGCAGCTCTCGGCAGCCGAGATCCGGGGCCGACGCATCGGCGACTTCCTGATCGGGCCGGACGTGGAAACCATCGAAACCCGGCTGCGACGGGTGCTGGACACGGGCGCCCCCCTGATCTTCACCGAGCAGCCCTGCCACCTGCGCAGTGACCCCGACCACGAGCGGGTCGTCTCGGTGTCGGCGTTCCGGATGCAGGACCCCGCCGGCGGGATCCTCGGCGTCACCCAACTGGTGGAGGACGTCACGGACCGCTACCGGGCCAGGCGGCGGCTCGCCCTGCTCAATCGGGCGAGCGCCCGCATCGGGACCACCCTCGATCTCGGTCGGACCACCAGGGAGCTGGCCGATGTCGCCGTCCCCGACCTCGCGGACGCCGTATCGGTGGATCTGCTGGAGTCGGTGGCCCGAGGCGAGGAGAACGCCGAGGAGGTGAGCGGATCGGTCCGTAGGATGGCCGTCCACTCGGTCGTGGCAGAGGCGCTGCGGGTGATGTACTCCGCCGGCGAGGTCTTCCGCTTCGACCCTCGTACCCCGCAGGCCCGGTGCCTCGCCGAACAGCAGCCCATCCTCGAACCGGTGCTCCGGAGCAGTCCGGACTGGTACTTCCAGGATCCGGAACGCGCACGGCGCGCCGTCGGTCTGCACGCCCACTCACTGATCGTCGTTCCGTTGACGGCCCGCGGTCTGCTCCTCGGCCTGCTCAGCCTGTGGCGGGCCGAGCGGCCCGAGCCGTTCGAGGAGGACGACGTCACGCTGGCGGAGGAGTTCGCCGCGCGGGCCGCCCTGTGCATCGACAACGCCCGCCGCTACACCCAGCAGCATCAGGCCGCGTTGACGCTGCAGCGCAGCCTGCTGCCGCAGGAGTTGCCCGCGTACAGCGCGGTAGAGGTCGCGCACCTCTATCTGCCGGCCGATCCCGCCACCGGCGTCGGCGGCGACTGGTTCGATGTCATCCCCCTCTCCGGAGCCCGCGTCGCCCTCGTCGTCGGCGATGTCGTCGGCCACGGTCTGCACGCCGCGGCCACCATGGGCCGCCTGCGCACGGCCGTGCACACCCTGGCCGGCCTCGACTACGCTCCGGACGAGGTCCTCTCCCATCTGGATGACCTGGTCAACCGCCTGGCAGTCGAGCAGGAGTCGGCGGACGGACGCCGGCAGGGCAGGCAGATCGTCGGCGCGACCTGCCTCTACGCGGTCTACGATCCCGTCTCCCGGCGCTGCACCCTGGCCCGGGCGGGTCACCTGCCCCCCGCCGTGGTGACCCCCGACGGCACGGTGAGCCTGCCCGACCTGCCCGAGGGGCCGCCGCTCGGGCTGGGCGGACTGCCCTTCGAGTCCGCCGAACTGGAACTCGACGAGGGAAGCCTGCTGGCGCTGTACACGAACGGCCTGGTGGAGGCCCGTGGCCTCGACCTCGACGAGGGACTCGAACGGTTGCGAGGGGCCCTGTCCCGGCCATGCCGTTCGTTGGAGGAGACGTGCGCGGCGGTGCGGAACGCCCTGCTGCCCGATCACCCACCGGACGACGTCGCTCTGCTCCTCGCCCGCACCCGCGTGTTGGCGCCGGAGCAGGTGGCCTCCTGGGAACTGCCCGCGGAGCCGACCGCCCCCGCCCGGGCACGGCACCTGGCGGACACCACGCTGACCAGGTGGGGACTGGGCGAGCTGGCCTTCACCGCCGAACTGGTCGTCAGCGAACTGGTCACCAACGCCTACCGGTACGGCGGCGGCACGCCGGTGTCCTTGCGGCTCATCCGCGACCGCAGCCTCATCTGCGAGGTCTCCGACGGCAGCAGCACCGCTCCGCACCTACGACGGGCGCGCATCACCGACGAGGGCGGGCGCGGCCTCTTCCTGGTGGCGCAGCTCACCGAACGATGGGGCACCCGCTACACCCGGGACGGCAAGACGGTCTGGACGGAGTTCCCCCTCGCCGGGGCGACGGAGGGGCTCGCCGGGTAGCCGAGCGCCTCGGTCGGCATCAGGGCTCGACCGGGACCCGTTCACGATGCCGGAGGGATCACCACGGGACCTGCTGGTAGTCCTTCAGCAGGACGCCGTGTACGGGTGCGCCCGCCTGCCCTTGAACGATGGGGTGGTAGACGCGGGCGGCGCCGTCGACGATGTCCAGTGGCGGGCGCCAACCGGTGGCGGCGCGCCGGTTCCGGGCCGGGAGGGGCTTCTCGTCGGTGACCCAGCCGGTGTCGACGCTGCAGGTGTGGATGCCGCGGGTGGCCAGGTCGGCCGCGCTGGTGCGGGTGAGCATGTTCAGGGCGGCCTTGGCCATGTTGGTGTGCGGATGGTCGCTCGTCTTGTCGCGCACGGTGAAGCGGCCTTCGACCGCCGAGACGTTGATGAGGTAGCGGTGGGGGTGCGGGGAGGCGTCGAGAAGGGGCAGTAGCCGGTCGGCGAGCAGGAACGGCGCGACGGCGTTGACCAGTTGGACTTCCAACAGCTCCGTCGGGTCGATCTGACCCAGGCGCAGCGTCCAGGAGTTGGTCGCGGACGTCTCGGGCAGCAGGCCCGCCTCGTCGACGACCTCCCGCGACAGCGCGATGTCCGCCGGGGCGTCCGCCGGGGCGTCCACCGCAGCGTCCGCCCTGTGTGCGGTGCCGGCCAGGGCGTCGGGCGCCGGGAACCGTGGGGCGAGCTCCGCCGTCCACGGCAGGGGCGCGGTGCGTGGGCCCGGTACGGAGAATCCGGGAGCGGTCCAGATCCGTGGCGCGGTGAGGGACGTGGGCGCCGGCGTGCATTCGCCGGTCGCCAGCGCGGCGTACGCCTGGGGGGAGCGGCGCAGGGTCTGGGCCGCGTTGTTGATCAGAATGTCCAGGGGCAGCCCCTGGGCGAGCATGTGGTCCGTGAAGGCGAGCACCTGCCGGGGATCGCGCAGGTCCAGCGCGGCGATCCGCAGCCGCCGCCACCACTGCGCGGCGTCGGGCGCCGCCGCGAACCGGCTCACCGTGTCCTGGGGGAAGCGGCTGGTCACGGTGAGCTCGGCTCCGTCCCGGAGGAGCATCAGCGCGACCTGGAAGCCGATCTTGACGCGCCCCCCGGTCAGCAGCGCGCGCCGGCCCGTGAGGTCGGTGCGGTTCGCGCGGTGGGCGAGGTTCTCACCGGCGCACTCGGGACACAGCAGGTGGTAGAAGTCGTGGACGTGCCGGTAGTGGTCCTTGCAGACGTAGCAGCGCAGGGGACGGTTCAACAGCCGTGCCGGCCCGGCACCGTCCGGCGTGCGGTCCGGCAGCCGGCGCTCCGCGGACGGCCCGGGGGGAAGCCGTACCGACTCGCGGGCCGTCGGTCCCGGTTCCGGCGGGGCCGGCGCGGACAGAGGGGCGTCCATGACGCGGTCGCGGGCGCCCATCACGGTGGTGGCGAGCAGCTCCGCGTCGGCCGCGGCCCGTGCCGCGCGCGCCTCGGCACGGCGCCGGAGGCGGCCTTCGCGGACGAGTTGACCGGCGGCCTGTTCCAGCTGTCGGCGCCGATCATCATCCACGGGTAGCTGTCGTACCTGGTGGATCAGATCCAGGCAGATCCGTATGTGCTCACTGTCCATGGGGTGCCTTAGGTGTGATGGGTCGTGCGCGGCCTTCCCCACCGGCCGGTGGCGTTCGTCGCACGTGGACGACCGGGCCGGGCGCCGTGGGGGCGCTGGGGAAGGCGCGCTCATGACGGACGCGCAGCACGGGCAGCCGCGTCCGGAGGTGGTGATCAGAATAGGTCGCGGGCGGGAAGGCCGGGCGCCATTTCCGGCCCGGACCCCGCGCCCGGCGAGCAACCACCGGACCGGAGGCCTGGGCCCGTCGCGGCTGATCGTCCACGGCCGCCTGGGAGCCGAGGGCGGGGTGACGGCCAACGACACGGTCACCGTCACCGGAGACCTCACCACCCTCGGCATGCTGCGCGTCCACGGGGCGTTGCGCTCCGATTCCTGACCGGTCGCCGAGCCCGCTGCTCCGGACCCATACAGGAAGGTGCCCGGAGCGGAGCCTTCCGCGGCGCCGTTTAGCCGAAGTTGCTCAACCCGCGCCGTCCCGGGACCGGCAGCACTATCGTCCACATCTCGCCATGACCTCCGGCCCTGCCGGAGTCCGTCCCGTCGCCCCGGGCGAGCCGTGCGTCCGATCGCTCCTCCGTACGACCGAGTCCCGGGCGGTGGTGCCGTCGCTGACGGCCGTCCTTTCGGAGGCTGCCTCTTCATGCACACCGGATCGCCTTCCGTGAGGACGCCGTCGACCGTCCTGGCGCTGGTCGTCGCCGTGCTCGCCCTGCTCCTCGGCGGGGCGGGTCCGGCCTCCGCGCACGCGAGCCTCAGTGGTTCCGATCCCGCGGACGGCGTCGTCCTCAAGACCGCTCCGCGGCAGGTCACGCTCACCTTCACCGAGTCGGTCAGTTTCTCCGACGACTCGCTGAGAGTGCTGTCGCCGGACAACGAGCGTGCGAACCCCCGCCCGGCGCAGCACGCCGACGGCAAGGACAACACGGCGCGGGTGGAGCTGTCCGACGCGCTGCCCCAGGGCACCTACACGGTGGCCTGGCGCGTCGTCTCCGCCGACGGCCACCCGATCTCGGGCGCGTTCGTCTTCTCCGTCGGCAAACCGTCAGGGACCGCCGCGGTGGTGGCAACCGGCTCCCCGGAGGACACGGCGGCCGGCCGCCTGTACGGCTTCTTCCGCTACGTCGCGTACAGCGGACTGGCCCTCCTCGTCGGAGCCGCCGCGTTCGTCCTCGTGTGCTGGCCCACGTCGGCCGCGGTCCGTCGGGTGCGCAGGCTGCCGGCTGTCGGGTGGGTGACACTGGCGGTGTCGACCCTGGCCCTGTTCCTGCTGCGCGGCCCGTACGAGACGGGCGGCCCGGTGACTTCGGCGTTCGACTTGGCGCAGGTCGGCCGAACCGCCACCGGGCGGCCCGGGGCCGCGCTGATCGTACGTCTCGTGCTGCTCGCGGCCGCGGCGGTGTTCCTGAGGCGATCGGTCGTACGACTCGAACGGAACGAAGGCGGCACGCCGCCGGGGGACCTCGGCGCCGGTGTCCGCCTGTTCGGCGCGGCGCTCGCCCTGGCCCTGGCGTTCACCTGGGCCGCCGCGGAACACGCCGCCGCCGGGATCCAGGTACCGCTGGCCGTTCCCGTCGCCGTGCTGCACCTGGTGGCCATGGGGGTGTGGCTCGGCGGCCTGATCACCCTGCTGATCCTCCTCGGGCGCCGTGGCCCCGGCAGTCGTGACGTCCCGGCGTCCGCGATCGGCCGCTTCTCCACCCTGGCCTTCGGGTCCGTGGCCGTCCTGGTCGGCACGGGGACGTACCAGTCCTGGCGGCAGGTCGGATCGTGGGACGCACTGTTGACCACCTCGTTCGGCAGGACCCTCGTCGTGAAGGTCGCCGCCGTGGTCCTCGTGCTGTGCGCGGCGTATTTCTCCCGCCGCTGGACGGCCCGCCTCGTCCATGAGGCGCCGCCGGTCGCCGAGACGTCGACGGTGCCCGAGCCCGCGCGGGTGCGGGCCGTGGCGACGGTCGGCGCGCCGCTCTCCCCGGCGCCGACGGGCCCACGTGGCGCCGCCGGCGCGCCGGACGGGGGCGAGCCGGGGGCGGACACCGGGCCGTCCGTCGCCGAGGCCGACGGGCACCGGCGCGGCCTGCGCCGCACGGTCGCCGTCGAGGCCGTACTCGGCGTCGCGGTCCTGGCGATCACGACCCTGCTCACCGGAACCCAGCCCAGCCGCGCCGCCGACGGGATCTCGGCGGCCGCCGCGCAGGAGCCTCAGGCGAAGGTGGTCACGATCCCGTTCGACATGGGGACGGCCAACCACCGCGGCACGGTGCAGATCACGCTGGCGCCGGGACGCGTCGGCGAGAACACCGTCGAAGCCGTCGTGTTCACCGCGGACGGCGGCCTCGCCACCGTTCCCGAGCTGCGACTCACCCTCACCCAGAACGACCTCGGGATCGGCCCGCTGGACGCCGAGCTCAAGAATCAGAAGGGGTACTGGGCCACGTACGACCTGCGGCTGCCCATGGCCGGTGAATGGACCCTGAACCTCACGGTGCGCACCACCGACATCGACCAGGTCACCGTGCGCGACACCGTCAAGATCACCTAGGGGGCGGTCGCGCCGATGTCGGGTCCGGCACGCCGCTCACGCCGCGTGCCGGACCCGCCCGTGCCGGTCAGGCCCCGCTACGGGCGCGGCGCGTCCACCAGAAGGTGCCGGCGGCGACGAGCAGGAGCACGGCCGCGACCACGCCGACGACGGTCCCGGTACCGCTACCCGTCTCCGCCGCGCTCGTCTCCCGCCCGCTCGGGGACGGGACGGGAACCGGCGCGGCCGACGCCGACGCCTGGAGGGACGGCGTGGTGCTCGGGGTCGGCGACGGCGACGGCGAGGTGCTCGGGGCGAGCGGTGTGGCTCCGGGGGCCGCCGCCTTCAACTCCAGTACGGGAGCGGGGTTGTCGACCTTCTCGCCGTTGCCGGGCACCTCGATCCAGCGGGAGATCTTTCCGTCGCCGTACGTCTCCAGGGTCTTGAAGGCCAGGGACTTCGCGTCGGGCAGCCGGCGCACGGTGACGCTGTACTCGGCGTCGGTGCCGGTGGCCAGAGCCGGACCACCGATCGCGTACCCGTCAGGGGTCGCGGTCAACTTCCATTCCCGGGGCGCCTCCTTGAGCGTCACGGCGTCCGGAGCGATGCCCGGGGGGAGCACGACCCGCAGCTCCGCGATGCCCGCGGTGTCCGACTCCGCCTCGGAGGAGAAGGTGAGCGTGACGTTCTCGGCGAGGGCGCGCGGGTCGGAGGCGGTGACTCCGGCGTGGGCGGCGGCCGGTCCGGCAGCCAGTCCCAGGAGCACCAGGGCGCCGACAGCCCCGAGGGCAGGCCTGTGGAGCCGGCGGCGGGTGTGTGACCTGTTCATGATGGAGGAACCCTCTCGGTACGCGGGACGGGCCTCACCTCGCAGGTGAGCGGCCCGCCGGGATCAGGGGAACGTCTCCTGCGCCTCCGGCGGGAGGCCCCCGGCGCACCACCGCGTGACCGAGCATCGTCGTCACCGTCGGTCGTACGGCGGGCCCGTCGAGCACGACGCGTACGGTCCGCGGCCGAGGCCGGACACCTGGCCGACGGCAGACGTCGAAGCCCGCGACGGCAGCGGCGACCGCCTCCTGAGCCCACCGGCCCAACGTCTCCGGAAGGCGACTCAGCGCCCGGTCCGCGCGGTGCATGAGCAGGGCCATCACGCACGCGGCAACGCAGTGGGTCGCTGTCATGGCCCACGCCGCGTGCCGCGTCGCGGGCCCTGCCGCCGGAGCCGGCGCACCGACGTGTGCTCCGGCGTGTCCGTGGGGCCCTCCGTGACCCACGGACAGGGCCCGGTGCAGGAGGAGTTGAGCCAGTCCCGTTGCCGCGAACACGTACGGTCCGCGCCGGTCGGGTCGGGCCGCGGGCAACGACAGGGCGAAGAGGGCAACCGCCCCGACGGTGAGCCGCGGCCAGGGCACCGGGTCGTCCGAGGCCAGGTGATGGCCCACGACGGCCAACACCGAGCCGAACAGGGTGAACGCGGCAGCTCGCAGCGCCCGTCCGCTCTGCCACGCAGACCGCGGACGCGAGCGCGTCCGTGCACGGGCTCCGGTCATGTCGGGGTCATCATCCACCGCACCCCGTGGCATCGGACCCCAACTGTCAATTGCGGAGCACATTTTACGGATTCCGCGTCCTCGGGCTTGTCGTCATACTCCCGTCTCGCGGCGTCTTGCACCGCTCCCACCTGCGCGTATGAACCGAGTGCAGGGTGGCGTGGCCGACGTAAGGGGCGCGCCGGGACCTCCCCCGCTCATCCTCGACCACGTCCTGGACGTCGCCTGTCCGTCACCGCGGGTGCGGCTGCCCCGGCCTCCGCCCCGACCGGGGAGCGGGACCCCGACGCGTCCCGATGTCAGTCGTCGATGGCCTGGTAGAGGGTGGTCCAGAAGTCGTGGATGAGCCTCGGTGAATCCGGGGTGGACATCCCCACCTGGGTGAGCAGGATTCCGGTGAGCCCGGTGTCGGGGTCGGCGTAGGCGGTGGTGCCGGTACCGCCGTCCCAGCCGAACTGCCCGATGGGGGCGTGGCCGCTGCGACGGGTGCGTACCGCCATTCCGAAGCCCCAGCCGCCGTGCGACCCCTGGCCGGCCGTCATGTGGGCGATGTTCCTGTACATGGTGTCCCGGGCGGACTGCTGCTCGGGCGCGAGCCGGTTCGTGGTCATCAGCTCGACGGCGGCCCGGGACAGGATGCGTTCGCCGTCGTGCACGCCGTGGTTGAGGAGCATCCGGAAGTAGGCGTGGTAGTCGTCGACGGTCGAGACCAGCCCACCGCCGGCGCCCTGGAACGCCGGTGGCCGGCTCGTCCTTCCGCCCCGCGCCTCGTCCCAGACGAGGAACTCCCCGCTCTGCGGATCGGGCCCGTACAGGGGCGGCAGCCGGTCGATCCCGCCGGCGGGCACGTGGAAGGCGGTGTCCTTCATCCCCAGCGGATCGAGGACGCGTTCGCGCAGGAACGATTCCAACGGCCGGCCCGCGACCCTGGCGACCAGCACACCCAGCACCTCGCTGCTGAGGTCGTACTGCCAGCGCTCGCCGGGCTGGTACGACAACGGCAGCTCGCCGAGGCGGCGCATCCACTCGTCCGGGTCGGGCGCCGGCCCGGACGCCACGCTGTAGTCGAGACGCTCGAAGGTCGCGGCCCTGATCGGGGAGGTCATCAACCCGAAATCCACCCCGAGCCCGAACGTGGAGGTCAGCAGGTCCCTCACGGTGATCGGCCGCCCGGCCGGCACGGTGTCCTCCAGCGGGCCGTCGGGGCGCGTCAGCACCCGCCGGTCGGCGAGTTCGGGCAACCACGGGTCCACCGGGTCGTCGAGCCGCAGCCGGCACTCGTCGAGCAGGACCATCGCCGCCGCCGTCGTGACCGGCTTGGACGTGGACGCCATCCGGAAGATCGTGTCCCGGCGTATCGGCGCGCCACCGTCGTGACGCATCGTCCCCATCGCTTCGACGTGCGTCCGGTCGCCGCGGCTCACGAGGGCGACGAGCCCGGGAATCCGCTTGGACTCGACATGCCGTGCCAACACGTCGTGGAGCCTGCCCAATCCTGCTTCGGAGAGGCCGCTGTTGCTCGTTCCCATGATGAATCCCCTTGTCCACAGTGCTCGATCCCAAGGCACGCCCGGCGGCTGCCCGGCCCCTGCGAGGCGGCCATGCGATGACGATGGACCCTGACCCAAGGTCAAGGTCAACAGCCGTCGTGAACACCGAGGGACGGACAGCGGACGTGGTGGTCCCGGCCCGGACCTCGGCCACGGGGCCGATGAGAGGCAACGGACGCGCGCTACCCTCGCCCTGTGATCGTTCGCAACCCGTACCCCGAGGTGAGCACGAAGGCGGCGGGCGAGGCCTCCTTCCTGCGCGAGGACTTCCGTGCCGGCGCCTGCGTGGTCCGCCGGTCCGAAACGGCCCACGATGCGGCGGTGAACTGACCCGATGGCGAACGGGCTCACGATCGGTCAGGCGGCGGCGTTCGTCGGCGTCACGATCAAAACCGTGCGGCACTACCACCGGATCGGCCTGGTCGCCGAACCGGAACGGGACGGTTCCGGCTACCGGCGCTACAAGTCGGCCGACCTGCTGCGGATGGTCCAGGTCCGGACCCTGGCCGGGGCCGGCGTGCCGCTCGCCGAGATCGGTGACCTGCTCGACGCCGATCCCGAGCGGTTCGCCGCCGCCCTGGACGACGTCCACCGTCAGCTCACCGAGCGGATCGAGGACCTGACCGCACGCCGCGACACGCTGCACCGACTCGCCCAGGGCGACCGGGCCCTGCTGCCCGACCGGGCCTGCGGGGTCCTGGACCGAATCGCCGAACTCGGCTTCGACCCCGACTACGTGGCCGGTCAACGGGAGGCCCTGGTACTGGCTCGGGCGCTCGTCCCGGAGATCTTCGAAAGCTTCCTGACCCGGCTCGAAGCCTCGCTGGACGATCCGGAGTCCGTCGCGCTGACCCGGCGTGCCTGGGAGGCGAGGTCCTGGGCTCCGGACGACCCGCGGATCGAGGAACTGGCCTCCACGCTGGCCGCGAAACTACTTGCCGACCGCGCGAAGTTGGCCGTGCCGACCGGCTTTCGGAGGACGTCCGAAGCCGCCTCCCGGTACGGAGTGGTCAACCACCACCGGGAGGACGGGGCGCCGTCCATCGCCCGGCTGAACGTACTGGTCGAGGCGAAGCTCCGCGCGGCCGGCATCGACGTCCCGCACCAGTGACGGCCGCGCGGACGAGCCGGGCCGGGTGGCGATGTCCCGGCTGCGGAAGTCGTCCGGCGTTTCGCGCCGGAGCGGGCTCCGGGCCGAGCCCTAGTGGACCGTGATGACCGGGGGCCGCCCGACCACGTCGTACCCGGAGGCCACGGACAGCTGGTAGGCGCCCGCCACGGGCACGGCGAGCAGGTCGCCCGGGTGGACGTCTCCAGGTACCTCCACGTCGGAGGCGAGGACGTCTCCGGCCTCGCAGTGCCGTCCCACGACGGTGGCCGGCAGGGCGCGGTCTGGAGTGCCGGCCGGGACGCGGGTGTCCGGCGCCGTCAGGAGCACGTCATGAGTTGCGGCGGCCGCGTCAGGAAGATGTCAGTGACCCGCCGCACGTGCCGCCCCGGCCCTTTCATGGAGCCATGGGAACACGTACGGACTCGGAGGAGGGGATCGCGGCCGTGCGCAAGATCGTGGTCGGCGTGAGCGGAACCCCGGGAAGCCTGTCCGCGCTGCACCGGGCCGCCGCGGAAGCCCGGGTGCGGGACGCCGAACTGTGGGTCGTCATGGCCTGGCGGGCTCCCGGCGGTGAACTCGGCAGCCGCGGCGCCTGCAACGCGTCGGCGCTGACGGACTGCCGCGCCGCCGCCGTGGAACGCCTGCGCGAGGTGCTCGACGGCGCCTTCGGCGCGGCCGGGCCCGGCGTGACCCTCGCCGGCATCACCGTACGGGCAACACCCGGCGCGGCCCTCGTGGACACCGCCCGTGGCCCCGAAGACCTCCTGGTGGTGGGCACCGGTTCCCGCAACGCGCTGCGCCGCCTGGTCCGCCCCTCGGTGGCGCGGTACTGCCTCGCCCACGCTGCCTGCCCCGTCCTGACCGTCCCGCCGTCACCGCTCCAGGCCGATCTCGACGAGGTGCACCGCCGCAACTTCTGGCGGAGGCCACTGGACGCGCGGGAGCTCGTCCCCTGAGCAACGTGTTCTCCTCGGTCGGCTCCTGTCACGCCCCGTCATGTGAGCCGACCCCGGGTCATCCGCAGGCGGCGGTCAGCGCGGCGGTGAACTCCCCGGCCAGTTCGGTGATCACGGGGAGGTCGAAGGCCAGCGCGTTGTACTGCAGCCAGCACCGCATGCCGCCGTCCGGCTGCTCGACCACGGTCAGCTCGGGCACGCCCCGATCGCCGCCCGGCAGCGGCCAGGGCACGGTGCTCCCGCGCGGCAGCTCCCAGGGCTCGCAGGTCAGGCCGGGCAACTGGGCGGGCGCGGCCCACGCCTCGTAGCGGAGCCAGGCCGCGAACGGTACGGACGGACTGAACTCGGCGAACGGGTACAGCTGGTGGTCCAGCGCCTCGCTGTGCACCGCCCGCAGCCGGTCCACCAGTTCGGCGAAACCGGGTCCCCCGCTCGCGTCCACCCGCAGCAGCAACGACTGGACGAAGCATCCCACCGCCCGCTCGGCGTCCGGGCGCGGGCGGCCGGGCACCGGGGTCATCACCACCAGGTCGGGATGACCGCCGCGGCTCGCCAGCAGTCCGGTCCAGGCCGCCGTGACGGCCAGGAAGGGTGTGGCGCCCAGCTCGGCCGCCCGGACCCGCAGGGCCCCGGCCAACGCCGCCGGTACCTCGAACTCGTGCGCCTCGGTGAGGACTTCGTCCACCGACCGGCGGCCGGCGAACCGCTCGACGGCCTCCGGCGCCCCGGCGAGCGCGGTCCCGAAGTGCGCCCGGGAAAGAGGCCAGTGCGCGTTCGCCCAGTCCACCAACTCGGCGTAGCCCGGACCCGAGCGGGCCGGCGGGGCGGAGCGGCCCCGCCGCAGCGCGGAGTACAACACCCCCAGGTCGGCCAACAGCACACCGACCGACCAGCCGTCGGCGACCATGTGGTGCATCGCGACCAGTACCACGTGGTCGGTCTCCGATCGGCTGACCACCAGGAGGCGCGCCATCGGGTCACGGGCCAGGTCGGTGAGACGGTCGCGTTCGGCCAGCAGCAGGGCGTCCACCTCCGCGTCGGTGGCCCCCGGGGCCCGGGTCAACGTGATCCGCACCCGGGGCTCCTCGTCCAACACCGCCCGCACCACACCCCCGCCCACCGCCTCGAACCGGGTCCGCAGCGCCGGATGGCGCCGGACCGCCTCGGTGAGCGCCAGGCCCAGGGTCTCCGGCTCCAGCCGGTCGGCCACCCGGAACAGGGCCGTCACCGCGCCGGCGTCCCGCCCGGGGGCCTCGGCCATCCAGCGGAAGAAGTTCTCCTGCTGGGAGGTGAGTGCGACGGCGTGCGGCTGCGCGCGGAGCGCGGCCAGGTACGGCGTCACGGTCCCCGCTCCGTCGGACGCTCCGTCGGCAACGGGCCGCTGTCGCCGGTCGGGGTGGTCCACCCAGGCCGCCTGGGAGCGCAGCGAGGGCCGCTCGAAGACCACGGCGGTCCGCGCCCGGACCCCGAACTCGGCGCTGATGCCGGTGGCCAGCTGGACGGCCCGGAAGGAGTCGCCGCCCAGCGCGAAGAACTCGGCGGCCACATCGGTGACCGGTCGGCCGAGCAGACGCCGCCAGAGTCCGGCCAACCGCAGCTCCGTCGGGGTGGCGGGGGCGACCGCGGGGCCGGTGGGCTCCGCGGGCGCGTCGAACAGCGGGCGGAGCCGGTGCTTGACCACCTTGCCGCTCGGGTTCCTGGGCAGGTCCCCGGCGAGCAGGATCCGGACCGGCAGCTCGGGCCGGCTCAACCGGGCGCTCAGGAACAGCCGGAGCTCGTCCAGGTCCAGCCCGTCGGGCCCGGCCACCACGACCGCCACCGGGACGGCGCCCATCACGGCGTGCGGCAGGCCGAACGCGGCGGCGTCGGCGACCGCGGGGTGTTCGTGCAGCACCTCCTCGATCCGCAGCGTGGAGACCTTCAGCGCACCGCTCTTGATGACGTCGCTCTCCCGGTCGACCAGGTACAGGTAGCCCTCCGGGTCGAGGCGCCCGACATCGCCCATCCGCACCCAGCCGTCCCGGAACACCCGGGCGTCCTGCCCGGCGGCGCCCAGGTAGGAACGTGGGGGTCCCGGCTGGCGCAGCCAGACCTCGCCGACCTGCCCGGCGGGCAGCGGCAGCCCGTCGGCGTCGAGGATCCGCAGGTCCCGGGGGTCCGCCGGGCGGCCCAGCGAGCCGGGGCGGCGGGCGTCGACCACGGTGGAGATCTGCGCGGGCGAGGCCTCGGCGGAGGTGTAGGTGTTGACCAGCGTCGCGCCCGGCAGCGCCGCGGCCAACGCCGCCGCCACCGGCACGGGCAGCGCGGCGGCGGAGGAGTTGACCAGGCGCAGACTGCTCAGGTCGTACCGCCCGGCGGTGCCCGCGTTGACCAGTTCGATCGCCATCGAGGGCACCAGGAAGGCGGTGCCGATCCCGAACTCCTCGACCGCGACGCCGAACCGGTCCGCGTCGAAGCGCGGCAGGCTGAGCATGGTGGGAGCGGCGGTCAGTGCGCCCAGCAGCATCACCTGGCCCGCGTTGGTGCCGATCGGGAAGGCGTGCACGGCGTGCCGCGAGTGCGCGTAGGCGCGGCGGCGGGGGTGGGCGGCCAGGCCGGCGGTCAGGTTTCCGTGCGCGGCGAGCACGCCCTTGGGCGCGCCGGTGGTGCCGGAGGTGCCGATCACCTGGGCAGGGTCGCCCGGGCCGACCCGGTGCGGCGGGCCGGCCGGCGGCTCGGGGTGCGCCGCCAGCAGGGAGGCCAGACACAGGTCCGCCGGCCCCGGGAGGGTGGGCGGTCCGCCCTCCCGCAGGACCGTGCCGGCTTCGGCCAGCGCGGCCAGGGCGGCGGCATCGGCCTCGGACAGGTCCTCGCGGATCGGAACGGGCACCCCGCCCGCGTACTGGACGGCGAGGAAACCGACGGCGTACCGCTCCCAGCGCGCGTTGGAGAACCGCAGCACCACCCGGTCGCCCGGTGCGACCCCGGCGGCGGCCAGTCCGACGGCGGCGCGCAGCGCCTCCTCGCGCCAACGGCGGTAGGTGAGTTCCCCACCGCCGACGACCCGCAGCGCGACGTGGTCCGGGTGTTCGGCGGCCCGCGCGTCGAGGAGCTCGGGGACGGTCGTCGCGGCGGGCGGCACGGTGCTGGCGATGGCGTTCTCCTGCGGTTCGGTGCGGTTCGGTGCGGGTCGGTCCGGTCCGGTTCGCTGCGGTTCGGTTCGGTGGGAGGGACTGGTCGGGCATGTGCGGTGCGGTGCGGTCAGTTCAGTCGGTCGGCGGCCTCCTCCTCGCTGAGGGCGTCGATCTCCGCGATCAGCAGTGCCTCGATCCGCGCCGCCAGGGCCGCCGGGGTGGGACTCTCGAAGACGTCGCGGATCGACACGTCGAGGCCGACGCCGGACCGGATCCGGGCGGCGACCCTGGTGACCAGGAGCGAGTCCCCGCCGAGGGCGAGGAAGTCGTCCAGTACACCGACCCTCGGCAGGCCGAGCACCTCCTGCCAGAGGTCGACCACCAGGGCCTCGGCATCGGTGCGGGGCGCCAGGTACCCGGCGGTGGCGGTGCCGGCCGGGTCGGGGTCGGGCAGGGCCGCGGTGTCGAGCTTGCCGTTGGCGGTGAGCGGGAGCGTGTCGAGCAGCACCACGGCGTCCGGCACCATGAAGGCCGGTAGCCGCAGCGCCAGGTGCTCGCGCAGTTCGCCCGCCCGCGGCGCGGCACCGGACCCCTGTCCGGCGGCCGGTCGCAGGACGGCGTAGGCGATCAGTCGGCGGCCGTCGCGGACCTGCACGGCCGCCCGGCCGACCGCCGGGTGGGCGGTGAGGGCGGCCTCGACCTCGGCGGGCTCGATCCGGTATCCGCGGATCTTCACCTGGTCGTCGGCCCGGCCGAGGAACTCCAACTGCCCGTCGGCGCGCCACCGGGCGCGGTCGCCGGTGCGGTACATCCGGGCGTCCGGGGCGTCGGCGAACGGATCCGGGAGGAAGGCCCGCGCGGTCAGTTCGGGCCGGGCCGAGTAGCCGCGCGCGAGGCCGTTGCCGCCGATGTACAGCTCGCCCTCGGAGCCGGCGGGCAGCAGGCCGCCGCGCTCGTCCAGGACGTAGAGCCGCACGCCCGGCAGCGGGCGGCCGAGCG
>NZ_JANFAK020000162.1 GCF_024721315.2 Streptomyces sp. Isolate_45
CCCGAGCCGGATGGCTTCGGGGGCGCCCCTGCGTCGTACTCGTATGTCGCGCGTCGCGCATCGTGCGGCGCGGATGTCGCCCGACCCGTACGTCGTGCCCGGCGCCGCGCGCTTCGTATACGGAACGCGGATCGGGGCGCTAGGCCACTAGCGCGCCTTCCCGCCGCGCGGCATCCGCATGCCCTTGGGCATCGGGCCCTTCGGCACCGGCATGTTGCTCATGAGGTCACCCATGGCCCGGAGCTTGTCGTTGACCTGGGTGATCTGCGGGCCGGACAGGACGCGCGGCAGCTTCAGCAGCGTCGTACGGACCTTCTTGAGCGGCACCTCGCCCTCGCCGGTGCCGACGATGAAGTCGTGCACCGGAACGTCGGGCATGATCCGGGCCAGCTTCTTCTTCTCGGCCGCGAGCAGGGTCTTCACCCGGTTCGGGTTGCCCTCGGCGATCAGGACCACGCCCGCCTTGCCGACGGCCCGGTGGACGATGTCCTGGCTCCGGTTCATCGCGACGGCCGGGGTGGTCGACCAGCCCCGTCCCACGTTGTCCAGTACGGCCGCGGCCGCGCCCGGCTGCCCTTCCATCTGCCCGAAGGCAGCGCGCTCGGCCCGTCGCCCGAAGATGATCGCCATCCCCAGGAACGCCACCAGGAAGCCCAGGATGCCCAGGTACACCGGGTGACCGATCAGGAAGCCGATCGCAAGAAAGACACCGAAGGTGACGATTCCCACGCCCGCGACGATCAGACCGACCTTCGGGTCGGCCTTGCGCGTCATCTTGTACGTCAGGGCGATCTGCTTCAGTCGCCCGGGGTTCGCAGCAGTCTCTGCGTTTGACTTCCTCGCCATATGGCGAAGTTTACGTGGCCCGCGGGGTCCGGGTGGCCGCGGCCTCGAGTACGTGCTCGGTTTCGACCCGGTCCTTCGCCCTGCGACGGTCTTCCAGGACCGCCGTCCAGGCGTTGCGGCGGGCGCCGCTCATGAGCAGCGACTCGATGCCGCGGAAGGCCTCGGCTACGGACGGAATGGCGATGGCGCGTACGGGCGCGGCCTGCATGATGTCGGTCCCTCTCTCGGAGCTCGCATCGATGGGCGTGTGCGGTGCGTGGACCCAGCGTCACTGACTGGTGTTACCAGGGCATGACCGGCCGGTCAAACGTGATGAAATATTGACGCGGCCCCCAGGCTCTCCCGATAAGAGCCTAGGGGCCGCGTCGACACAGTGTTACCGCTTGGTAGGTTTATGTGAACGACTTCACATCGCACGCAACCTACGCTCCGGCTCGGCTGCGCTTCACGAAAACCCGGTCGAGCTCCGCCTCGCCACCGCTACGGCCGCGTGCCCGCCCTCGTACCTCGGACGGACCCGCAACCTACGCTCCGGCTCGGCTGCGCTTCTCCATGGCCTGCGTGTAGAGGCGGCCCGCCCTGTACGACGAGCGGACCAGGGGGCCCGACATCACGCCCGAGAAGCCGATCTCCTCGGCCTCCTTCGCCAGCTCGACGAACTCCGCCGGCTTCACCCAGCGCTCGACGGGGTGGTGCCGCGGCGAGGGCCGCAGGTACTGGGTGATGGTGATGAGCTCGCAGCCGGCCGCGTGCAGGTCGCGCAGTGCCTCGCTGACCTCCTCGCGCTCCTCGCCCATGCCGAGGATCAGGTTCGACTTGGTGATCAGGCCGTACTCGCGGGCCTTGGTGATCACGTCGAGCGAGCGCTCGTAGCGGAAGCCGGGGCGGATCCGCTTGAAGATGCGGGGCACCGTCTCGACGTTGTGCGCGAAGACCTCGGGACGGGAGGCGAAGACCTCCTCCAGCAGCTCCGGCACCGCGTTGAAGTCCGGTGCGAGCAGCTCGACCTTGGTGTGACCGCTCTCGCGGTGCGCCGTCTGCTGGTGGATCTGGCGCACCGTCTCCGCGTACAGCCACGCGCCGCCGTCGGGCAGGTCGTCGCGGGCGACACCGGTGATGGTGGCGTAGTTCAGGTCCATGGTGACCACGGATTCGCCGACGCGGCGCGGCTCGTCCCGGTCCAGGGCCTCGGGCTTGCCCGTGTCGATCTGGCAGAAGTCACAGCGCCGGGTGCACTGGTCGCCACCGATGAGGAAGGTGGCCTCGCGGTCCTCCCAGCATTCATAGATGTTCGGACAGCCGGCTTCCTGGCACACCGTGTGCAGTCCTTCGCCCTTCACCAGGGCCTGCATCTTGGTGTACTCGGGGCCCATCTTCGCCCGGGTCTTGATCCACTCGGGCTTGCGCTCGATGGGGGTCTGGGCGTTGCGGACTTCGAGGCGCAGCATCTTGCGTCCGTCGGGTGCGACTGCGGACACGACCGGCTCCCTGTGACTTCGATTCTTCGGCGCCCACCAGGGTACGCCCGTAATTTCGTACGCTCTTACGTCCGCCAACCTGGGGGCCGCCGGACGCATTCCCGGAGGCGTCAGCCCACGGCCGGCTCGATCTCGCGGGGTCGCAGCTCGGCCTGCTCCAGAACGTCCTTCAGGTGCCGCTCCACGACGGGCAGCACCTCGGCGATGGTGATCTCGCGGCCCAGCTCGTACGAGAGCGAGGTCACACCGGCGTCCCGGATGCCGCAGGGGATGATGCGGTCGAACCAGGTGCTGTCGGGGTTCACGTTGATGGCGAAGCCGTGCATCGTGACGCCCTTCGCGACGCGGATGCCGATCGCCGCGAGCTTGCGGTCCTCGCGGCGCTGGCCGGCGTTGGAGGGGGCGTACTCGGGACCGTTCAGGCGGGCGTCGAACTCCTCGTCGTGCAGACGGGGGTCGAACTCCAGGGAGAGGCCGCCGATCCTCGGGCGCTCCTCGACGGGGTCGCCGAGCACCCACACCCCGGAGCGGCCCTCGACCCGGGTGGTCTCCAGGCCGAACTCGGCCGCCGTGCGGATCAGGGCGTCCTCCAGGCGGCGGACGTGCGCGACCACGTCCACCGGTCGGGGCAGCTTCATGATCGGGTAGCCGACCAGCTGGCCCGGTCCGTGCCAGGTGATCTTGCCGCCGCGGTCCACGTCCACGACGGGCGTCCCGTCGAGGGGCCGCTCGCTCGGGTCGGTGCGCCGGCCGGCGGTGTACACCGGCTGGTGCTCCACCATCAGGCAGGTGTCGTCGATCTCGTCCGCGAAGCGGGCGGCGTGGACGCGCCGCTGCTCGTCCCAGGCCTCGGTGTACTCGACCGATTCCGGCCCGAAGCCCAGATGGACAAACCGAAGCTCAGTCACCGCAGCGCCTCCTCGTTGAACCTGCTGTGTGCACGTACCGCACCCGGCCAAGGGTACGGCGGCTCCCCCGGGCTCCTTCAGGCCCCCGGCGCGAGACGCCTCAGAGCCCCGGTCCGAGCAGGGTCCGGGCCTCCGCCGGCGGGCCCGGGAGCTGCTTGGGGCGCCTGCGCCCCTTGCGCGGCAGGTCCGGGTCCTCGTCCGCCCGCGGCAGCCGGCGGTGGCCCTCGGAATGGTCGTTGACCCACCCGCACACCCCGCACGCGTACCGACCGTCGAGCCCCGCGATGTAGGTACCGCACCGGCGGCACTCGGCCTCGGTGAGCTCGGGGGCGGGCAGCGGGGCTGCGGATTCCGCGTACGCGTCGGGGCGGTGTGCCCCGTGGGGCCGGCGGGTCATGGGCCGCAGCGTACGCGGAGGTCACGGGCCGGTCCGTAAAGAGCCCTACCCATTCTGCACACGATCGGATGAATGTGGGGCAGAGAGGGCGGTGCGGGCGGAGTTCGCCGCTACATTCACGCCGTTCACAGGGCCGGGACCCCGGTCCGTCACGTCAGGAAACCGTGGAGCCGATGACGGAACGACCTGCCCAGCGCGTCCCCAACCGGCAGCTCGCGGCGCTGATCGCGGAAGCCGGGTTCTCCAACGCCGGGCTCGCCCGCCGCGTCGACCAGCTCGGCCTGGAGCACGGTCTGGACCTGCGGTACGACAAGACCTCCGTGACCCGGTGGCTGCGCGGCCAGCAGCCCCGCGGCACGACCCCCGCGCTGATCGCGGAGGTCTTCACCCGGCGCCTCGGGCGGCGACTGTCGGCGCAGGACCTCGGCCTCGACGCGTGCGCCCCCGTCTACGCCGGGCTGGAGTTCGCGGCCACCCCCGAGGAGGCCGTGGACATCGCGAGCGGGCTGTGGCGCAAGGACTCCGGATCGCACGCCGAGCTGCGCAAGATCGCCTTCACCCCCGCCGGCCTCGTGGTCCCCAGCCGGGACTGGCTCATCGGCCGGGCCGACGAACGCGTCGGGCGCGGCACGGACACCGCCGCCTCCCGCGTCCCCGCGCAGGGCCGCGCCTCGGTGCCCCGGCAGCGGCAGATCGACCGCGGCCCCGGGCAGCGGGTCACCGGCGGGGACATCGCGGCGCTGCGCTCGGTGAGCGAACTGTTCCGCACCCTCGACCACGCCTACGGCGGCGGCCACGCCCGCCAGGCCCTCGTGCGCTACCTGGAGCACGAGGCCGAACCCATGCTCCGCGGCACCTACGGCGAGACCACCGGCCGGCGGCTGTTCTCCGCCGCCGCCGACCTGACCCGGCTCGCGGGCTGGACCTCGTACGACATCGCCGCGCACGGACTCGCCCAGCGGTACTTCGTCCAGGCGCTGCGCCTCGCGCAGGCCGCCGGGGACCGGCCGTACGGGTCCTACGTACTGGTCACGATGAGCCGGCAGGCGGTCTACCTCGGCCACGGCCGCGAGGCCGTCCAGCTGGCGCGGGTCGCCCAGCAGGGCGTCGGCTCGGGCCCCCCGCCGGTGGTGCAGGCGCTGCTGCACGCCGCCGAGGCGCGGGGGCACGCCGTGCTCGGCGAGGTGCGGTCGGCGACGGCCTCCCTGGTGCGCGCCGAACGCGCGCTGGGCGCGGGCCGGCCGGGGGACGACGTACCGCCGTGGGCCCGGTTCTTCGACGAGGCGCAGCTCGCCGACGAGTTCGGACACTGCCACCGGGACCTCCAGCAGTACCGGGCCTGCGCCCAGCACGCGGAGCGCTCCCTCCAGCTGCGCTCGCCCGGCTACGCGCGGTCCCGGCTGTTCTGCCGGGTGGTGCTGGCCACGGCCCGGCTGGGGCTGGGCGAGCTGGACCAGGCGTGCGCGTTGGGCGCGGAGGCGGCGCAGCAGGCGATGGAGATGCGGTCGGTGCGCGCGGTGGAGTACGTACGGGACTTCGAGCGGCGGCTGGAGCCGTACCGGGACGCGTCGGCGGTCCGGACGTACCGGGACCGGGTGGCGGCGCTGTCCTGACCGGGCGGGGCGCTGTCCTGATCGGGCGGGGTGGGGGCGGGTTCGGGGGGCGGGTGCCGATGCCGCTTCCGGTGCCGCGGTGGGGCGCCGGCCGGTGTACGGACGTGCGGAGGCCCGGTCCCGGGGTGGGACCGGGCCTCGGCCGGGGTGGTTCTCATGCCACCGCCGGAAGGGCTGGTTCCGGGGTGGCCGGGAGCGGGATGCCGAAGTCGCGCAGCAGGGCGGTGGCCGCCCGGCGGGCGGAGTGCAGGGCGCCCTGGACGGTGTTGGAGTCGCGGTGGTCCCCGCAGACGTAGAGCCCCGCCAGGACCCGTACGGGGCGCCGCAGGTCGTACGGCGGGGGCATCGCGGGCACGGCCTCCGGGGTGTGGTGCACGGCGAGGAGGTCCCAGTCCCGGGTCGAGGTGTCGTAGAGCCGGGCCAGCCGCGAGGCCACCGTCCGCGCGGGCGGCGGCGGGCCGTGGACGGTGGTGGTGACCAGGCTGCGGCCGGCCGGCGCCCGGCTCGGGTCGACGGCGCTCATCACGGTGGTGTGCGCGAGCGGCCACTTCGGGTCCGCGTCCAGGAGCAACGAACCGTCCCAGGGCAGCGGCGCGGGGGTCGCGTGGTGGATGACCGTCACCTCGTGGAAGCGCGGCACCCGCAACCCCGGCAGCAGCTCGGACGCGGCCCGGGCTCCCGTCGCGAGGACCACGGAGCGACATCGGAAGTCCCCGTGCTCCTCGGTGGTGACCAGGCTCGTCGCCACCGACCGGACCCGGACCCCGGTGCGCACCGTGCCCGGCGGCAGTGACTCGGCGAGCAACCGCGGCAGGGCCGCGGCCCCGCCCTCGGGCACGGCGAGCCGGCCCCGGACGAAGGTGCGCAGCGCGAGGTCGGCGACGCGGCTGGAGGTGGTGAGGTCCGGGTCGCGCAGCAGGGTGGAGAGCAGGGGGCGCAGGACCCCGTTCACGGTGCGCGGTGGCAGGCCGCGGGAACGCAGCGCGGTGAGCGCCGGGCGTTCCGGCCGGGCCAGCACCCGCTCCTCGGGCAGCGCGGCGAGCCGGCCGAGGGCGGCACTGAGCCGGGCCTGGTCGAGGGAACCGCTGGCCAGCGCGCGGGCCGGGGTGAGCGCCCCGGCCCGCTGCTGCTTGCCGTCGACGCCGTGCACCAGCACCCCGGGGGCGAAGGGCCGCAGCGTGAGGCCCTCCAGACCGGGGGTGCGGGCCGGCTCGGTGTACGAGGTGTTGAGGAGTTGCCCGATCCGGTCGAGGCGGAAGCCGTCGGCCGATCCGGTGGCCATGCGGCCTCCGGGATCGTCGGCGGTCTCCAGGACGGTGACCGTGACCCCCGCCGCGATCAGGTGGTGTGCGGCCGCGAGTCCTGAGACTCCGGCTCCTACGATGACGACGTCCGCGAGCTGTGCGGTGTGGTGCGCG
Organism: Streptomyces sp. Isolate_45; assembly: GCF_024721315.2. Taxonomy (GTDB): domain Bacteria; phylum Actinomycetota; class Actinomycetes; order Streptomycetales; family Streptomycetaceae; genus Streptomyces. Next base: position 6,661 of record NZ_JANFAK020000162.1, read on the forward strand.
GCATGGTGTGTGCTGCTGAGCACGTGCCCCTCCCCGAGGTCGGCGCGGCTGTGTGGGAACCTCCTTCCCCCAACGGGCTCCAGGAGAACCCGAGTCCGGTGGGGTATTGCGCACAACTCCGGTCGCATGGCGGTCGCATACGGGTCACGAACGGTCGCATGTGGGCGTTCGGGGGCGCGGGGGCGGCGGGGGCCGCCTGGGGATGGGCCGGGGGGTCGGGGGCGGGGGTCAGGCCAGCGCCGCCCTGATGGCGTCGTCGATGCCGGGGTGGCGGAAGACGAAGCCGGACTCCAGCAGCCGGGTCGGGCGCACCCGCTGGCTGCCCAGCACGTCCTCGGAGAACTCCCCGATCGCGACCCGGAGGACCGGCGCGGGTACGGCGAACAGGGTCGGGCGGCGCAGTACGCGGCCCATGGCGGCGGTGATCTCACGGTTGGTCAGCGGTTCGGGCGCGGTCAGGTTCACCGGGCCGGAGAGGTCGGGGGTGTCGATGAGGTGCCGCAGCGCGGCGATCTCGTCGTGCATCGAGATGTACGACCAGTACTGGCGGCCGTTTCCGAGCCGGCCGCCGATGCCTGCCCGGAAGACGGGGAACAGCTTGCCCCACGCCCCGCCCTCGGCGGCGACCACCAGCCCGGTACGGGCGAACACGGTACGCACCCCCGCGTCGCGGGCCGGGGAGGCGGCCGCCTCCCACTCCACGCACACGGACGGGAGGAAGCCCCGCCCCGCCGGTGCGGCCTCGTCGACGGCGCGGTCGCCGGTGTCGCCGTAGTAGCCGATGGCGCTACCGCACACCAGGACCGGCGGGGGGCTGTCGAGGGCGGCCACGGCCCGGGCGATGGCGGCGGTCCCGAGGACCCGGCTGTCGCGGATCTCCCGCTTGTAGGCCGCCGACCAGCGGCGGTCCCCGACCCCGGCCCCCGCCAGGTGGACGACGGCCCCGCATCCGGCGAGCCCGGCGGGGTCGACGTGGCCGCCTGCGGGATCCCACCGCGCCTCGTCCGGCCCGGCGGGCGCGCGGCGCACGAAGCGGACCACGTCGTGGCCGTCGGAGCGGAGGGACTGGACGAGGGCCTGACCGATGAGTCCGGAGGATCCGGTGATGGCGATGCGCATGGGCCCAGTCTGCCGCCGCTGCCCTGGCCGGGCGCGGTTCCGAACCCGCCCGGCCCCGCCGCCATCAGCCCCGCCGGCGTTTGAGGCGCCGATTCAGCCCCGCCGGCCATTGAGACGCCGATCCAGCCTCGCCGGCGTTTGAGGCGGGGGGGTTCGGGGCGGAGCCCCAAGGCCTGCACCGTGACCCCACGGCACGCCCGGCCGCGCCCACGCATGAGGCACCTACTCAGCCCCGCCGGCGATTGAGGCGCGGGGTCCGGGGTGGGGCCCCGGGGTGTCAGGTGGTGCCGAGCAAGGTGCCGGCCGCGTAGGTGACGGCCATCGCCAGGGCGCCGCCCGTGACGTTGCGGAGCACCGCGCGCAGCACCGGCGCGCCGCCCAGCCGGGCGCTGACCACCCCGCAGAGGGTGAGCGCCGCGAGGACGGCCGCCACCGTCACCGGCACCCGCGCCGACGCCCCCGGCAGGACGATGGCCAGCAGCGGCAGCATCGCCCCCACCGTGAACGCGATCAGGCTGGCCACCGCCGCGTGCCACGGGTTGGCCAGCTCGTCCGGCTCGATGCCCAGTTCCACCCGCGCGTGCGCCCGCAGCGCGTCGCGCTCGGTCAGTTGGACGGCGGCCTCCCGCGCCAGCTCCCGGCTGAGACCCCGGTCGGCCAGCAGGTGGGTGAGTTCGTCCAGCTCCGCTTGCGGCTGCTGCGCCAGTTCCCGGCGTTCCACGTCCAGCGCGGCCCGTTCCGAGTCCCGCTGCGAGCTGACCGACACGTACTCCCCCGCCGCCATCGACAGCGCGCCCGCCAGGAGTCCCGCCACTCCCGCCGTCAGGATCGTGGTGCGCGAGGTGGTGGCGCCGGCCACGCCCACCACGAGGCCCGCGGTGGAGATGATCCCGTCGTTGGCGCCGAGCACGCCCGCCCGCAGCCAGTTCAGGCGGGTGCTGATGGCCGCGCTGGTTTCCGTCACCGCTCCACTGTCCCGGGCGACGCCCCGAGGGGCCACCCGGCGTGCGCGGCCCGGGACGCCGTACCAGGGTGGAGGGGTGAGACGCGCACGGGAGGATCCGGGCAGGCTGCACGGTGCCCCGCCGCCGCGCTGGGCCCGGTTCGCGCCCGCCGTGGCCCTGGTGGCGCTGTGCCTCGCCCAGTGGCTGACGCCCGGCAACGTCGAGCTCGGCTACTTCCTGGCGGCCCTCCCCGCGGTGGCCGCCTTCTCCTACGGCGCGGCCGGCACGGCCGTCTTCGCCGCGCTCGTGCTCGCGCTGCTCGCCTTCCCCGACCTCGGCGTGGGGCACGCGCGGGGCTCCGACCTGGCCACGGTGGCCGTCGTCGGGCTGCTCAGCGTGGTCATCGCCTTGGTGCGCCGTCGCCGGGACGCCCAGTTGGTCAGTGTCCGCACCGTCGCCGAGGCGGCCCAGCTGGCGGTGCTCCCGCCCGTCCCGGACCGGGTGGGTCCGGTGCGGTGCTCCGGTCTCTACCGGGCGGCGCAGCAGGGCACGCTGGTCGGCGGCGACCTGTTCGACGTGCGGGCAGGTCCGTACGGGGTGCGTGCGGTCGTGGGGGACGTACAGGGCCACGGCCTGGCGGCGGTCGGGACGGTGGCGGCGCTGCTCGGCGCCTTCCGGGAGGCGGTCCTGGACGACCGGGAGCTGGTGGACGTCGCCTCGCGGCTGGACCGGCGGCTGGTGGCGGACGCCGCCGCGGACGCGGACGCCGTGGAGCATCCGGAGCTGTTCGCGACGGCCGTACTGCTGGAGTTCCCGACCGGGCTGGACCTCGTACGGATCGTGTCGTGCGGGCATCCCCCGGTCCTGCTGCTACGGGACTTCGTGGCCTCGGAGATATCGGCGGAGCCGGGCCCTCCGCTGGGTCTGGGCCTGGCCGGCCCGATCCGCCCGGCGGTGACCGAACTCCGACTGGTGCCGGGCGACCGGCTGCTCGCGCACACCGACGGGGTCACGGAGGCACGCGACTCCGCCGGCGACTTCTATCCGCTGGCCGCTCGGGTGCCGGCGCTGTCGGGCGACCCCGCGGGCCTGGTCCGAGCGGTGTGGAAGGACCTGGCGGCCTTCTCCGGGGGTGGTCCGCGCGATGACGTGGCCCTGCTGCTGCTGTCGGTCGGGTCGGAGTGACCGGCCCGTACTGATCGGATGATCAGTTGGTAACAGTGCGGGCTCCGGCCCTGTTTCCGTGTTTCGCTCGGCAGCGACGACAGCGACACCGCCCCCGAGCACGATCACGAGCACGGAAAGACGAGGCCCTCGATGCGCGCACCGCTCAAGCACAGGAAGCGCCTGGCGGCGGTCGCCGCCGCCGCAGCCGCGACCGGGCTGCTCACCGGCGCGATGCTCCTCGGGTACGAGGCCGGCGATCACGCCGGGCGCTCCACGGGTCACGACGGCGGGACCGCCGCCGTCGTGACCCCTGCCGGGGCGCGGACCGGCTCCATCCATTTCGTCGGGGAAGAGGGCGGCACGGTGGTCGGCGTGCCCCTCGACCACGCCGGGTCCGCCGGGTCCGCCGGTACCTCCGGCTTCGTCGGCGGCCCGGACGTCATCGCGGCGTCATGAACCGTCGCGGATGAAGGAGCGCACCATCTTGCAGGTGAGGTTGGAGGGACGGTGAATACCCACCCGGACCGCCATCGTCCGGATCTTGCGGTTGGTCGCGCGCCGGGCGTCGTAGGTCCCGGTGTCGAGCAGGGATATCGCGAGCCGCATCGCCTTCAGACGGCGATTGTGGCTCTCGTACCACTCCCGGGGCAGACCCGCCGGCAGCGGCTTCTTCTTGGGCATCACAATGATCGCGGCAGCGGCCATCTACAGCCTCCCAAACAGTAGTTGGCTTCCTGTCGTTCTCCTTCGATTTTACCGGGGGGCACTGACAAAAGCCCCTGGCCGGACGCGGTCCAACTAGGCTGGCGACCATGGAGATCTGGATCAATCCCGCCTGCTCGAAATGCCGCAGCGCGCTGACCCTGCTGGACGCGGAAGGCGCCGACTACACCGTCCGCCGGTACCTGGAGGACGTGCCGTCCGAGGCCGAGATCCGCGAGGTGCTGGACCGCCTCGGACTGGAGCCCTGGGACATCACCCGCACCCCCGACCCCCTGGCCAAGGAGACCGGCGTACGGGACCTGCCGCGCGAGGGGACCGAACCGGCCCGGCAGCGCTGGATCGCCCACCTGGCCGCACACCCGAAGCTGATCCAGCGCCCGATCATCACCGCCGAGGACGGCACGGCCGTCATCGCCCGCTCCGAGGAAGCCGTCCGGGAAGCGCTGTCCCGGAAGAGGTAGGCGGGTGGGGGGTGGGGCGGGCGTGAGGCCGGGGGGCGAGGGCGGGAGCGGGGCTCCGGAGGGGCGGGATGTCCTTGATCCGGATCAGGGCGGGTTTGGTGGTTTCCCGCCCCTCGCACCCCGCCCCCGGACCCGGCCCACCACCCGAACCCCCACCCCCACCCCTCACCCGCCCAGTTGCTCCTCCGCCCCCGCCAGGATCTCCGTCAGGCGGGCTCCGAAGTCCGCTCCGCGTGGGTCCGGGACGCCCGTTCGGGCCGCGGCGAGCAGGGCGTCCAGGGCGCGGCCGTAGGCGCCGGGTACGTCGCTCCAGTCGGGGAGGGCGAAGACGCCCTCGGCTCCGCGCAGTTCGAGCCCCACTCCCGCGGCGGCCCGTGGGGCGCCCAGGCTGAGTACGGCGGTGCTGGCCGCGCCCGAGGTGTGGCGCAGGGTGAGTTGGACGACGTCGGAGGGGCCTCGTGCCGCGGTGACGGCGGTGACGTCGCCGAGGACGGGGATCAGGACGGACAGGGCGTGCGGGCCGACGTCCCACAGGCCGCCCTTGGACTTGCGCCAGGGCGAGTCGGCGTAGGCGCTGGGGGTGCCGTCGGGCGGGAAGACGGCCCCGAGCCAGTGGGCGGAGGCGGTGAACCAGCCGGTCCGCCCGGCCTGTTCGTCGACCCACCCGGCGGTGGGTTCGGCGAAGCGGAGGGTGAGGAAGACGACGGAGGCGACCTGGTGCCGGGTCGCGGCGTCGGCGACGGCGCGGGCTTCCTCGACGGTCGTGGCGACGGGTTTGTCGAGCAGCAGGTGGCAGCCGGCGGCGGCCGCGCGGACGGCGAGGGGGGCCTGGACGTCCGGGGGCAGGGCGAAGGCCACCGCGTCGCAGTCGGCGAACAGCGCGTCGGGGTCTTCGTACACCTTCACGCCGTGTTCCTGGGCGAGCTCGGCGGCCGCCTCGGGGCGCCGGCCCCAGACCCCGGCGAACTCGGAGCCCGTGTGGGCGGCGAGGGCGGGGGCGTGGGTGCGGCGGGCCCAGGGGCCGGTGCCGAGCAGGCCGATGCGGGGGCGGTGGGTGCCTGAGGCCTGGTGGGGGGCGTGGCCGGGGGCTGCCTCGGGGGCGCCGTCGGCGGAGTTCAAATCGTACGAAATGCTCACGTGCCCAGTCTGCCGCACCCGGACGGGCGTGCGGTCGCCAACCCGCACAGCCCGTTCGACCTGCGGTGTAAACCTCGGTAACACGGGGTTCACACATGGGCAACGGGTGAGAAATCGCGGCGGGGGACGCTGCGGAGGACACCATGGCGATCCGCAGCACCCGCAGAGTCAGGATGGGGCCCGTGAGCTACAAGGCTGAGTACATCTGGATCGACGGCACCGAGCCGACGGCGAAGCTTCGCTCCAAGACGAGGATCCTGGCGGACGGCGAGGACCTGCCGGTCTGGGGCTTCGACGGGTCCAGCACGAACCAGGCGGAGGGCCACGCCTCGGACCGCGTGCTCCAGCCGGTGTTCTCCTGCCCGGACCCGATCCGCGGCGGCGACCACCTGCTCGTCCTGTGCGAGGTCATGAACATCGACATGACCCCCCACGCGTCGAACACCCGCGCGCTGCTGCGTCCGGTCGCGGAGGAGTTCGCCGAGCAGGCGCCGATCTTCGGCATCGAGCAGGAGTACACGTTCTTCGACGGCGCCCGCCCGCTCGGCTTCCCGGTCAACGGCTTCCCGGCGGCGCAGGGCGGCTACTACTGCGGTGTCGGTTCGGACGAGATCTTCGGCCGGGACATCGTCGAGAAGCACCTGGACCACTGTCTGGCGGCGGGCCTGAGCATCTCCGGGATCAACGCCGAGGTCATGCCGGGCCAGTGGGAGTTCCAGGTGGGCCCCGTGGGCCCGCTGGAGGTCTCGGACCAGCTGTGGATCGCGCGGTGGCTGCTGTACCGCACGGCCGAGGACTTCAACGTGTCGGCGACGCTGAACCCGAAGCCGGTCAAGGGCGACTGGAACGGCGCGGGCGCGCACACCAACTTCTCCACGAAGGCGATGCGCGAGGACTACCGCGCGATCATCTCGGCGTGCGAGGCGCTGGGCGAGGGCTCGAAGCCGCTGGACCACGTCAAGAACTACGGGGCGGGCATCGACGAGCGTCTGACGGGGCTGCACGAGACGGCCCCGTGGAACGAGTTCAGCTACGGCGTCTCCGACCGCGGCGCCTCGGTGCGCATCCCGTGGCAGGTGGAGAAGGACGGCAAGGGTTACATCGAGGACCGCCGTCCGAACGCGAACGTCGACCCGTACGTGGTGACGCGCCTGATCACGGACACCTGCTGCACGGGCCTGAAGAAGGACGGCCTGGTCTGAGACCGGCGCCACCGACAGCGCGGCGCCCGTCCTCCCCAGCGGGAGGGCGGGCGCCGCGTTGTCGGTGGTACCTGTCAGGGTGTGGCCCATGCTGCCCGTGAAGATCCACACCGAGCGCGCCGAGTCCTACGAACGGCCCGCCGCCCCCTGGTTGTCCGAGCTCGTGGAGCGGATCGGGGCGGACGGGGACCGGTTCCTCGTGGTGAACCGGATCCCCGACGAGCCCGACGCCTTCGTCCAGGTCTGGCACGAGGCGGGTGGCGAGTACCAGTTGGAGCACCGGGCCGGCTCCCCGGACCGGCACTTCCAGGCCTTCGTGCCCACCGCGGCCGAGGCGGCTCGGGTGATGCTCGGCTGGGCCCGGCAGGAGGAGGGTTGGGACCTCGGGCCGGCGTGGGAGCGGCTGGACTTCCCGGTGGAGGAGGCGCCGCCGCTCGACGCGGGGGTGGAGGAGGAGCTGACGGGGCTCGTCCGGGAGAGGCTGCTGTGCGGCTACGACGACAGGGCGACCCTGGCCGAGTACGCCGGGTACGTCCTCGGGAGCGCGGACGGGGGCGGGTCGCCGGTCTCCCCCGCGCAGGCGCGGCTGTTGGTGGACCGGCTGTGGCGGGAGCGGGTGGCGGAGCAGGCCGGCTGGGAGGGCGAGACCGATCCCGAGCGGCTGACCCGGGCGTTCGGGGCGCTCGGTGCGCGCGGGATCACGGCGCGGGAGGACTTCGCCTGCTGCCGGGCCTGCGGCCTCGCGGAGATTGGGGATGCGGGCGAGGAGGACGCGCGGGGGTTCGTCTTCTTCCACTCGCAGTGCACCCAGGGTGTGGCGGCGGGCCACGACCTGTGGTTGCTGTACGGGGGTTTCGAGTCGGGCGACGAGCTGACGGTGTCCGTCGGCCGGGAGGTGGTCGCGGCGCTGGACGGGGTGGGGCTGAAGTGGGTGTGGGACGGATCCGCCCAGGATGCGGTACGGGTCACCGGGTTGGACTGGCGGAAGCGCCTGATCGGCTGACTGTTTGTCGGGAATGTGACGTCCTGACGAAACCTTGGTCACGGAATATGAGATTCCGCTCCACTGAGTGAGACAGGGGCTGCCCCGGCCCCGCACATCTGCTTCAATGTGGCCCATGGCCAGCCACTTGCACACCTCGACGGGTCGCAGCGACCTCGAGCCGTTCTGGCCCTCCCGTCAGGATCATGATTTCGACCGGGAGTGTTGCCGCGCGAAGAACGCGCCGGCCCTCTAAAGCCTTCCGGGACCTCCCGACAGACCCGCCCGAGGCCTTCGGTCTGCGCGGTACGACAACGACGACGTACGTACGTCTCCTGCCGACCACTCCGCGTGAAAGAGCTGACCACTCATGGCTAACACCCGTTCCCTGACTTCTGCCGCCTCCGCCGCGACCTCGCCCCTGACCTTCCCGCCCAGTCCGCGCCATCGGCTGCGCGCCGTCGACCGGGACGAGGTGGCGCGCGTCGTGGACCTGCTCCCGCCGGGCGCCACCTGGCTGCCCGCGCCCCAGCACAGCCTGCCGACGCTGCCCGGCAACCCGCCGATGGTCGGCTACCTGGTCCTCGTACCGGCCGACCAGCAGCCGCCGATCGCCTTCGCACCGCAGTCCGTGCCGCTCCCGGCCGCCGAGGCCCCGACGACCACCGGGGACGCGCTCGTACGGATCGACTCCGCCCAGCGCACCGCCGAGGTGGACGGTCAGGTCCTGGACCTGACCTACCTGGAGTTCGAGCTGCTCGCCCACCTCGTGGCGCACCCCCACCGGGTGCACAGCCGGGACCAGCTGGTGACCACGGTGTGGGGCTACGGCCACGTCGGCGACGGCCGTACGGTCGACGTCCACATCGCCCGGCTGCGCCGCAAGCTGGGCGTTGCCCACCGCGGCACCATCCAGACGGTCCGCCGCGTGGGCTACAAGTACGCGCCCTGAGCGGTGCGTCGGTCGGTGGGCCGAAACGCCCGCGCACCGCGATGACGACGGGCCCGCACTCTCCGGGGGGAGTGCGGGCCCACCTGTGTGACCGCTCGCGTACTAGCCCTGCGGCGCGGACGTCCCGGCGCGGCGGGCGGCCACGAAGCCGAGGAGCACGTCACCCGCGAGGAAGACGAGCAGGCTGATCCCGAGCATCGGGACGACCCATCCGACAAGCGCGGTCACGGCGGCGAGCGGCAGCAGCAGGGTCACCGGCAGCTTCCGCCAGGCGCCGCGCGGCTGCGGGCGTCCCACGGAGAGCCTGCGTTCCTTGGTGGGGCGGCGCATCCACCACATCCGGTAGCCCCACACGACGAGGAACATCACGGCGACGGCGAGCGCGGCCAGGGCGAGCTGGTTGGCGAGCCCGAAGGTGAGGCCCATGTGCAGGTCGATGCCGAAGCGCGTCAGCTTGGCGAGCAACGGGTAATCGGCGAAGCGGAGTTCGTCCATGATCCGGCCGTCGGCGGGGTCAACCGCGACCGCGTCCAGGTGCACCGGGAACTGCTTGTCGGCCTCCTTGACGACGTAGCCCTTGCCCTCTGCGGGGAGGGTGACGCGCAGGCTCGCGCCCACCCCGGCGGCTCGGGCGGCGGCAACGGCCCGGTCGATGCCGATGTCGGCGGTGGGCGGCGGCGGGGGCATCTCCATGCCCGGCGTCATGACGTGCCCGGCGTGTTCGTCGCCGCCTGCCGCGGCGCCGTTGAGGGCGGCGGCGACGGAGGGAGTGGCTCCGCCGAGGCGGTCCTGGAGCTGCCCGATGTTCTCGCCGGCGTAGCGGGACCAGGTCAGGCCCGTGGCGGAGAGGACGACGAGTCCGGCGACGGCCCACAGGCCGACGGTGCCGTGCCAGGACAGGGTCCGGCGGCGGCCGGTGGCCTTGTGGTCGGGCAGTACGAGGTGGGCCTTGCGGGAGCGGCGGCGGCCGATCCACAGGGCGAGGCCGCCGAGGGCGACGACCCACAGCCAGCTGGCGGCCAACTCGCTGTAGTTCCGGCCGAACTCGCCGAGCTGGAGGTTGGAGTGGAACTCGCTGAGCCAGGCCCGCAGCGGCAGGGCGTCACCGGCGGTGGTGAGCTGCCCGCGCACGTCGGCGGTGTACGGGTCGACGAACACGGTGAGGGTCTCGCCCTCTCCGAGGCCCGGGCTCTCCATGATCACCCGGGTGGTCGCCTCCTCCTCGGGCGCGGGCCACACGGCGAGGACCTTGCCCTCGGGTGCGGCGGCGCGGGCGGCCTCGACCTGGGCGCCGATCGGCAGGGCGCCCTCACCGACCCGGGCGACCGTCAGTTCGTCGGAGTAGAGGATCTTCTCGGCCTGCCAGGAACCGGCGTACAGCAGGCCGGTGGTGGCGGCGAGGAACAGGATCGGGGCTATGAGCAGCCCCGCGTAGAAGTGGAGGCGCAGGAGCAGCGGGCGCAGGGCGGCCCAGGTGCCGCCGGTGCGCTTCGGCGGTGCGGTGGGGTCCCCGGTGGGGGCGTCCGCGAGCACGTCGAGGGACATGTCGGTCCTCAGGGTTGGCGAAGGCATGGGTGGGTGGCCCCAGGTCTCGCCCCCTCGCCGAGGAGGTGCGCCGGTCAGGCGCGGGCAGGACGGCCGGGGGCCGTGGCGCGGGTGTTCCACCGGACGGGCGGCCCGCGGCGTACCGCGGTGTGGGCGTGGACGGCTCCGCGGAGCCGGCGCGGCCGGTCGCAGGGGGCGCAGT
>NZ_JANFAK020000163.1 GCF_024721315.2 Streptomyces sp. Isolate_45
CCCCCCCCCCCCCCGCCCCCCCCCCCCCCCCCCCCCCCCCCCCCCCCCCCCCCCCCCCCCCCCCCCCCCCCCCCCCCACGGGGGTGGTGCGGGTCAGGCGTTGAGCTTGGCCAGGGTGGCGTCGATGCGGGCCAGCGAACGCTCCTTGCCCAGGATCTCCAGGGACTCGAAGAGCGGCAGGCCGACAGTGCGTCCGGTCACGGCGACGCGGACTGGGGCCTGGGCCTTGCCGAGCTTGAGGCCGTGGGCCTCGCCGGCGGTCAGGACGGCCTGCTTGAGGGCCTCCGGGTCGGACCAGTCGGCCGACTCCAGGTTGGCGCGGGCCGTGGTCAGCAGGGCCGCGGGCTCGCCCTTCATCGCCTTGTCCCAGGACGCCTGGTCCTCGACGGGCTCCTTGCGGAAGAGGAAGTCCACGTTCGCGGTGATGTCCGACAGGACGGTGACGCGGGTCTGGGCGTGCGGGGCGATGCGGGCCCAGGCCTCGGCGTCGAAGTCCTCGGGCGCCCAGTTGGCGTGCGGGGCCGTCAGCCAGGGGGCGCAGGCGTCCGCGAAGTCCTTGGGGTCCAGCTGCCGGATGTGGTCGGCGTTGATCGCCTCGGCCTTCTTGAGGTCGAAGCGGGCCGGGTTGGCGTTGACGTCCGGGATGTCGAACTTCGCCACCATCTCCTCGATCGAGAAGATGTCCTGGTCCTTGGAGAAGGACCAGCCGAGGAGCGAGAGGTAGTTCAGCAGGCCCTCGGGCAGGAAGCCGCGCTCGCGGTAGAGGTTGAGCGAGGACTCCGGGTCGCGCTTGGAGAGCTTCTTGTTGCCCTCGCCCATGACGTACGGCAGGTGGCCGAACTCGGGGACGCCCTTGGCGATGCCCAGCTCGATCAGCGCCCGGTAGAGCGCGATCTGGCGGGGGGTGGAGGACAGCAGGTCCTCGCCGCGCAGGACGTGGGTGATCTCCATCAGCGCGTCGTCGACCGGGTTGACCAGGGTGTAGAGCGGGGCGCCGTTGGCCCGGACGATGCCGAAGTCCGGCACGTTCTCCGGGGTGACGGAGATCTCGCCGCGGACCAGGTCCGTGAAGGTGATGGTCTCGTCGGGCATCCGGAAGCGGACGATCGAGGCGCGGCCCTCGGTCTCGTACGCGGCCTTCCGCTCGGCGGTGAGGTCGCGGCAGTGGCCGTCGTAGCCGGAGGGCTTGCCGGCCGCGCGGGCGGCGTCGCGGCGCTGGTCGAGCTCCTCGGTGGTGCAGTAGCAGCTGTAGGCGTGGCCGCCGTCCTGGAGCTTCTTCGCGACGTCCGCGTAGATGTCCATGCGCTGGGACTGGCGGTACGGGGCGTGCGGGCCGCCGATCTCGGGGCCCTCGTCCCAGGTGAAGCCGAGCCAGCGCAGCGAGTCGAGCAGCTGGCCGTAGGACTCCTCGGAGTCGCGGGCCGCGTCGGTGTCCTCGATGCGGAAGACGAACGTGCCGCCGTGGTGGCGGGCGAACGCCCAGTTGAAGAGGGCCGTCCGGACCAGGCCCACGTGGGGGTTGCCGGTCGGGGAGGGACAGAAACGTACACGGACGTTCGCGTTAGCCACGCTTGATCACCTTGTTGGTGAGAGTGCCGATGCCTTCGATGGTGACGGCGACCTCGTCGCCGACGTTGAGGGGGCCGACTCCGGCCGGGGTCCCCGTGAGGATGACGTCGCCCGGGAGCAGCGTCATGGCCTCGCTGATGTGCACGATCAGGTCCTCGATGGAACGGACCATGTCGCTGGTGCGGCCGAGCTGACGCTGTTCGCCGTTGACGGTGCACTGGATGGTCAGGTCGCTCGGGTCGAGGTCGGTCTCGATCCAGGGGCCGAGGGGGCAGGAGCTGTCGAAGCCCTTGGCCCGGGCCCACTGCTTCTCCCGCTGCTGCACGTCCCGGGCGGTGACGTCGTTGGCGCAGGTGTAGCCGAGGATCACGTCCTTGACGCGCTCCTTCGGGACCTCGCGGCACATGCGGCCGATGACCACGGCGAGTTCCGCCTCGTGGTGGAGGTCCTGCGAGAAGGAGGGGTACGTGATCGGGTCTCCGGAGCCCACCACCGAGGTGGAGGGCTTGAAGAAGGTGAGGGGCGGTTCGAGACGGCCCTGCTCGTCCGCGACGGAGTTCCCGAGCTCCGCCGCGTGCTCCGCGTAGTTGCGGCCGACGGCCACGATCTTGTTCGGGAGCACGGGCGGCAGCAGCCGTACCTTGGCGAGCGGGACCTTCGTGCCGGAGAGCTCGAAGTCCGCGAACGGGATGCCCTTGATGATGTCGAGGACGAGCTCGCCCCCGGCGCCGGGGGCGGCATCGCCCTCGACCGCGCCGAAGGCGACATTGCCGTCGATCGAGAACCTGGCGATGCGCACGTGTTGCGTCTGCCCCTCTGTATTTCCGCTGGCTGGAGTCTGTGGACTCCAGGCTAACGCGGTGGGCGGGGGCGTTCGGCGCTCCGTGCCCGGGGGACTACTGCGCGGCGACGGCGACCGGGGCGTCCATCAGGATCGTGCGGCGCGGGTTCGCCGTCTGGGCCGGCAGCTCGACGGAGTGCTCCGGGGTGGCCGGGGCCGCCTGCAGCTCCTCGGCGTCCTTCAGGTGCGCGAGGGTGGTGCGGCGGGGGTTGGCTATGTTGCGGAACATCATCGTCGTCTTCATCGGAGTCCGGGGCCCTCGGTTCGGTCGTGGGTGATGGTTGTCGGATGCGCCAACCCTGGCGCCAACCCTTCAATGGGCAAGGCTAAACATCTGAATCCCCGGCTGAACCGGGAAGTAATGGCCACGGCCGTGTGAGTTTGCTCACCAATGACCGGGCATTCCCGGCAAACCAGACAGCCGACTCCACCCGGCCAAACGGACATTGCGCCACTGAATGCGTCATTCCGCTCCTGATCATCAGGACTGGGACACCTTGCCGGACGGAAGCTTTGATTGGCGTAAGTCCGGTTCGTCCCGGTAGCGGTTCCACATGGCGTAGCGCTCCTGTCACGTGCCGTGACGGGCTCGCCGGGCCGACACGCGCACCTTGTTGGAGATCCCCCACTGTGCTGGAATTCGCGGGACCGCCGCGGGAATCAGCCGGCGCGCAGGTGGCGCGAGACAGCGCCGAGCGCGGTGGCACGGAGAGGGAGACGCGCCGGTCACCGACGACCACCATGGGGCCGTCAGTGCCCCAAGACTCGACACCGTCCCACCGGTCGCCCGGCGGGACGCCTGGTCCAGAGGTTGCGACGCTAGTGCAGGGACGATTCAAGAGGGATGGCAGCGCTGCGGCGGAGCAGGAGCCGCGCGGCGGGACCGACCGTGGCTCCTCGCCCCAGCACGCCCAGAACCGCGGGCCGGCTGTCGAAGGAGCGGGACCTGACGCCTCCGCTTCGGTGAAGGCGAAGGGCCGCGGCAAGTCGGGCAAGCCCGGTAAGGCCCTCAAGGCCAAGCCGAAGGGCAAGCTCGACGCGCCCCAGCCGGCGATCGAGGCGATACCGAAGGCCCCCAGTGGGCCCGGTTCCCGTCTCGCCATGCAGAACTGGCGCATCAGCACGCGACTGGTGTCGCTGCTGACCCTGCCGGTCGTCGCCGCCACCACGCTCGGTGGCTTCCGCATCAACGACTCGATGAACGACATCTCGCAGCTGGAGCACATGCAGCTGCTGACGACGATGACCCGGCAGGCCACCAACCTGGCCGCCATGCTCCAGGAGGAGCGGGACAAGTCGGCCGGTCCGATGTCCGTCCTCAAGGACGGCAAGACCAACAGCCTCGTCGAGGGCGTCCGCGACCAGACCGACGCCGCCGCCATCGCCTTCACGGCGGCGACGGACAAGGTCAACAACACCAAGGACCAGGACGAGACCCTCAAGTCGATCCGCAGCAACATCCTGCAGATCGCGCGCCAGCTCACCGGCATCGAGGACATCCGCAAGAAGGCGTACGCCAACGGCGCCCAGCAGACCGTCACCGAGTACAACGCGCTGATCACCTCGCTCCTCTCCCTCTCGCAGGACATGGCCCAGGCCACCTCCAGCCCCGAGATGATCAAGCGCACCCGTGCCCTGGCGGCCTTCTCGTCCGCCAAGGAGTACGCCTCGATCCAGCGCGCGGTCATCGCCGCCTCGCTCCCCGAGAGCAGCGACAAGCCGGGCAAGCTGGAGGAGAACGACCGCCTCTACGCGCTCTCCGCGCTCCGCGGCGAGAGCCAGTCCCGGAAGGCCTTCGACGTGGCCTACCAGGGCAAGGCGGAGGACCTCCTCGCCTCGCTCGGGGACGGCAACTCGGAGATCGGCACCGCGGACCACTACGCCCGCCGCGTCCTGACCACCCCGGGACAGCTCGGCAAGGAGAAGAACCGGTCCTGGATGGACTGGTACGACGCCGACGACACCAAGCTCCAGGCGATGAAGGTCATCGAGCTGACGCTGCTCGAGGACATGGAGCAGAAGGCGCGCGAGCTCAAGAACGACTCGCAGCAGGACGCCATCATCAACGGTGCCCTCATCCTCCTCGTCCTCGGTGTCTCCCTCGTCGGCGCGTTCGTCATGGCCCGGTCGATGATCCGCTCGCTGCGCCGCCTGCAGGACACCGCGACGCGCGTCGCCCAGGACCGTCTGCCCGAGCTCGTCAAGCAGCTCTCCGAGTCGGACCCGCAGGACGTGGACACCTCCGTGGAGTCCGTCGGTCTGCACACCCGCGACGAGATCGGCCAGGTGGCCGCGGCCTTCGACGACGTGCACCGCGAGGCCGTCCGCCTCGCCGCCGAGCAGGCCCTCCTCCGGGGCAACGTCAACGCGATGTTCACCAACCTCTCGCGCCGCTCGCAGGGCCTCATCCAGCGTCAGCTCTCGCTCATCTCCGAACTGGAGTCGCGCGAGGCCGACCCGGACCAGCTGTCCTCGCTCTTCAAGCTCGACCACCTCGCGACCCGCATGCGCCGTAACGGCGAAAACCTCCTCGTCCTCGCGGGTGAGGAGCCGGGCCGCCGGTGGACCCGCCCCGTCCCGCTCGTCGACGTGCTCCGCGCCGCGGCGTCCGAGGTGGAGCAGTACGAGCGCATCGAACTCTCGTCGGTGCCCGGCACCGACGTCGCCGGCCGCGTCGTCAACGACCTCGTCCACCTGCTCGCGGAGCTGCTGGAGAACGCCACCTCGTTCTCCTCGCCGCAGACCAAGGTCAAGGTCACCGGTCACGCGCTGCCCGACGGCCGCGTGCTCGTCGAGATCCACGACACCGGCATCGGCCTCTCCCCCGAGGACCTGGCCGCGATCAACGAGCGCCTCGCGGCGCCGCCGACCGTGGACGTCTCCGTCTCCCGCCGCATGGGCCTGTTCGTGGTCGGCCGCCTGTCCCTGCGACACGGCATCCGCATCCAGCTGCGCCCCTCCGACTCGGGCGGTACGACGGCCCTCGTCATGCTGCCGGTGGACGTCGCCCAGGGCGGCAAGAAGCCGGCTCCGATGCCGGGCCAGGGCGGCCCCGGATCGCAGGGCAACCCGGGTGGTCCCGGCGGTCCCGGTGGCCAGGCCTCCGTGCCCGGTGCGGGTACGCGTCCCCCCGTCGGCACCGGTCCGCAGCGCGGTCAGGTCGCCGGTGGCGGCCAACGCCCCGCACTGCCCGGCCAGGGCGGTGGCCCCGGTCAGCAGCAGCGTCCCCAGGGCCCCGGCCAGGGTCAGGGCCCGCAGGGCGGTCGCCCGCAGCAGGGTGGCCCCTCGGCTCCGACCGGCCAGGGTCAGGCGGCCTTCGGCAGCGGCGCCCCGCTGCCGTCGCGCGGCCAGTCCGGCGGCCCGCAGGCCCGCCCGGCGGCGCCCCAGTCGTCCGGCCCCGGCGCCTTCGCCCAGGGCAACGGCTTCGAGCGGCCGCAGCCGCCCCAGCCGCAGCAGGGTCAGCAGCAGCCCCAGCAGAACCAGTTCCAGCAGGGCCAGCAGAACCAGTTCCAGCAGGGCCAGCAGCAGTCGCAGCAGCAGGCCGGGCAGCAGCAGCCCGCCCCGGTCCAGCGCAAGCGGCCGCAGCTGCCGCCGCGCGGCGGCGCCCCCCGCGCGGAGCTTCCCGGTTCGAGCGGTTCGCCCGCAGGGATCCCGCCGGCCACCAGCTGGGGTTCCGCACAGGGCGGCCACGAGGTCCCGCGCGGTCACGACGAGCTCTCGGGCCCCGGCTCGACCTCCGAGTTCGCCCGCCCGGACTACAACGCCCCGTACCCGCCCCAGGCGACCGGCGGCAACCCCGCCAACAGCACGACCGGGCAGTTCGAGCGTCCCGACGTACGGGGTCCCCTGGACCCGTCCGCCACGGGCCAGTTCGAGCGCCCGCAGCTGGGCGGCCCGCTGGACCCGGCCTCGACCGGCCAGTTCGCCCGTCCGGCCGCGCCCCAGCAGCCGGCGCCGCGGACCGGTGGTCCGGGTGTCGGTGGCTACGGCCAGGACCAGCAGCCCGGCGGCTACGCGCCGGCGCCCGCCCCGGCTCCGCGTCCCGACGCGCCCCGGCTGCCCCAGGCCCACCAGCCCGAGGCCCTGCCGCCGGCGCCGTCGCAGCCCATGGGCGGCGCGGGCCGCAGCCCGATCTTCGACACGCTGGAGTCGAACTGGTTCCGCGAGGAGGGCGAGCAGCCCGCCGCGCAGGCACCGGCCGTACCCCAGCAGCCTCAGCAGCACCAGCAGCACCAGGTGCAGGCTCAGCGCGGCCCGGAGCTCGCCGCCGAGCCGGCCGCCGCGGTGACCGGCAGCACGCCGACGGTCAGCTGGCGCTCCTCCCCCAACGACGAGCTGATGCGGCAGGCCGAGCGCGTCCGTCAGCCCGCCGCCGGAGGGATCACGACGTCGGGGCTGCCCCGCCGGGTACCGCGGGCGAACCTCGTGGCCGGCACCGCGCAGCAGCAGGCCGAAGCCCAGGCGGGCCCGCAGGTTTCGCGTGCTCCGGACGACGTCCGCGGCCGTCTCACCAACCTCCGACGCGGTATCCAGCAGGGGCGCCAGGCCGGCACCACCGGCCCCGCGACCGGCAGTTACCACATCGACCCCACTTACCAGCAGGAGCGTTAGTTGAGTTCGATGAGCCAGGCGGCACAGAACCTGAACTGGTTGATCACCAACTTCGTGGACAACACCCCCGGGGTGTCCCACACGGTGGTGGTTTCCGCCGATGGACTCCTTCTGGCGATGTCCGAAGGATTCCCCCGTGACCGCGCCGATCAGCTGGCGGCCGTGGCCTCCGGTCTGACGTCGCTGACCGCCGGTGCCTCCCGGATCTTCGAGGGTGGCGCCGTCAACCAGACCGTCGTGGAGATGGACCGGGGATTCCTCTTCCTCATGTCCGTCTCGGACGGCTCCTCGCTGGCCGTACTCGCCCACCCGGAGTGCGACATCGGCCTCGTGGGCTACGAAATGGCCCTCCTCGTGGACCGCGCGGGCAGTGTCCTCACCCCGGACCTGCGCGCCGAGCTTCAGGGAAGCCTGCTCATCTGACTGCACATCCCCCGGCCGGACGGTACTTCCGGCCGGGGGACCGGGACCCCACCCCCGGTACCCAGTACCCCCGCCAGGCCGTCATCACGTCCCCCCACCGGCCGCCCCGTCAGACGGCACGCTGACCACTGCTGTCCAGCCCGGAGGATCAATGACCCCGCCCCCCGCCTATCCCGATGCGTACGGAGATTCGTACTCGGAAGGCGACCAGCCGCTGGTACGTCCGTACGCGATGACCGGAGGCCGGACCCGTCCGCGCTACCAGCTCGCCATCGAGGCGCTGGTCAGCACCACGGCCGATCCGATGCACCTGTCCGGCCTGCTGCCGGAGCACCAGCGCATCTGCACGCTCTGCCGTGAGGTGAAGTCGGTCGCGGAGGTCTCCGCACTGCTGTCGATGCCGCTCGGTGTCGCCCGGATCCTCGTCGCCGACCTGGCGGAGGCCGGAATGGTGGCCATCCACCAGCCGGGCAATGGAGAGGCCGGCGGAACGCCGGATGTAACGCTGCTCGAGAGGGTTCTCAGTGGACTTCGCAAGCTCTGACGCCGGAGCGGCTCCTCGCTCCACCACCTCCGCGAAGATCGTGGTGGCGGGCGGCTTCGGCGTGGGCAAGACCACGTTCGTCGGCGCGGTCTCCGAGATCAACCCGCTGCGCACCGAAGCCGTCATGACGTCCGCCAGTGCGGGCATCGACGACCTCACCCACACCGGTGACAAGACGACCACCACGGTCGCCATGGACTTCGGCCGCATCACCCTGGACCAGGACCTGATCCTGTACCTCTTCGGTACCCCCGGTCAGGACCGCTTCTGGTTCATGTGGGACGACCTGGTCCGCGGCGCCATCGGCGCGATCGTGCTGGTCGACACGCGGCGCCTGGCGGACTGCTTCCCCGCGGTGGACTACTTCGAGAACAGCGGCCTGCCGTTCGTCGTGGCCCTCAACGGCTTCGAGGGGCACCAGCCGTACACGCCGGAGGAAGTCCGCGAGGCCCTGCAGATCGGCCCGGACGCCCCCATCATCACCACCGACGCCCGCCACCGCGGTGACGCGAAGAGCGCGCTCATCACGCTCGTCGAGCACGCGCTGATGGCCCGGCTCAAGTAACACGTTTCCTCATGTCGTGCGCGGGGGCGGGCTGTGTCTTACGACACGGCCCGCCCCTGTCGTTCATAACGTTTCGACAGAGAATTATCGGCCCTGTGGACACAGGGTGCGTTCGCCCGGTGCCGCTGCGCGCACGACTGGCCCCGTTTTTGCCGCAGCTCGCTCTTTATGTCCGGTTTATGTGGGGCTTAAGGCTCTGTGAATCGCCGATTTCAACTGTTTGGAACACGGCCGTTAACCGTGCTGGAATTCAACGAACTAGCTAGTAGCACCGCCGAGAGGTTGTTGGTCGAGTGAGGCGAAGCAACTCGAGCCCCGCGGATGAACCCGCGCGCGGCAACTTCACCCCGCCGCCGCGCGCGGCCACGTCATCCGTCGACGTGCCCGTGGACCCACCCACGAGCGGCGGTAGCACCAGCAAGCTGTCCCCCCGCAACTGGCGCGTGCCGACCCGTCTGAACGCCATCCTCCTCGTACCCGTCCTCGTCGGACTGGTCATGGGCGGCTTCCAGGTCAAGGGTTCGGTCGACAGCTGGAACGAGGCGAAGGACGCCGAGAAGACCGCGCGCATCGTCCAGGCCGCGGCCGAGTACGGCCAGGCGCTCCTCAACGAGCGCGACCTGACCGCCGAGCCGCTCCTCAAGGGCGACCGCAACAGCGACGTCGTGTCGAAGGCGTACGCCGCCACCGACGCCGCCAAGGCCAAGTTCGCGACGGCCGCGAAGGACCTGCCCGCGAAGCAGGGCCTGGAGCGTCGCCTGGAGCTCTTCCGCCAGGAGGAGCCGAAGCTGGAGCAGGTCCGCAAGACCGCCTACGCCGTCCCCGAGTCGGCGAAGAAGAACCTTCCGGCCTCGGCGGGCCCCATCCCGACCGAAGAGGGGTACGTGCTGGTCCAGCACTACCTCATGCAGTTCTCCAACGAACTCGGCCTCGGCACCGGCAACGTCACCAGCTACGGCCGCATGGTCTACGCGATCGAGCTGGCGAAGGCCGCGAACTCCCTCCAGCGCTCGGTCGGCACGCACCTGCTGGTGCGTCCGAACGAGAACGAGGAGATCCGCAAGGCCCAGCTCGTCGCCTTCTCCTCCTACGCCTACCTCGAAGAGATAGCCATCGGCGAGTACGTCGCCGCCGGTACCGACGAGGAGACGAACCGGCTCAAGGAGGTCATGGGCAAGAAGTCCCAGGAGGGGGCCGCCAAGCTCGCGCAGGCCAAGCAGGCCGCCGAGCAGTCCGGCGCCGTCTTCAAGGCTCCGCCCGTGGTCAACGGCTCCCCGCTGGTCGGCATGACCGAGGCGATAGCCGGCGGCGACAAGAACACGAAGCTGGCCCAGAACGGCACCACGCCGGCCGCCTGGCAGGCCGCCTCCACCGCCAAGTTCGACGGCTACGCCGAGATCGAGAAGGAACTCCTCGAAAAGGCCGTCGACGACGCAGTCGCGGTGTCCGACGAGTCCCGCGGTGACGCCATCCTGACCGGCGCGATCGTGGTCGTGGCCCTGCTCGCCGCCTTCATCCTGGCCGGTATGATGGCCCGCCAGATGGGCCGCGCGATGCGCCACCTGCGCAGCTCCGCCTTCGACATCGCCGAGCAGCGCCTGCCGATGCTCGTCGACCAGCTCTCGCGCACCGACCCGGGCAAGGTCGACACCCGGGTCGCGCCGATCCCGATCAACTCCCGGGACGAGATCGGCGAGGTCGCCCGCGCCTTCGACCAGGTCCACCGGGAAGCGGTCCGGCTCGCCGCCGAGCAGGCCCTCCTGCGAGGGAACGTCAACGCGATCTTCACGAACCTCTCCATGCGCAACCAGTCGCTGATCGAGGGCCAGCTGACCCTCATCACCGACCTGGAGAACAACGAGGCCGACCCGGACCAGCTGGAGAACCTCTTCCGCCTGGACCACCTGGCCACCCGCATGCGCCGCAACGGCGAGAACCTCCTCATCCTCGCGGGTGAGAACCCGGGCCGCCGCTGGGACCAGCCGGTGCCCCTCGTCGACGTCCTGCGCGCCGCCTCCTCCGAGGTGGAGCAGTACGAGCGCATCGAGCTCTCCGGCGTCTCCGAGGCCGAGATCCACGGCCAGGCCGTGACCGACCTCGTGCACCTGCTCGCCGAGCTGCTGGAGAACGCCACCACGTTCTCCTCCCCGCAGACCAAGGTGCGCGTCAACGCCACGCGCCTGCCCGACGGCCGCGTCATGGTCGAGATCCACGACAAGGGCATCGGCCTCACCGCCGAGGACTTCGCGGACATCAACCACAAGCTGGCCAACCCGCCGACCGTGGACGCCGCGATCTCGCAGCGCATGGGTCTGTTCGTGGTCGGCCGGCTGGCGGACCGCCACAGCATCCGCGTCCAGCTGCGCCCCTCGGGCGAGGCGGCGGGCACCACCTCGCTGGTGATGCTCCCGGACGCGATCACCCACGGTGGTGGTGGCGAGGGCATGCCGGACGACGACTTCACGGTCTCCTCGATCATTCCGGAGCAGAAGACCCAGCTGGCCGCCCCGCTGCGCACCGCCGCCGAACTCGGCTTCGACGACTCGGCGTACGACCGCCAGGGCGGCCCGAGCCCCGACGGGGCGACCGCGGACCCGGTCGTACGGTCCCTGGGCCGCGAGGAGCGCCGGGCCGCGCTGGAGGCTCAGGTCGGCTACCCGCAGGGGCAGGCCGAGTACCCGGCCCAGGACTATCCGGAACCTCAGCCGGAACACGGCTACCAGCCGTACCAGGGCTATGAGGAACCGGCCGCGCAGAGCTACGAGAACGGCTACGAGGCTCCGCAGCAGCAGTCGGGCTACGAGGCGTACCCGGACCAGGCATATGCCTATCCGGAGGTCGGCTACCAGGACCCCCAGCAGTCCGCGCCGTCGTACGAGGGTGGCTACGAGGACCAGTCCCAGCAGGCCGAGTGGCCCCAGCAGAACACCTATTCGGGCTCCTACCAGCAGAGCTACGGGACCGAATCGGAATCACCGTCCGCTCCCGAACCGGCCGCGGAGCGCGTAGGCTTCGACCGTCCGGGCGCCGCTGCCGACACCGGTCACCAAATGACCGGAGCGGGCCTGCCGCGACGCGGCAGCCAGCAGCAGTGGCAGCCGGCGAAGCAGGAAGCGGAGTCCACCGGATCTCTCTTCGAGCAGCGGCCGCAGCGTCAGCAGCAGCCCGCCGAACCGAAGCGGGCCCCGGAGGAAACCGAAGGCACCGAGGCCTGGCGTTCGACGAACGACGAGCGCTGGCAGCAGGCCGGCAAGCTCCGTGAGCCGAAGGCGGGCGGGGTCACCCCGTCCGGTCTCCCTCGGCGGGTGCCCAAGGCCAACCTGGTCGAGGGCGCTGCGGAGACGACCCCGCAGGGCGGCCCCCAGGTCTCCCGCGCACCGGAGGACGTCCGCGGCAGGTTGAGCAACCTGCGGCGCGGTGTCCAACAGGGACGCAGCGCGGGATCCGAGCAGTCAAGTAACAGCTATGACCAGGAGCGTTAGTGTGAGCCCGATGAGCCAGGCGGCACAGAACCTGAACTGGTTGATCACCAACTTCGTGGACAACACCCCAGGGGTGTCCCACACGGTGGTGGTCTCCGCCGACGGCCTTCTTCTGGCGATGTCCGACGGATTCCCGCGCGACCGCGCCGATCAGCTGGCGGCCGTGGCCTCCGGTCTGACGTCGCTGACCGCCGGAGCCTCCCGGATCTTCGAGGGTGGCGCCGTCAACCAGACCGTCGTGGAGATGGACCGCGGGTTCCTCTTCCTCATGTCCGTGTCGGACGGTTCGTCGCTCGCGGTGCTCGCGCACCCCGAGTGCGACATCGGCCTCGTGGGCTACGAGATGGCCCTCCTCGTGGACCGCGCGGGCAGCGTCCTGACTCCGGACCTGCGTGCGGAGCTCCAGGGAAGTCTTCTCAACTAGCAAACAAGCAGTGCGTTTCGCGTCACCGCACCATAGGGTGCGGTGGCGCGGTTCCACAGGGAGTACTGCGTTCTTGGAGTCGGAGGAGGAAACGTGACAACACCCGGAGGACATCCTTATGGCGGCGCGCAGCAGCCGCAGGGTGGGCACGACCAGAACCGCTTCAATTTTCCCTCCGCTCCCAGCCGGCCCGTGCCGGAGCACAACCCGTACCAGCAGTACGGCCAGCCCCAGCAGCCGCAGCAGCCCCCGCAGGGCCACCGGCCCTCGCAGGGTCCCATGCGGTCCTCGCAGCCCCAGGCTCCGAAGGCGCACAACCCGCTGGTGCGTCCGTACGCCATGACCGGCGGCCGTACGCGGCCGCGTTACCAGCTCGCCATCGAGGCGCTGGTCAGTACCACGGCCGATCCCGCGCGGTTGCAAGGGCAGTTGCCCGAGCACCAGCGCATCTGCCGCCTGTGCCAGGAGATCAAATCCGTTGCGGAGATCTCGGCACTTCTCTCCATTCCTCTTGGTGTCGCCCGGATCCTCGTCGCCGACCTGGCGGAGGCGGGCCTCGTCGCCATTCACCAGCCCGGCGGCGACGAGTCCGCCGGCGGCCAGCCAGATGTGACACTGCTCGAAAGGGTGCTCAGTGGACTTCGCAAGCTCTAACGGAGGGTCTGCTGGAGGGGCACCGCGCTCCACCACCTCCGCGAAGATCGTGGTGGCGGGCGGCTTCGGCGTGGGCAAGACCACGTTCGTCGGCGCGGTCTCCGAGATCAACCCGCTGCGCACCGAAGCCGTCATGACGTCCGCCAGTGCGGGCATCGACGACCTCACCCACACCGGTGACAAGACGACCACCACGGTCGCCATGGACTTCGGCCGCATCACCCTGGACCAGGACCTGATCCTGTACCTCTTCGGTACCCCCGGTCAGGACCGCTTCTGGTTCATGTGGGACGACCTGGTCCGCGGCGCCATCGGCGCGATCGTGCTGGTCGACACGCGGCGCCTGGCGGACTGCTTCCCCGCGGTGGACTACTTCGAGAACAGCGGCCTGCCGTTCGTCGTGGCCCTCAACGGCTTCGAGGGGCACCAGCCGTACACGCCGGAGGAAGTCCGCGAGGCCCTGCAGATCGGCCCGGACGCCCCCATCATCACCACCGACGCCCGCCACCGCGGTGACGCGAAGAGCGCGCTCATCACGCTCGTCGAGCACGCGCTGATGGCCCGCCTGCGGTAGGCGGGCGGTCCGCTCCGTCGTTCACCCGGGACGCCGGGAACCCGTGGAGGGTTCCCGGCGTTCTGTTCTTCTGACGGAGGGGGCACACGTGAGCGCCGAGGCCGCGGCCATCAATCTGGGCAGGGTGCTGGCCACCCGCGCGGTATCCCTGTGGCTCGGGCCGCGGCGGCGCGCGCAGGAGGCCGACTCCCCCATGTCGGACCTGATTCGCTTCCGCGTACCGGGACTGCGTCACCAGCGGGGTCTGGAGCGGCAGTTCGAGGACATGGCCGATGCCGTGGCCGCGCGCCTGGAGCCGCTTCTGGCGCACGAGTTCCGCGGGCTTCCCGACCACGAACGCCGGGCGGCGCTCGACGCCGTCTCGGACACCTTCGTCCGCGCCGACCTCTCGGACGGGGCGATCATCGGCGCGGACGCCGACCCGTCGGAGCTGGCCCGCGGGATCCGCCGTGAAGTCCCTTCCCCGGCAGGGCTGTCCGAGGCCGCGGCCGCCTTCCACGACGCCCTGTTCGCCGAATCCGTCGACTGCTACGTACGGATGCTGAAGCACCTGCCGGTCTTCACGGAGCGGGCCGTCACCGAACTGCTGTCCCGTACCACCACGTTGGCCGCTGAGGTGGCCCGCGCGTTGGACCGCCTGCCCGTCCGCTCCTTGTACGCACCCGAGGGCGCCGGCGAGGACGAGGCGTTCCTGCGGGAGTACCTGGAGCTCATCAGCGGGACGCTGGACGAGGTGGAGCTGTTCAGCTTCGCCTCGGACCGGGCCCCCCGGACCAAACTGTCGGTCGCGTACGTGAGTCTGCGGACCGGCGTCGGGGAGTCCGGCCGGCCATCGCGGCGGGCGGCCTCGCCGCGCGGCCCGGCGGGAGCGTGGGCCGAGGAGCGGGGCGAGCACGGCGTGCGGGTGGAGGCGGCGCTGAGCGAGGCGCCCAGGGTCCTGCTGCGCGGCGAGGCCGGCTCCGGGAAGACGACCATGCTCCATTGGCTGGCGGTGACGGCGGCGCGCGGAGCGTTCACGGGAGCCCTGGCCGGGTGGAACGGCCTGGTTCCCGTCGTGATCAAGCTGCGCCGGTACGCGGGGCGCGGCCTCCCGGCGCCCGAGGCCCTGCTGGACCAACTGGCCGGTCCCCTCACCGGCCACATGCCGCGCGCGTGGATGGACCGGCTGTTGTCCGGCGGGCGGGTCCTCCTGTTGGTCGACGGGGTCGACGAACTACCGACGGGCGAGCGCCGGGAGGTCCACCGGTGGCTGCGCACGCTGTTGGCGGCCTACCCGCAGAACCGGGTGGTGGTCACCTCGCGCCCGGCGGCGGCGGGCAGGGACTGGCTGCGCGACGAGCGGTTCCGGCCGGTGCTGCTGGACCGGATGCGGCCGGCTGACCTGGTGGTGTTCGTCCGCCAGTGGCACCGGGCCGTCCGGGAGCAGGGGGACCGGCTGCCCTGCGAGCCCGAGCAGCTCCCCGACTACGAGCGTTCCCTGATCACCCGGCTGCAGGACCGGCCCCACCTCCAGTCCCTGGCCGCGAGCCCCCTGATGGCCGCGCTCCTGTGCGCGCTGCACCTGGAGCGGCGCCGTCAACTTCCGCGTAGTCGGATGGAGTTGTACCGCACGGCTTTGGAGATCCTGCTGCACCGGCGGGACACGGAGCGGGGCGTCCCCGGCGACCTCGGCGTCCCGTTGACCCTGACGGACAAGCTCCTGCTGCTCCAGGACCTGGCCTGGCGGCTGTCGGACAACAATCGCAGCGAGATCGCGCGGGACCGGGCCGCCGAGCACGTGCGCGGCGCCATCTCCGCGATGCGGCACCTGGAGGAGGCGGACGGGGCTGCCGTACTGGACCACCTGCTGGTGCGCTCGGGCGTGCTGCGGGCGCCGGCCGAGGACCGCGTGGACTTCGTGCACCGCAGTTTCCAGGAGTACCTGGCGGCGGCCGAGGCGGCCTCGGAGGATCGCATCGGAAACCTGGTGGAACGGGCGCACCTGGACCTGTGGCACGAGACGATCGTGATGACGGCGGGCCACGCCAACCGCACGCAGCGGGAGGAGCTGATCGAGGGCGTCCTGGCCCGGGCCGTCGCCGAACCCCGCCACGCACGCCGCCTGCGCCTGCTGGCGGCGTCCTGCCTGGAGACGATGCCGTCCGTCCCCGACGCGGTGGCCGTCCCCCTGGACGAGGCCCTGGGCTCCCTGATCCCGCCCCGCCGGGAGAGCGAGGCCACTTCCCTGTCGGCGGTGGGCCCGCCGGTGTTGCGGCTCCTGCCGCCGTCCCTGAGAGGCGAGTCCGAGGCCGCGGTGCGGGCCCTGGTACGGACGACGGCGCTGATCGGCGGCGAGGGCGCACTGCGCAGGCTGGGGCAGTGGACCGAGGACCCACGGCACACGTCGCAGCGGCAACTCGCCGATGTGTGGGAGTACTTCGATCCGCACGACTACGCGCGGCGCGTCCTGTCCCGGATCGCGCTGGACGAGATCTGGCTCTCGCTGACCCACGCCGCCCAGTGGCAGGCGATGCCGCTGCTCCCCGGTGCCCGGCGGATCGCGGTGCACTATCCCTTCGCCCGAGGGCTGGCAGCTTTCAAGGAACTGGGAGAGCTGGACAGGCTCTCGGTGACCGACCTGCGGGACGACGCCGACCTCGCGCCCGTGGCCTCCTTCACCGGCCTGACGGCGCTCGACGCCTGGGGCAACGTGGCGCTGCGCGACACGGGGCCGCTGGGCGAGTTGCCGGACCTGGAGTTCCTCCAGCTCCTGAACTGGAGCACCTGCCCGGGGCCGGACGGGATACCGGGTGTCGCGAGGTTGCGGACGCTGTCCCTGGGGCGGCTCCCCGCGGACGTCGAGCTCGACTCCCTCGGCGTCGGCGTCCGTCTGCGCCAACTGTCGCTCCAGGGCGAGGGGACACCCCGCGGCTTCACCGGGCTCGGCACCCTGGAGAGCCTGACCGGCCTCACACTGTACGGCTATGACCTGCGGGATTGGCTCCCGCGCCTGGAGAGCGGCCCCCCGGGCCTGGAGCGGTTGGTCCTGCATCGCTGCACGCTGCCCGAGGACCTGAGCGGTCTCGCCGTACTCGGTTGCCGGGCGCTGCGGCTGGACGGGTGCCGGACGGCCGACGGCCGCCCGCCGCGCCTCGACTCGCTGCCGGAGGGCATCAAGGTCAAGGGCGGCTGAGCGGCCGTCGGGAAGAGCGGGTGCGTGCTGCGGGGTCAGCGCCAGCTGTGGGGGGCCTGGAAGCCCCGGCTGCGCTCCAGGCGGCGCCAGCCGGCCGGAGGGCGGGGGGTGCTGACGGCCTCGGGGGTCGCGGCGGCGCGGGCGAGCAGGATCGCGGTGATCGCGGCCAGCTCCTCGGGCTCGGCGTTGCCCTTCTCGACCTTCAGCAGGGTGTCGGTGGCGATGCTCATCGGTGGCATGTCTCCTTCGTTTACTGCGGCGGGTTGCCGTGCTTGCGCGACGGCAGGTCGGCGTGCTTGGTGCGGAGCATCGCGAGGGCGCTCGCGAG
>NZ_JANFAK020000164.1 GCF_024721315.2 Streptomyces sp. Isolate_45
GACTACCCCGCCTACACCATGGGCCGGGCCGCCGAAATGCTCGGCACCACCCAGGGCTTCCTCCGCGCCATCGGCGACGCCCGCCTCATCACCCCACTCCGCTCAGCCGGAGGACACCGCCGCTACTCCCGCTACCAACTGCGCATCGCCGCCCGCGCCCGCGAACTCGTCGACCAGGGCACACCTGTCGAGGCGGCCTGCCGCATCGTGGTCCTGGAGGACCAGCTGGAGGAAGCCCAACGCATCAATGCCGAACACCGACGCGCTTCCACCGGTCCAGGGTGTTGCTGAGCGGATGTCAGGAGTTGCGTGGGGCTACCAGGCCGGATTCGTAGGCGAGGATCACGAGCTGGGCGCGGTCGCGGGCGTGGAGCTTGGTCATGGCCCGGTTGACGTGGGTTTTCGCGGTCAGCGGGCTGATCACCATGCGGTCCGCGATCTCGTCGTTGGACAGGCCCTGTGCGACCAGTACGACGGCTTCACGTTCGCGGCTGGTCAGTTCTTCCAGCGCCGGCCCCGTGGTGCTGGGGAGTGGCTGGCTGACGTACCGGTTGATCAGCTTGCGGGTGATCGAGGGTGCGAGGAGGGCGTCGCCGCGCGCGGCGACGCGTACAGCGTGCAGGAAGTCCTCCGGCTCGATGTCCTTGACGAGGAATCCGGCGGCCCCGGCGGACAGGGCGTTGAAGACGTATTCGTCCAGGCCGTAGTTGGTGAGGATGACGACGTGCACCCCGCTCAACGCCGGGTCTGCTGCGATGCGCCGGGTCGCCTCGATGCCGTCGAGGACCGGCATCTGGATGTCGATGAGTGCGATGTCGGGCACGTGCTCTCTGGCGAGCTCCAGACCCTCCTGCCCGTTGGCGGCCTCGGCCACGACCTCGATGTCGTCTTCGAGGTCGAGGAACGCGCGGAATCCGCTACGGATGAGCGGCTGGTCGTCGACCAGCAGGACACGGATCACGAGGCACGCTCCACGGGGAGTTCGGCCTGGACGGTGAAGCCACCCTCGTCACGCGGTGCTGCCCGAAGGCGACCGCCGAGGACAGTGACGCGTTCGCGCATCCCGAGCAGTCCCATGCCCGGCACGGGGACGGCGTCTGGTGTGGCCTTGCCGTCGTCATCGACCTGGAGGGCGACAGCGTCCGGGCGGTAGTCGATGTGGACCGATGCCGTGGTGGCGTCCGCGTGACGGGCGATGTTGGTGAGGGACTCCTGGACGATCCGGTAGAGCGTGCGGCCCACCGCGGCCGGCACGTCGTGCTGACGGCCCTGGATCGTCAGGGTCGCCCGCACACCGGTCTTGCCTGCCCGTTCCACCAGTTCGGGGATGTGGTCGAGGCCGTGTGGCGGGGTGGTGTCGTCGTCGCGCAGGGCCTCCAGGGTGGCGCGGAGCTCCCGGGACGCCTCCCGGCCGGCCTCTCGGATGGCCAGCAGGGCCTCCGGGACCTCTTCGCCGCGCTTGCGGGCCACATGGACGGCGGCTTCGGACTGCACCTTGATGACCGAGATCTGGTGGGTGAGCGAATCGTGCAGCTCCCGCGCGATGTGCAGCCGCTCCTCGTCGGCGCGGCGCCGCGCGGTCTCCTCCCGGGTGCGTTCGGCTTCGTCGGCCCGTTGCTCGGCCTGCCGGAGGGCTTCACCGGCAGCTCCGGCGGCGATGAGCCAGGCGATTTGGAGGGCGCCCCGGGCCTGCGCGAACGCCTCGCCCGTGTCGTGCAGGCCCGAGGCGAGGGCCGCGAGGGGGAGCGCGGCCAGTACGGCCACGCTCACCGCCACCGTGACGATGCGGTGTCCGGCCCGCATGGCCGCGTACACCGCGAAGAGGAACGCGACGGCAGCCACGTCGAACCCCGCCGCCTGGTAGCCCACCGCGCAGAGCCCGGTGACGGCGAGGACGGCAACCGGAGCCCGGCGGCCTGCGGCCAGCGCCAAGCCGCCGACCGTCAACAGCACGTAGCCGAGCAGGCCGAGGCCCGTGGCGGAGTGCTGCCCGGACAGCCCGGTGACCAGCAGCGCCCCCGCCACGCCTACGGCGATCAGCCAGTCTCTGACACCGGCCCGAACACGGAACCGTCGTTTGCTCATGCGCGCACCGTAGCCGGAGGCTGCTGCGGGCGAATCCCGCTCGCGGACGAGCGGCCGACTACCACGCGCGCAGTAGCTCCGCGGCACCTGCCGCGTCCGTGGTAGCGCGAAGTGCCTGCGCCTGCGGGACGACCTGCCAGGGGCCCGGCCGACATGCTCGAACCACATCCAGTCGTGGGAAGAGAAGGAGCACCCTGATGTCCGCTCGTCGCCTGTCCGTCGCCTCCGCGACCGCCCTGCTCGCCGGGCTCGGTCTTGCCACACCAGCGCCAGCACATGCCTCGGTCCAGCCGGTCGCTGTCGGCGTCACCGAGTTCAGCCTCGGGAGGCTCGGAGCCACCACCGGCGGGCTGCTGGGGCTGGCCGCGGTGGTCATCGCTGTGCTGGCGTTGACCCGTCCCGCCGGTCGTCTCGGCATCGTCAGCGGTTCTTTCGGGGCCACGGCGGCCGTGGGCTCGGGGGTGATTGCCATGGCTCTCGGCGGGCTGGTCGCGGCCACTGCCGACGGTGGGCTCGGTACCGGCAACGGGCTGGGTGGCGCCTACGTGGCTCTGCTTCTGGGGCTGATCGGCACAGTGCTCGGCTGGCGGGCTCTTTCCCGCTCCCGCCGCACCGGCTGACCCTGCGCGGTCACGCCCTGCCGAGGTAGTAGCAGGGTACGTACGACCGGAAGCCTGGCCGGCCGATCCGGTCACCACGTGGCGATGACCGGCGCGTCGGGTTCGTGCTGCCGCCAGGCCTCGTTGAGGCGCGCGAGTCGGCCCGTTGCGCCTATGCCGCGCAGGGACGCGACCTTCCCGTCACGGACTTCGAACGCCACGGTGCCCACGACCCGGTGGTCGATGACGGCGAGGACGGCCGGGGAGCCGTTGACCAGCGCGAAGTGGAATGTGGGTGAGCCGCCTGCCAGCCGCCGCTTCGCCGGCGTGGGCTTGAAGCCGGCCCGTACGTAGGAGGCGACCTGCTTGGGCGTCTTGTACTGCAAGAGCCGCTTGGCCAGGCCGGCGCCGTCCGAGAGTGCCATCACGTCGTCGGTGAGCAGCGCCACCAGCCGTTCGGTGCGACCGGACGCGGCGGCGGCGAGGAACTCCTCGACGACCCGGCGCGCGGACGCGGGGTCGGCCTCGCCGGTGCGGCGGCGCTCGTCGGCGATCCGGGTCCGGGCCCGGTGGACGTGCTGCTGGCTGGCGGACTCGGTGATGTCGAGGATCTGGGCCATCTCGGCGTGGCTGTAGGAGAACCTCGCGCAGGACGTAGACGGCCCGCTCGACCGGGGTGAGGCGTTCCATCAGGGTCAGTACGGCGAGGGAGACCGATTCGCGTTGCTCGAAGGTGTCGGCCGGGCCGAGCATCGGGTCGCCCTCCAGGAGCGGTTCGGGCAGCCAGGCGCCGGCCGTTCGCTCACATTCCTCGCAGCGGCGGACGTCGATGTGGCTCGCCCGCGCCTGGCCCGATGCCGAGCTGAGCGTCGTCGACAACGCAGGCCGTCTGGGCAGCGACATCATCAGTGTCGCTCCGGTCCTCATCGGCAGCGGTCACCGGCTCTTCGGCGACCTGGCCCAGGACGTTCCGCTGCGCCTGGACACGGTCAAGGACGTCGGCGGCGGGTTCGCGCAGCTGAGCTACACCGTCGAGAAGTAGGAGCCCGCCCGGACGGGTCGGCGGCTGCGGACGGCCGCTGAACCCTTAAGCCGGTTCGAGGCACAGGTGGGCAAAGATGATGTCGCGGAGTCGAGGCACCACAGCGGGAGCGACCTGTGCCAGTACGGGCAGGACGCTGGACCAGTCGGGGCTCTTCAGCGACTCGCGCAGGAACCTGCCGGCCATCCGAACATCGCCTGGGGTGTCGGCCGAAGCAAGCATGGCCAAGGCTCGCAACGCCTGCGTGAACGGGTCTGGGCCCGGCTCGTGAACGGCAGGAACCAACCGCACGGGGACGCGCGCCAGGTGGCTGGCGACCGCGGCGAAGCCGATCGCACGGCGCCTCGGTTCGACCGTGCGGGCCACCGCCCGCCACGCGGCATCGGTGTCGCCGAGCAGTGCGTGAAGGACTCCGAGACCGGCTGCAGGGAACTGTTCCTGGTGACCGATCCGACGCTGACGCGCGAGCCATTCCAACTGGACATCAACGTCCTGGCCCTCGCCCACCCGCAGTACAGCGTCGACGAGGACCGTCCGGGGCACCCACTCCTCTTGTGCTTCGTAGGCGTAGGCCCGCGCGCAGCTGACCGAATCGCTCAGCCTCTCGCGGCAGGCCTCATCCCCCCGGGAGGAAGCGACAAGCAGTGCGCCGAGTTCGCCGAGAAGCCCGGCCAGCCGACGCGGCAGGCTGCTGGTCGCTTCGTATCCTTCCCGTACTTCATCCACGATCGCGCCCGCTGCGGACGGGTCATGGGCAGCCATCCCTTCAGCGACGGCGACGCGTGCCCTTGCCGCGTCCCGCCTCCAGACGTTTCGTCGGGCATGTTCGGTCGGCTTCGTGGTGTCGATCAGGTCCAGCGCCGCATCTCCCTCACCGGCGTGTGCCAGTGCTTGGGCCGCCACCGCCCAGGCTTCGTCTTCGGCAGCTTCCCTCCCGGCACGGGCCACTTCGCAAGCCGCTTCGTGCGCCAGCCGGCGTGCCCCGGCCTCGTGTCCCGCATCGGCGTGGGTCATGGCCATCGCGGACAGGGCGCGGGCTCGGTTACCCGGGCCACTCAATGCGGCGGCAAGGGCCTCGGCGTCCTTGATCGCCCCGTTCCGTAGCAACGTGCCCGCAAAAGCGGGGAGCCACGGCAGGGCGGCTTCGGCCTCCGCGTCGGTTTCCGAGAGGAGAGCGAGGGCCTCGTCCAAGTGCTGCCTGGCCTCCTGCTCCCGGCCCTGGGCCGCGAGGGCTACGGCTACACGGGCCAGTCGCCCTGGCTCGGCTGCGACGTCGCCCTCGTCATCGCCCGGGTCGTGTCCGGAGTGCGCGACGCGGGCGACGATCGAGTCCGCGAAGTCGGCGCCGTCGCGATCCGGGCGCCGGCCCTGTTCCTCGTAGGTGCCACGCAACTCCTCCGGCACACCCTCCAAGAGGGCCCTGACCTCCTCCGGCGACGTTCCGGTGTCGAGCAGTGCCTGTGCGAGTCGTACCAGCGTCAGGCGGAAGCCGAACCCGACATGCGCCCGGTCCGGTGCCGACAGCGAGGAGGGCTTACGGCACGCCCCCTCGATCCGCTGCACCGCCAGTTCGGCCAACGCCCGTGCGTCATCGGGGCGCACGGCGGCCAGAGCTGACGCGGCGAGCGACAGGACGTCGAGGTCTGACAACGTCTGCGAGCGCGCCGCCCCGACCGTACGCGCGTGTTCGAGGATGCGGTGATGGAGGCGTTCCGCCCGGCCGGGGTCGGCCAGGGCGAGCGCCATCCGCAGTTGCACCAGGGCGGCGGGGTCGTCGAGTTCGCTCGAGTCGGCGTGCTCGGCGAGGGCCTCCACGTCCTCTTCCAGTTCGTCCAGAACCTCCGAGGCCAGGGACGGTCGGTGCTTCGACAGCAGGGCCGCCGCCTCCGTCCACGCCTCGCAGCTCGCGGCGCTCAGGCCCCGCGTCCTACGGAGCAACTCGGAGCCGGCCTCCTCCTGCCCCGTCTCGATCAGGGCTACCGCCGCCCTGGCGACGGCGGCCTCGACCTCGTCGTCGCCGGCACCCCACACCGGTGTCTGCCGACGGGCGGTCGTTGCCCACCGCACGGACTCCCGCGCGGCATCCTGTGCCGCGTTCCGGGCTCGGTCGTCGCCTTCGATGCCGGACAGTTCATGTGCTACGTCGGCCAGTGCCAGCGCCTTCGACACCGCGTCGGGGGACTCGAGCGCCAAGGTCGTCGCCCGTCGGGCGTCGCCGAGCCGGGCGAGCGCGCGCGGAACGTCGAGCGGTACCGTGCGGGCCCGCCGGTTGAGGAACGTACGGGACAGGGCGGCTGCGGCCAGGAGGCCGAGGCTTTCCGGACCGTCGTCGGTGGCCGCGCCCTCAACCAGCTCGATGTCCGCGAGAGCGAGGTCCAACCCCAGCCCGGCCACTTGCCGCCGCTGACGGCGCGGATCGAGCACCAGGCCGGCCAGCCGGTCGACGTCACCGCTCTCCCGCAGCAGGCGGGGATAGCCGGCCAGGAGGTAGTTCGGGGTGCCCTCGGGCCACCCCTGCTCGCGGTAGCGGTCCGCCCAGGCGTGCAGCCGTCCCTCGTATTCCGCCAGCCCGGCTGGGCCGAAGTTCTCGGAGGCCACGCGCCGCAGCTCGTCGTGTGCGAGTACGTACGTCCGCAGCGCGGGGTTGTCGCCCCAGACAGGGCCGCTCAGGGCGAGGTGCCCCGACACGTCCGGGCGCATGCTGCGGCCCGCGACGCTGCCCAACAAGTCTACGACGTCGTACGGCAGGGTCGCGGCCCCCATCAGGTGGGCCAGGTCCTCGCCGCTGAGAGGGCCCCGGGCCGCGGTCAGCAGGGCGAGCAGGGGGCGGCCCATCTCGCGGTTCTTGAGGAGTGTGGCCAGGTCTCGCGTGACCATGTCCCGGATGACAGTGGCCGCAGGGGAGGCCGTCAGCCGCCGTACGACGGCAGAGTCACGAAGCGGGTGGTCTTCGGGCACGTCGATCGGCAGAGGCGGGTGCTCCCGCCCGGCCACCACCACGCGCATGCCCGGCGGGAGTGCTTTCGGCAGCATCGCGGCGATGCTCAGGCCACCGTCCTGTGGGGCGGCGGCTTCGTCCAGGCCGTCGACGACGAGCAGCAGGGTGCGGCCGAGGTCGCTGCTGGCCCGGGCGGCCGCTTCGTAGAGGGCTTCCAGGCCCGACGGCGCACGCTTGCCGACCACGGCCGCGAGTTGCCGGCACATCGTCGTACGGAAGGTGTCGGGGTGGTCGGTGCCGAGGCGCCTGGCGACGAAGTACGGGACGACATCGACCCCGGCGGGCCGGAACGGCAGCACGAACCAGGCCAGGAGGGCGGATTTCCCGGCCCAAGGTCCCGCCTGCAGGAAGGCGTAGGTCGGGGCTGGGGCGTGGCGGTCGGTGGTGAAGGCCGACAGCGCGTTCAAGTCGTCGAGGCGGCCCTCGAAGTCCCGGGGTAAGAAGTGCTGCCGTACCTGGGCCTCGTCACCGTAGAAGCGGCC
The DNA here is from genome assembly GCF_024721315.2 of Streptomyces sp. Isolate_45. GTDB lineage: Bacteria > Actinomycetota > Actinomycetes > Streptomycetales > Streptomycetaceae > Streptomyces. The sequence continues at coordinate 7,207 of NZ_JANFAK020000164.1, forward strand.
CTTGGAGTCCATGTGGATCCGAGGGCCGGAGCCTCCCTGTCGGGACCTTCGCCGGTGATCGGCAGCGTCGAGGAGGGACTTCCAGTGCGTCTTACTGTGGGGCCGGTAGTCCGGCGAGACCTCGGCAGCCTCGGTTTCCAGGTACTTGACCAGAGCCCAGAACGTGGGCTGGTGCTGATCCGATACCGAGCCCTTCTTGCGCCAGTCGCTGATGGTGCGGTCCGAGACCTTGAAGCCGCGTGCCGACAGTGTCTCGGCGAGCTTGCTCTGGGTGAACGTGCTGCGGCGGCTTCCGCGTGCTGCCTCGTACAGGCTCTCCAGGGCACGCGCGAGTTCCGACATCTGCGCCTCGTCGCTCAACCCGCAACCCCTGACCGCCGTGTCCGGAACTTCGCCGGAAACTTTCTTCTGCCCTTCTGAACAGGCTACTTAGGCCCGATCCGGCTGTCCGGACATCGCCGGAAGAGCTCCGGTCGCGGAACGTCTGAGGTACCGAAAGCCCGGCGGTCAGAACGCCGGGCAGACCCGAAGCAAGGGGGACCCCACGATGTCCGTACTGCCGTCCGTACTCCACGACGGAGCCGCACTCGCCGCCGCGACCGGCCTCACCTACGCCGGCGCCATCGTCACTGTCGCCGCCGCCTCGGTCCTCGCCCGCAGCCCCGAGCGCCGCCGGGACGCCAGGGCGACGCTGACGATCCTGATGCGGCGCCGCCCGCCGCGCTGATCGAGCTCGCAGGCCCAAGATCTCCGAGTTCCAAGAAAAGTTGGAACTCGGAGTAGTTGGGCTCTTCGTGTTCATCGAGGCGAAACGGCCTCCGCCGGAGCTCGATTCGTGTCACTCTGGTTCTGAGACGCGCTTCACCGCGCCTCCTGCATGGGAGCACCCCGGCGACCCTCGTCGGGGCGCGTTGATGCGGGAGGCAGCAGATGAAACGCCGATTAGCTGAGCGACTGCATGAGCTCAAGCCCTTTGAGCTCGCCGTGATGGGTGTCTTGTGGCTGGTGCTGGAGATCGTCTCCGCGGTGCTCGCCAAGCTTGTGGACACCCTGTGGTGAAGGTTGTTACCCGGCGTCTCTTACTCGCCGGGTAACAACCTCCTGTAGCCGCTCCTAGGTCCGTGCCTCGCGCCAACGAGGCACGGACCATTGAGTAGGAGGGCCGTTCGGGAGTGGTCCAATACCAGACTACGAGCGTAGAGCAGGTGGTCGAATGTCACCACGGGCCTTTCCCGATGACACCGGTCGTACTGCTCGACTTGTTGGTGCTGCATCGTTCAACGGCGATATTCTCAGGGCCGCTGCACTACTCCCCGCCTGAGCGGGGATGGACCGTCGGACATGTTCGGGCTACGACCCGATCTCCCCCGCACACGCGGGGATGGACCCCGTTACGAGCAGAGTCCCGAATGCCCCGCCCGCGCGGGGACGGAGGCGACTCATGTCCTCGACAGGCCCGTCACGGGGTCGTACCGGACCCGGCCTGCCGGGCCGGTCACGCACCTGCCCGCCGCGTCGAAGAGGGCCACGTGGCTCCGGTCGAGCGGCGGGTGGCCGGGCGGTGTCGGCCAGGTGTGCGCTGCCGGTAGCGGGCGAGCACCGTCGAACCAGTGGGCCGGGAAGGCCAGGGTGTTGAGGAGCAGGCCGCGGTCCTGGCGGCGCCGCGCGCTGGTTCCGGGGCGTGCGCCGGTTTCCACCGGCAGGGTGCCCTCCACGTCATACGTGAGCCGGTCCCCGTGCTGGTAGAGGCAGACCACTCCGACCGAGGGATCGCCGAGCCGGGACAGGGCACGGAACTGTGGTGTGCCTCCCTCGTCGCCCGCGCCGTTGTCGCGTCCCGAGGCGAGGTCCCACACCTCCGCCGGCACCCGTCGCGCGCCCCGGTAGGGGTGCAGGGCTCGTTGCGCCGACTCTCCCCCCTCCTGCTGAAGCGCGTCCTGCCACGCGTCCCACGTACGCGCGAGGAGCTCTCCCCATGCTCCGTCCGCCTCCTGTCGGGGGCCGTACACGGACTCCACGAGTTCGGCACTGTCCATCGGTGTCGCGAAACCGCTGTGTCCGTCCGCTTGCCGTGTGATCAGCGTGCGGTACGTCGCCGCCAGCGTGTACGGGGCGTAGACGAGGCCGTCCGCGTTGCCCATCGCGCTATGCCCGGCAGGCTCCACCAGGGGCAGCCCGTCGAGAAGCGGATCAGGACGGTAGAGGACGACCATCCTCGCCGCCGAGTATCCCGACCCCTGCGTGACTTCGCCACACCAGGCCGGACGTCCCGGGTCGTTGGCGCGGTGGCGGTGCTGGCGGCCGCGCCGCTGGATCAGTAGGTCGATCGGCGCGAGGTCCGACACGAGGTGGTCGAAGTCGAGGTCCAGGGACTGCTCGATGACCTGGGTCGCGATCACCAACAGCCTGCCGGGGCGATCCGGATTCGGCATGCCCGCCCGCCGGAGCTCGGGATCGGTGGCCGGCCCGAGCATCGCCGTGAGCCGCTCTTCCAGCGGTTGGCGGTCACGCGGCAGCATCCGGCCGTGCAGGAGCACCACGTCCTCGGGATCCCAGCCGTACCGCTTCGCCTGCGCCCGAGCCTCTTCGTGGAGCGCGACGGCCGTGTCCACCCGGGTCCGGACCACGCCGACGCATCCTCCGTCCCGGGCCTGTTCGAGGAGTTGGGCAGCGAGCTCCTGCGGACCGGGGTCCGCTTCGAGGATGACCGTCGTTCGGAGTGACTCCACTTCGTCCGGTGCGGGCCCTCCCCTGCGGACGCGGCCCGCACCGTCGACGACGGTGATCGGTCCCGGCTCTCCCGGATCGTCCAGGGCGACGCGAAGCCCCGTACCCCAGGCCTCGGTCAGGGCGGTCCGTACGGCAGCGGGGAGGGTGGCGGACAGGACGATGACGGATGCCCCCGCGTCGGCCAGCCATTCCACGGCCGCGCCGAGCAACTGCTGTTGGTAGAGCTCGTAGGCGTGCGCCTCGTCGATGACGACGATCTTGCAGGCGAGGCCGAAGGTCCGCAGGAACCAGTGGCGTGAGGGCTGGGCTGCCAGGACGACCTGGTCGACCGTGCCGATACCGAAGGTCGCCACGAGTCCGAGGCAACGTCGCAGGTACCAGGGGTCCAGGACGACGCGGGTGGATGTTGTGTGGTGGCCGTACGACGGCCCGTCGTGCCCGTCGTCCGGTCCGTCGCAGGCATGGGCGTCGAGGACGTGCTGTACGGACCCGGCCAGATCGTCGGCTGCGCCCGAGCCTTCCTCGGTTCCGGGCGCGGGTGCACGGGCGGCGTCGACGAGCCGGTGGACGAGGTCGGTCGCGCCGGCGGCTCCGTGGACCAGCGCCATGTTGACCGTGTCCGCCTCCACCGCCCCGGGGAGGAAACCCTCGACCTCCGCAGCAGCCTGGTGCGTCGCCGCCCGGGTGGGCATGGCCAGGTACACACCCTGGTAGCCGTTGCGGGCCGCCAGTTGGTGGGCGCACCACAGGGCCAAGCGGGTCTTGCCGGACCCGGTGTCCGATTCGACGATGACCAGGGCCTGTCCGCGCTCGGGCAGGAGTCGCATGGCGTCCGCCTGGAATCGCCGCGGCGTCGTGCCGGGCCACAGCCGCCCCCAGTCGGCGGGCCCCGGCCGCCATCGATCCAGCCCCAGGGCGGTGACCGCTTCCGTTGCCCGCCTGCCTGACCGCTGCCACAGCTCCGAGGGGTCGTCGGTGGGGCGGGCGTAGGGGAAACGACGCGTGTCCGAGGCGATCCAGTCGCTGAGGACGACCAGCCCCGCGAACAGGACGAGCGTGCTGGGGCGGGCCGATGGGAGCTGCCGTACCAGCGAGGGCAGCGCCGCGAGGTCGACTCCGAGTCGGTCGGCGACGACGTCCACCAGCGCGAGCCGTACGGCGTCCCATGCGGTTCCCCCCGCCGCCCCGTAAGCGCGCTTGATGGATGCGGGTTTGGGGAGGTGGCCGTGGTGGCCGCCCAGACAGGCGGCGGCCACGTACAGGCCACGGTGCTCTTGGGCCAGGCATTCGGTGCCGTCGCCCGTGCCCGGGCAGCGGCAGCCGAGCAGGGTCGGCAGTGTCAGGGTCGTGAGGTGTTCGTGCCGGGCGTTATGGATTCCCGTCCATGTCGTGGGGAGGGGAAGTCCCGCGGCGCGGGCCTGGTCCTCCCACAGTCCGCGTTCCCGGCGCATCCGGTCGGTGGCTCCGCGTCCGCTCCCGAACCGACCGGTGAACGCGGGCGAGCACTTTCCCAGGTCGTGCAGGGCGGCGAGAAAGGCCACTGTGTCCCGCGCCAACCGGCGGTCACCGGCGCCGAAACCGTCGGTGAGGCGATCTCGTGCCGGGTCGGGAAGGTAGCGATCCCAAAGTTCGAGCGCCACTGCGCCGGTGTCCAGCAGGTGCGCGACCAGTGGATTCCACGCGGGCCCGCCGACCTCGGTCGACAGCCCGTCGCGATCGGTTTTGCCCCAACTCCACATCCAAGGAAGGTCCTTGGGATTCCGCAAACCTGTCATACCGCCCTAATTCGCGTGCTAGGTTCCTGCCTCATTCCAGCAAGAAACCGTTATGAGCAGAGAGCAAACGATGCATCTTGGCTGAATCACACTCTCCGCCTCGCGGGGTGGCCCACCCCCAGTGGGACCCTCGACAACAAGCATGTGCCGAGGCACTGACACTGAAGGGCGAGAGGGTCGAGCGGAGTTTGATCGGCCTCCTGGAGGAAGCCGACGACCTGCGCTCGGTGAGCGGATCCACCCCGGGTGAACAGGTCGCCCTCCTCGAATACCTTCTGGCCATCTGCTACGCCTCCGAGACCTATCCGGCCACGAACACCGAGTGGCGCGACTGGATCGAGGACCGTCACTCACTCGGTCAAGCCGCCCGATGGCTCGCCGACCGGCCGGAGACCGAGATCTGGGACCTGTTCCACCCCAGCGAACCGCTCGGCCAGAACTCGCTCCTTGCGCCCTATCTCGACCAGCGCGGGGCAGGACCGGCGCAGGTCGTCATCGAGCACGCGGGCGACTACAACCAGTTCTTCGACCACCACCACCTCGAACACCCGCAGCCGTTGTCCCCCGCCGAAGCGTTCCGGGCCATGCTCACCCAGCACGTATACGGTCCGGCCGGCCGCGCGAGGATCTCGGGCAAGGAAACCCTCGGGCCCACGATCACGAATCTGGCCGTCGGCCGGCTCAGCGGCCGCATCCGGGTGCTCGCTCTCGGCTCGACCCTCGGCGAGACCCTTCGGTTGAACCTGATGCCCTCCGCCGACCTCCCCGGGGAATTCAACCGCTCCTGGACCGGCGGGAACCAACCACGGCGGGGCTTCCGGACGAAGCCGGCCGGCCGCCCCGTGAGCGGCCCGGCGGACCTCCACAGCGCGCTGGGCCGGTCCATCCTGATGCGGCCGACCGTCGACCCGCAATCGGGCACCGTCGTGGTGGACCGGGTACTGATGGGCGCCGGCGAGCTGCTTTCCCTCCAGCCGGTGCACCTCCAGGACGCCGTGTACGCCAAGACCGCCCAAGGGGTCAAGAAGCCGCTCTGGCCGTCGGCGGCCCGCGCCTTTTGGCGCGACGCGCACGCCCTGTACGCCGCCGTCGCGGACGCCGAGAACCCGGATCACGCCGACCAACGCATGGACCTCTACCAACGCCTCGCGCTCTTCCCCGGCCCCGACGCGCTCCGCGGAGCGGACAGCCCGCCGGTCCGGAAGATCCGGCTCTGGGCCGTGGGTCTCGTGGCCAAGCAGACCACCGCCATCACCTGGGTCTCCGGTGTCTTCCCGTTCGCGCCCGGCATGGGTGCGGCGCTGTGGCACGCGTCGACGAGGGGGTCGCGGGTGGCCGAGTACGTCGCCACGAGCTTGGGCAGGGCCGCTTACACGGCCTGGGAAATCGCGTACCCGAACCCGAAGCCGTCCGACAAAGCCGGTCAGATCGCGCGCTTCGACGCCCGGTGGAGGCACTGGGAGGCGGCCGAGGATCCGTTCCACGTCCTGCTGGAGGAGACGGCCGCCCGAGAACCGGTGGACGAGTGCCTCCTCGACTACGCGTCCACCCTCACCGAGCAGGCTCGCAGATTCCTGGCCAAAACCCTCGACTCACTGCCGCGGAACTCCCAGGGCTTCCAGGCACGCGCCGCGGCCCTGCGTCGCTTCGAGGACGAGCTGGCGAGTCTGAAGGCCCCGGCCGAACTCCATGGGGAGAAAGCATGAGCACGGAAACCGAGCCCGAGAGCGGTGCCGCAACCGAAGAGGAGAACGTGTCCGGAGCCGCGATCCCCTCCCCACGCGCATGGGAGGAGAAGAACCCCAGCGAGCGCCTGACCGCCTGGCTCACCTCCCTGGTACGCAACCGGGAGTACGGACAGCTCGCGGAACTGCGCCGGCCGCGCGTACGTACGAACACCCGCATCAGGGCGGGCTGGTTCGACCCCGACCGCCGCGAGGTCTTCGAGGAGGTGGCGTTCCTGTTCGCCGTCTACCACCGGGGCGCGTCAAGGCCGTCGTACGGATTCGGCAGCCTCGGCGCGGCCACGCGTCGGATCGGTGGCGGCGCCGGACGGGGCCCGGGTGATCCCGGAGCGAGCAGGCTCATCGACCGGATCGTCTCCAGCCGACGCATTCCCTGGCGCCACCTCCAGCACGCCATCGCCCGGCTGCGCTCCTGCGAGCAGGCACCACCCAACTGGACACAGCTCGCGGACGACCTCGGTCGCTGGAACGACCGCAAGGCCGACATCGCCAACGGCTGGGCCGTCGACTTCCACGAGCCGTCGTTCCGGTCCGGCAAGAACGCCCCGACGGCCGACGAGACCTCAGGTCCGCCGGCTGACATGACCGCAGACATCACTGCTGACACGATCAAGAAGGGCACCACCAAGTGACCGCTCCCGCCTCCGCTGCCGGCCCGTACCTCTCCCTCCACCTCCTGGAAACGCTCGTCGCGGTGCTGCCCGTCAGGGACGAGAACGGCTCCCCGAAGTCGATCGTCTACGGCGGCGCGGAACGCCACATGATCACGAGTCAGGCTCGGCGGCGCGCGGAACGGGTCCACGCCCGTGACCGCGCCAACGCGGGCGTCGGCGCTCTGGCCGGACACAGCACGGGGACCCGTACCCGCGAGTGGGCCTTGATCACCGCTCGCGCCCTGGCCTCCGAGCACGGCTGGGACAAGGACGAGGCGGTCCGGGCGGCCCGCGCGGTCATCGAGGCGACGGGGCTCAAGTTCGGCGACCCCGCCAAGAAGACCGTGGCCAACCTGACCAAGGTGCTTCTCTTCGCACCGTCCGATGCGGGCGCCCGCATCGCTGCTCACATCGCGGAAAACGACGAGGCGATCAGGGCCTGGACGGACACCTACGCGGCCGCGCAGACGGCCGCCGCAAAGCCCAAGCGGGGCAGGAAGGCCGCCGGGCCGGCCGATCCGGAGGTCCCCGAGGGCACGGAAGCCCCGGAAGCCGAAGGCGCGGCCGACGCCAAGTCGCTGCCCCCGCTGCCGAACGGGACGCGCGCCGCGGTCCTCACCGCCCTCGCCCCCCGCGACGCGATCGACATCGCCCTTTACGGACGCTTCCTCGCCGAGATCGCCGACTCCCCCAACGTGGACGGCGCCGTCCAGACCAGCCACGCGTTCACCGTCCACGAGGCCGAACAGCTCGACGACTTCTACGCCGCCGCGGACGACGCCAAGCTCGATCGTAAGAAGAACGCACTGGACTTCCTCGACTCGACGGACGACGCGGGCGCCGGCATGACCGGCTACCAGTCCCTCATCTCCGGCACCTTCTACCGGCACGCCGTACTCGACCGCCGCAAGCTGCGCAGGAACCTGGAAGCGGCCGGGATGACCGCCGAGGAGGCGGAGCGGGTGTCGATCGCCGCCGAGGCCGAGTTCGTCAATGCCTTCGTGGACGCCTTCCCCGAGGCGAAGAAGAACTCCACCGCCTCCACCGGCAGCCTGCCCGCACTGGTACTCGCCTTCGAAGGGCACCGGCCCTACAACTACGCGGCAGCCTTCCAGCGCCCCATCGACGAGAGCCCGGTGGTCGAGAAGGACAAGGCCCGCGGCGCCGGCGAGGCCCGCAAGGGAGGCGACGGCCCGGCCGGTCCGGCAGCGGTGGAGCGGCTGATCGCGCACCACGTGTTCGTCAGCGGCCGCCGCGACGACATCACGACCGGCCGCGTACTCACGTACGACCCCCACATCGAGGAGCTCCTGGACGGGCTGAAGGAACTCGGCGCCACCAAGGTGACGTCCATCAAGGGGCTGACGACGTGACGCACGTCCTTCTCCTCCGGCTCGCCGCCCCCCTCCAGTCCTGGGGGGCGGTGTCCCGCTTCTCGCGCCGCGACAGCCACAGCAGGCCCACCAAGTCAGCGGTGGTCGGCCTGTGCGCCGCCGCCCTCGGCCGGGACCGAACGGAACCGATCGACGACCTCGCCGCGCTGGAGTTCGGTGTCCGCGCCGACCACCCCGGCACCCCCGTACGCGACTACCACTCCGTCGGCGCGGGCCGGTACCCGCTGCGCCCGCGCGACCTCATCACCGACCACCGTCGCGCCGCCGCCGTCTCGGCGAGCACCGACGCGGCCACCGGCGACACCTTCGGCCACCACGAACTGGCCGGCTGGTACGGAGCACCGAAGAAGATCGCGACCGACCCGGTCTCGGGCGGCCTGGTCTCCGGCGAGCTGTCGCGCACGGCCTTGATCACCGAACGCTGGTACCTGTCCGACGCCGCCTTCGTCGTCGGTCTCCAGCACGCGGACGAGGCATGGCTCGCGGAGATCGCCCACGCCCTGGAACACCCGCTTCAGCTCCTGTGGCTGGGCCGCAAGTCCTGTCCGCCCTCCGGCACGATCGCCGGGGACATCCTGCCCGGCACGCTCTCGGAGGCCTTCGCCGCCAAGCAACTCCTGCCCCGCCAGGATGACGTGGTGCCCGGCCCAGGACGCCCCTGGGCCTGGATCCAGACGCCCGCCGACGATCCCGGTGCCTCACCCGTCAACGACCAGCCGGTCAGCTTCCATCCGGCCCGCCGGGCCCACACCACGCGGTGGGAGATCCGTACCCGCGTCGCCATCGCCCCGACCGCCACCGAATGGAACATTTTCCATTGACCACCAAGCGCGCCACGGCTGCCCGTTTCGTCACCACACATTCCGTCCTGACCCTGGACGCCCGCCACCCGTTCGCCGCGAAGTCCCTCGTGGACGCCCAGGAAATGCACCGGACCGTGATGAGCGGATTCCGCGGCTGGGTCGAGGACGGCGACCCGGCCGCCCGCTCCCACATGGGCGTTCTGTCGACGTGGTCGGTCGACCTCAAAGCGGCCGCTCTCGTCCTGGTCGTCCAGTCGCGGGTGCCGGGTGACTGGAGCCGCATCCCCCGAGCGGCCCTCACCGGCAAGCCGCACGTCCTCACCGTCGACCGCACCTACAAGGTGGGCGAGACCGTCGGCTTCCGTACGGTCGTGAACCCGACCCGAAGCAGGCCCGCGGGCAAGCCCACTTCCGAGAAGGTTCGCGGGACGCGCATCGCCCACACGAACCCGGAGCACGTGAAGGGCTGGTTCCTACGACGCCTCCAAGGCGAAACCGAGCCGGCGACCGCCGTGGACGGCGTCCTCCGCATAGGCGCCACGACGGAACCCGACGCCCTTGGCATCCGCATGTTGCCGACCATTTCCAGCGCCGACCGGCACAAGGGCCTGCGTATCAGCCGAGCTGAAATCCGCGGCAACCTCGTGGTCACCGACCCGGAAGCCCTGGTCACGACCCTGACCAACGGCCTGGGCCATGCCCGCGCCTACAGCTGCGGCCTCGTCCTCACCCGTTGAAACCGGTCCGTCGTGGGGGGGGGGGGGGGGGGGGGGGGGGGGGGGGGGGGGGGGGGGGGGGGGGGGGGGGGGGGGGGGGGGGGGGGGG
>NZ_JANFAK020000165.1 GCF_024721315.2 Streptomyces sp. Isolate_45
GCCCGGGCCGGCCGGCGCGAGCGGGCCCGGTCCCGGCGGCGGGCCGGCCCCGCGGGAAGGGAACGCGGGGGTGGTGCTGACCCTCGGCATCGTGGTGATGCTCGTCGCCCTGGGGGTGCTGGGGTGGCTACTGCTGAGGGATACGCCGGGCGGTGACGACGGCCGGGGCGCGGGGGCGGTGACCCCCTCGGCGTCGGCGCCGACCTCCGCGCCCCCGTCCGCCGGGACCTCCGCCCCGGCCTCCTCGGGGACGCCCGAGAAGGCCGTCACGGTGTACGCGCACACCCTGCGCGCGACCTACGCCGGGAGCTGCCCGCCACCCGCGGTGGGCGCGCCCGCCTTCACCGCCACCCTCGAAGTGGCCCGTACCCCCGCCGTGCTGGAGTACCGCTGGGCCACGCGCGGCGGGTCGGCCCCGGGCGGGGAGTGGCAGAGCCTCGCGTACGAGGAGGGCGGGCCCAGGACCCGCCAGCTGTTCCACACGGCGACCGGGTACCGGGCGGGGGCGGTCCTGGACGACGCGGTGCGGATCGAGGTGCGCCGGCCGGTGCGGACGGAGTCGGCGTGGCTGGCGTTCTCGGTGGCCTGCGCGGCGCCCTCCCCGACGCCGACGCCCACCCCGACGGCCGACCCGACCCCGACGCCGACCCCGACGGACGGATCTCCCTCCGCCTCCGGGACGCCGGACCCGTCGGCGTCACCGGATCCGACGCCCTCCGGGGCGCCGGATCCGGAGCTCGCCGCCTGAGGATCGGCCCGCGGGCGTCAGGCCTTGGAGGAGAAGACGGGCAGGTAGCCCCCGGACTGTCCGGCGGCCGTGGGGTGGTACGACTCGCCGATGTTGAGCCAGTTGAGGCTGTGCAGCCACGCGCTGCCGGAGCAGATCTCGTGGCCGGTGAAGGCGCCGGCGACCGAGGCGTAGGTGAAGCCGTGGTCGGCGGCGCGCTTGGCGATGGCGGCGTTGAGGTGGTCGGCCGCGCCGTTGATGGCGGAGCGTTCACCCTCGGTGAGGCCGGTGACGCAGGTGCCGTTCAGCTTGTAGAAGCGGGGATAGCCGATGACCACCACCTTGGCGCCGGACGCGCGGCCGCGGATGGATTCGTAGACCTGGTCGAGTTGACCGGGGAGGGTGGAGTCGACGTACCCCTTGGCCTGGTTGACGCGGTTGACGCAGGTGGACTCGGACTGGAGCACACACGTCGTCATGACGTCGGCGAAACCGGCGTCGTTGCCTCCGATCGTGATGCTGACGAGGTCTGTACCGGAGTTGAGCGGTGCGAGCTGGTTGGCGAGGACGTCACCGGTACGGGCGCCCGAGCACGCGGTGAAGGAGAAGGTCTGCGGGGAGTGGGCGGCGGCCCACAGGGCCGGGTAGGCCCGGCTGGTGCGCTTGCAGTTGCCGCTCCCGCTGTCGTAGTTGCCGGCGCCGACGCCGGAGGAGTACGAGTCGCCGAGGGCGACGTATCCGAAGTCGGCCTGGGCGGCGGCCGCCTGGCCGGCGCCGAACAGGGCGGCGCCCGCGGCGAGGACCAGGGAGGAGGCGAGTGCTGCGAAGCGCGACATTCTCATGCTCATGTGTGCGGCTCCTTGTGGGGGTTACTCCTGAGTCCGTGGTACAAGGAGCCGGGGCTTTCTGTAAGTGTTCATGCCAAGAATGTTCGGGGTGGGAACCGGCCGGAATCTTCACCCCCGATGCGTTTGAAGAGGGAATTCGGGCACTCGTTCCGGCGAAACACAGGTGCAGGAGGCCAGTTCGTGCCGGATCATGGGCGCCATGCCAGCAGACCCGCATGACGCGCTGCCGATCCGGCTCAATGTCGACGACAGCGATTCGCCGTCGGACGTAGTCGACGCGTTGTTCCTGGGCCGCTTCGCGTCCGGCGAACAGCCCTACTCGCAAAGCGTGTCGATCGAACGGGTGAAGGCGGAGGCGACGCTGCTGCCACCGCGGGCGACCGTCCTGCGCTCGGCCCGCGACACCGACCGCAGCGCGACCCTCGCCGAGGGCGAGGGCTGGACGCTGCTGGTCTCCCGCTGGAGCCGGGGCGCCGACGTGACCGTGACGGCGGTCAGCGACGAGGTGGCGGAACGGGTCCTCGGCGAGGCCACGGACGGGGCGCAGGACGAGCCCGAACCGCAGCCGGAGAACGTCACCATGGGCTTCTGGTACGTCTCCCCGCGCCGCGGCCCCTACCGCACGACCCGGCAGATCTCCGCGGGGACCTGGGACGAGGTCCGCCCCAACTACACGGCTCCGGTGGCCGGGGCGATGGACCGGCTGATGAAGGTCACCCCGGACGACATCGCCGGGCGGCTGCTCCTGCTGCACGGGCCGCCCGGCACCGGCAAGACCTCCGCGCTGCGCACGCTGGCCCGGTCCTGGCGGGACTGGTGCCAGGTGGACTGCGTCCTGGACCCGGAGCGGCTGTTCAACGACGTCGGCTACCTGATGGACATCGCGATCGGCGAGGACGAGGGCACGGCGAAGGGCCGCTGGCGGCTGCTGCTGCTGGAGGACTGCGACGAGCTGATCCGCGGCGAGGCCCGGCACACCGCCGGCCAGGCGCTGTCACGGCTGCTGAACCTGACGGACGGTCTGCTGGGGCAGGGCCGCAACGTCCTGGTCGGCGTCACCACCAACGAGGACCTGGAGCGGCTCCACCCGGCGGTGGTCCGGCCGGGTCGCTGCCTGGCCCGCATCGAGGTGGGCCGGCTGACCCACGGGGAGGCCGTGGAGTGGCTCGGCACGGACGAGGGCGTGTCCCGCGAGGGCGCCACCCTGGCCGAGCTCTTCGCCCTCCGGCGCGGCACGGGCCCGGCCGCCGTCCTGCCGGCGCAGTCCCACGAGAGGGAAGCGGGCCTCTACCTCTGACCCGGCGGGGGCCGGGCCACCGACCCGCTCGGCCCGGGGCCCCCGAGGGCCCGGGTCCGGCCGCTACGACGGCTGCTACGGCTGCTGCTACTGCTGCGCGTACCGGGCCCGGAGGGCCTCCGTGGCCGCCTCCAGGGCCTGTTCCCGGGTCAGGCCCAGCCGGTGGGCCCGTTCCGCGTAGGCCTGCGCGGCCCCGGCGGCCTCGCGGGCGGCGCCTTCCCCGGCCGCCGCGACGAAGGTGCCGTTGCGGCCCCGCGTCTCGATGACCCCGTCGGCCTCCAGGGCGCGATACGCCTTCGCGACGGTGTTGGCGGCCAGTCCCAGCTCCTCCGCCAGCCCCCGTACGGTGGGCAGCTTGAAGCCGGCCGGCAGCTTCCCGGACCGGGCCCGGTCGGCGATCTGCGCGCGCAGCTGCTCGTAGGGGGCGGGCGAGCCCGCCCCGCCGTCAAGGGTGATCTTCAGGTTCGTCGGGGTCACCCGGCCGATTCTCCCCCACCGCCGGGTAATTCGGAGGCGGCCCCCACCCTCGCGGACGTAGCGTCGGCCGCATGATCCCCACGATCCGCGACCTGCGTGCGGGCGACGTCGCCGACGCCGAATCCGTCGTACGGGTACGCCGTTCCGCACTCCCCTTCCTCATCACCACCGCGGCGGGCGTGGCCCACGAGCTCACCTCCGCGCACCCCGACGGCCACTACCGCGTCCTGCTCGCCGAGACCGGGGGACTCCCCGTCGGCACCGTCTCGGTGGGCGTGGCCCACCGGGGAACGGAGCCCGGACAGGCGTACTTCAACGCGTACGTCGACCCCGAGCACCGCGGCCTGGGCGCCGGTGGCCTGCTCGTTCGGGCGGCCGAGGAGCATCTGGCGGCCCTGGACGTGGTGGACACGTACACCTGGGTGCTGGACGAGCCGGAGCACCGGGCGTTCGCGGAGCGGCGCGGGTACCGACCGAGCCGTTCGGCGCACTTCCTGCGCCTGGACCTGACGGCCGGCACCCTGCCGCCGCTGCCCGCGGAACTGCCCGCCGGGGTCGAGCTTCGCCCGGGCAGCGCCTTCGCCTCGGATCCGCGTCCGCTGTACCGGGCCGACGCCGAGGCGACGGCCGACGAGCCGGGTGACGTACCGGTCGGGTTGGACGACTACGAGGACTGGCTGAACGACGTCTGGCTCGACCCGGGCCTCGACCACGAGCTGACCACGGCCGTCCTCGTCGACGGGGTCGTGGCGGCCTTCTCGGCGGCGCGGACCGACGGGGCCACCCGCTACGGCTCGGCGATGACCGGCACCCTGCGCGCCTTCCGCGGCCGGGGACTGGCCAAGCTCGCCAAGACCGACTCCCTGCACCGGGCCCGCGCCGCGGGCTACCGGGAGGCGTTCACCGGCAACGACAGCGGGAACGAACCGATGCTCGCCATCAACAGGTGGTTCGGGTACGAGATCTGCGCGTCGGAGACGCGATACACGAAGAAGGCGGGAGCCGCATGATGAACACCCCCCGATGGACCGTCACCCTGACCAAGGCGGGCCGCACCAAGATCCGCTATCCGGCGACGGAGGTCGCCGACGACGGCGACCGGATCTCCGTACGCGCCCCGTGGGCGGCCGAGGCCGTCAAGGACTTCGGCTTCGTGCGCTTCGAACCCGGAGACGTGTTCGTCGAGCACTTCTGGCGGACGCGCTGGTACGCGGTGAAGGAGGTGTGGACGGGCGAGGGCGTCCTCAAGGGTTGGTACTGCGACATCACGCGCCCGGCGGTGGTCCGCGAGGGCGAGGACGAAGGCGCGGGCGAGATCGTGGTCGAGGACCTGGACCTCGACCTCTGGGTGTCCGCGGACGGGGCGTCGGTGCTGCGGCTGGACGAGGACGAGTTCGAGGCGAGCGGCCTGCGGACGCGCGACCCCGAGGCGGCCGCCCGGGCGGTGCGGGCCCTCGACGCGCTGGAGGAGCGGGCCAAGGCCCCCGAGGGCCTCGCCCCGCTCCTCCCGTAGGCCCCCGCGGCCGGGCCCGGACGGCTCACCGCGCGACCGGGGTGGGGCGGGCCTACGCTGAGGTGGTTCGCCTGGTTCCCGGACGACCGGAGACTGCCGTGACGCCAGCCCACATCCGGCTCCGCCGAGCCTGCGCGACCGCCGCCGCCGCGGGCCTGCTCGCCGCCCCGGCACTCGCGGGACCCGCCCACGGCGCACCGGCCGGGACGCCGCCCGCCGCCGCCTCGGCCGCCACCCCCGCCGCCCCTTCGCCGGGCGCCGACGACGACTTCCCGCAGCTCACGCCGGCCGTCGCGGCGCGTCTGGACGCCGCCTTGCGCCGGGTCATGCGCGAGACGGGGGTGCCGGGCGCGATCGTGGGGCTGTGGGCGCCCGGCAAGGGGAGCTACGTCAGGACCTTCGGCGTGGCGGACAAGGCGACGAGCGCGCCCATGACGACCGGGCTGCACGTCCGCATCGGCAGTGAGACGAAGACGTTCACGGTCACCGCCCTCCTGCGGCTGGTCGACCGGGGCGAGGTCGGCCTGGACGACCCCATCGGCAAGTACGTCGAGGGCGTCCCGAACGGGGACCGCATCACCCTGCGCGAACTGGCGGGCATGCGCAGCGGGCTCTTCAACTACAGTCTGGACGCGGACTTCATCAAGCGGCTCGAATCCGCGCCGGAAAAGCCCATCTCCCCACGCCGGTTGCTCGACTACTCCTTCAAGCACCCCGTGCAGTTCGCGCCGGGCGCACGGTTCGACTACTCCAACACCAACCTGATCCTCCTCGGTCTGGTGCTGGAGAAGGTGACCGGCCGGCCGCTGAACGAGATCATCGAGCGGGACGTCATCGAACCGGCCGGACTCCGCAGCACGGTCTTCCCCACGAACGCGGCGCTGCCGGTCCCGTACGCGCACGGCTACACCGACCAGACGCCCTCGGGCAGCACCGTGGACGCGACCGGCTGGAACCCCTCCTGGGCGTGGGCCGCCGGCGCGATGGCCTCCGACCTGGACGACCTGCGCAGTTGGGCCCGCACGCTCGCCACCGGCACGCTGCTGAAGCCCGCGACGCAGGCCGAGCGACTGAGGACCACCCCGATGAACATCCCGGGCGACGGCTACGGCCTGGGCATCTTCAACATCCAGGGCTGGATCGGCCACAACGGCTCGATACCCGGCTACGAGGTCCTCCCGGTATACCTGCCCGAGGCGCAGGCCACCATGGTCATCCTCCTCAACACGGACGACCTCCACGACGGCCAGGAGCCCAGCACCCTCTTCGGCGAGGCCGTCACCGGCATCGTCACCCCCGCCCACGTCTACCCGGGCCACGAACCCGTGGCCCCCCAGAGCCGCTGACGTCGCGCGGTCGGACGCGCCGCAGCGCGGTCGATGGCCGACCTGTCGTCTTCTGGCGGCCTGGCTGCGCGTACTGCGTACGGCTGCGCATCCGGCTGGGCCGCGACGCCCGCCGGCTGCACTGGGTCAACATCTGGCGGGACCCGGCAGCGGCGGAAGCGGTGAGGGCGGCCAACAACGGCAACGAGACCGTGCCGACCGTCGTCGTGGCGGGCCGGCCACACACCAACCCCGATCCCGAGTGGGTGCGCGAACAGGTCTCCCCTTCCGCGTGATCGAGCAGTGGGCGCGCGGCCCGGGAACATGGCGGGGAGCCGGTCCGGGAGCCACCACCGACGACACGGGTTGGTTCCACCTGGACCGACATGGGCACTCGGGAGCCGGATCCCGAGGCATGGGAGGGCTCGACGCCCCCGCTACCTGAGCCCTCGCTTACCCCTTCCTTAAGTGGAGCCTAAGGATCGGCTTCGGTGGGTCCGAGGGGGCGGAACGGGCGTTTCGGCGGGCTAGCTTGGCGGGGCCAGGGAGGGCCGGGAACGGCGCCGGGCCCCGATTCGGGGCGGCGCCGCGCAGTCCGGGTCCGCTGGCGCACCCTGTCCCGTGCCCGAAGGAGTTCCCCCATGCCCGTACGCCGCACCGCCACCCGGATCGCCGTCGCCGGTCTCGCCCCGCTCGCGGTGGCCGCGTACGCCACCGTGCCGGCGGCGGCCCACGGTTCGATGACGGACCCGGTGAGCCGGGTGGCTGCGTGCTACGCGGAGGGGCCGGAGTCCCCGAAGTCAGCGGCGTGCAAGGCGGCCGTCGCGGCGAGTGGGGCGCAGGCGTTCTACGACTGGAACGCGGTGAACATCGCCAACGCCGCCGGGCAGAGCAAGTCCCTGATCCCGGACGGGCAACTGTGCTCGGCGGGCAACGCCAAGTACAAGGGCCTGGACCTGCCCCGCGCCGACTGGCCGGCGAGCCCGATGACGGCGGGCGCGCACACCTTCCGCTACAAGGGCACGGCCCCGCACAAGGGTTCCTTCGAGCTGTACGTGACGAAGGACGGATACGACCCGACGAAGCCGCTGAAGTGGTCCGACCTGGAGGCGGCGCCGTTCGCGAAGGTCACCGACCCGGGGATGCAGAGCGGCGACTACGTGTTCAGCGGGACGGTCCCGAAGAAGACCGGCCGTCACCTCGTGTACAGCGTCTGGCAGCGCTCGGACAGCCCGGAGGCGTTCTACACCTGCTCGGACGTCGTCTTCGGCAAGGACAACGGCGGCTCCGCGGGCGGCGGTGCGACCGCGCCCGCGCCCAGCGGCAAGCCGAGCGCCTCGGCGAGCGTGCCGACGGGCACGAAGCCGAGCTCCAAGCCGGGCACGGGCACCTCGGCCCCCGCCACGACCGGCGCCGGCACGCCCGCCGGCGCCGGCACGCCCGCCGCCGGCGGGGAGGGCCCCAAGCCCCAGGCGCCGACGGACCAGCAGATCGCGGACGGCGCGGCCAAGTCCTCGGTGGAGCACAACGGTCACGGGGACGACGACCCGAAGACGAACGGTCACGCCGGCGGCCCCGCGCCGCTCGCGTCCTCGACGCCGGTGGCCGTCAAGGGCGACAACCTCGCGGAGACCGGCGGCAGCGGCACCACTCCGACGATCGCGATCGCCGGTGCGGGCGTGCTGGCCGCCGGCGCGGCCGTGCTGTTCGGCCTGGCCCGCCGCCGGGCGACCGCCGGCCGTCACGGCCGCTAGAACCGAACCCGGGTCGGGGCCGAGGGCCCCGACCCGGGTGTCACGATCCACGGCGCCGCCCCAACGGCGCCCTCCCGCCGCGGACCATCTGCGCGTCAGTCGAAGACCGACGCGCAGGTGGTCCGTTCGGCGTTGGCCGGGTCGAGGGCGTTCAGCGCCTCGTGCCAGGTGAGCCGGTCGGTCAGGGCGATGGTGACGTGCTCGGAGAAGTCCAGGGCGCACAGGTCCTGGAGCACGACGTTGCGGACGTTCGGCCCGTCGAGGAACTGGCTCCGGTACGGGGTGACGACCTGGTCGTACCGGGTGGAGATCACGGTGTACTTGACCCCGGGGACGGTGTCGCCGCCCGCGTTGAGCCGGGTGAGGAAGGGGGACCCGGCGATCTGGTCGGCGAGGCCCGGGGTCGCGGTGCTGATCAGGTCCTCGGCTCCGGGGAAGTACGGGAGGAGTTTGGTGAGGCCGAGGAGGGTCGTGCCGTGGTTGTCGGGGGCGATGCCGACGAGCGCGTTGACCTTGGCGGCGCCGCCGAGGAACTTCAGGTAGTGGCGCGGCATCATGCCGCCCTGGGAGTGGCCGACGATGTCGGCCTTGGGGGCGCCGGTGGCGGCGAGGACCTTGTCGACGAAGACGTCGAGCTGGCCGGCCGACTTGTCGATGGGGCCGAGGCCGTGGAAGAAGGGCACGCCGGGGAGCTGCCCGTAGTCCAGGGAGTAGACGCAGTACCCGCGGTGGACGAGGTACGGCGCGAACCCGAGCCAGTTGTCGACGGAGTTGCCGAGGGTGCCGTGGACGAGGACGACGGGGCGGGGGTGCGCGGCGGACGGTTTGCAGGACCAGTTGTTCCAGCCGCTGCTGGTGGTGGTCGCGGCCTGTGCCGTGCCGGTGGGGGCGACGAGGGCGGCGGCGGCGAGGGTGAGGACGGCCAGCGGGCGGAGCAGGCGTCTCCAGGGCAGCATCGTGTGATCTCCTTGCGGGTCAAGGGGAATGCGTGGGGGTTCGTCCCGTGATCCGGATCACAAGGTGGGGCTGCTGCCGCTAAATTACGGGCGAGTAGCAAGACAGGGAAGTTACGCGTCGGTAAAAAATCGCGTGTCGAGCCCTTCTCCAGCACCGCTCGTGAACAATGGACGCCCCCGAACCCCCGGTTGAGGTGAGCACGGCCATGCAGAGGGCCCCTGGCGCCGGTACCGAACTCGCCGCTCCTCCGGGCCTGGCGGCCGATCCGCTCGTCGCGGCCGTCACGGAGGCCGCGGTGCACGTCCTGCGGCCCGAGGCGGAGCGGACGGCCGAGGAGGGGGTGCCCGCCGCGCACCTGGAGGCGCTGACCGACTGCGGCGCGTACGGGCTGATCGGATACGAACCGGCGCCGGAGGGCGGGCTCACGCCGCGTCAGGTGGCCCGGGAGGTGCACGAGGTGCTGGCGGCGGTGGATCCGTCGACGTGGTTCGTGTGGACCCAGCACGTTCCGTTGGCCAAGGCGTTGCTCGCGGCCGACGGCCCGGTGGGCGCCGCGCTGCGCGAGGAATGGCTGCCCGCGCTGGCCTGCGGCGCGCGGCGGGCGACGGCCGGCTTCGCCTTCCTGCGGCACCCGCGCCCGCCCGTCACCGCCGAACGGGTGCCGGGCGGGTGGCGGCTGTCCGGCCGGGCGCCGTGGGTGACCGGCTGGGAACTGGCCGATTCCCTGTTCGTCGGGGCCGTCACCACCTCCGACGAGGTGGTCCTGGCACTGGTCGACCGCGTTCCGGACGGGGGCATGACCGCCGTCGCGGGGGCCCCGCTGTGGGCGATGGGCGGTACGCACACGGCTTCCGTGGAGCTGCGCGACGTGCACGTGCCCGATGCCCGGGTGCTGGGCCGCGAGCCGCGGGCCGATTGGATCCGGGCGTACGACCTGGAGAACGCCGACGCCCAGCCCGCGATCTTCGGCCAATTGCGTGCCACGGCCGACTTCCTGCTCGCGTCGCCCCCGTACGAGGACCTCGGCCTGCGGGTCGCCCGGCGGGCGGCCGGGCTGCGGGCGCGGGCGTACGGGCTGCGGGACGAGCTCGCGCCGGGTGAGGGAACGGCGGAGCGCCTCGCCCTGCGGGCGGCCTCGCTGGACCTGGCCGTGCGGGCCGCCGCGACCTGCGTGGCCGTGGCGGGCGGCCGCGCGATCCAGTACGGACACACCGCGGGCCGCCTCTCCCGGGAGGCCCAGTTCCACCTGATCCAGGCCCAGACCACCTCCCTGCGTACGGAAACGGCCCGGCTGATGCTCGAAGACCTGTGAGTCAGGCCGCGACCGCCCCGGCGGTGTGACCCGCCAGGAAGGTGGCCGCCGGCCTGACCGTGCCCGGACCGAAGCGGGCGTTGGCCCGGTCGACGGCGGCCTCGACGGTGAGGCGTGATTCACGGACGGGGTCCATGGAGAGCTGCCGGGTGACCCCGGCCGCGCCGGTGAGGTCCTCGGCGCGGAGCGTCATGCCGGTCAGCCGGGCCCGCTGGAGTCCCGCCGCGCACATCAGGCGGTACGCGAGGGTGCGCAGGTCCTCCTCGTGCGCGGAGGGTTCGGTGAGCCGTCGGGACTTCTCCCAGCGGGTGCCGTCCGCGAAGTGGAGGGTCAGGGCCAGGGACCGGGCGGCCTGGTGGCGTTCGCGCAGGGTGGCGCCGAGCCGGACCACGAGGGCGAGCAGGGCGGCCCGGGCGTGGGGGCCGTCGAGTTCCTGGCGGGTGAAGCGGGTGCGGACGGCGGCGGAGGCGGGCAGGTCCCGCGGGGTGACGGGGCGGGGGTCGATGCCGCGGGAGCGTTCGGCCACCGTGCGGCCGGCCCGTTTGCCGAGGATCCGTTCGAGGACTCCGGACGGTACCCGGGTGAGCGCTCCGACCGTGTGCAGTCCGTACCCGCGGAGCGCTTCGGCCTGCCGGGCCCCGAGTCCGTGCAGTGCTTCCACGGGGAGGGGTTCGAGGAACGCGGCGACCTCGGCCTCGGGCACGGCGAGGATCCCGCCGGGTCCGGGGACCCGCGCGGAGGCCGTGGCGGCGACGGCCCAGGTGGCGGAGACGCCGATGCGCACGTCGGTGCCCAGCCGGGCCACGGCGCGGAGCCGGACGACTTCGGCGATGCGGGTGGCGTCGGCGGCGAAGTACCGCTGGGCGCCGCGTGCCTGGACGAGGGCGGCGCGTGGTGGCAGTGCCTGCACGAGGGGGGAGAACTCGCGGAGCAGGTCGAGGACGTCGCGGTAGCCCCGCTCGGGGAGCCCGGGTGCGCAGCGGACGTGCAGGATCGCGGTCATCCTGCGCTCCCCGGGCTGGAGTGCCACAGCTTGCGGCCGGTCGCGGCGCCCTCGCCGGGGGGCCGGAGGTCGGCCCACGGGTTCATCTCGTAGCCGGTCGGGAGGTGGATGCGGCGGCCGGAGTCGCCGGGGCCCCGGGTCAGGGGTTCGGTGAGCCGGGCGGTGACGGCTTCCAGGCCGCCGCGGCCGCGCAGTTCGGCGAGGGCGGCGAGGTCCCAGGCGGCCGCTCCGACCACGCTGAGGCTCTGCGGTCCGCGCCGCTGCACGACTCCTCGTACGAGGAGCAGGAAGGAGTGGAAGACGGTGTGCGCGCAGGCTTCCTGGCTGTCGTCGAAGAAGGCGAGGTCGACCAGGCCGGTGCCGTCGTCGAGGGTGGTGAAGATGACGCGGCGGCCGGAGCGGATCGGCGGGGTCTGGGTGGCGGCCTTGGCACCGGCGACCAGGACGGTCCGGCCGTGGTCGGTGTCCCGGAGGCGGCGGGCCGGGGTGACGCCGAGTTCGGCGAGGAAGGCGTGGTGGTCGCCCATGAGGTGGCGCGAGGCGTCCATGCCGAGGATGCCGAGTTCCGCGCTGAGCCGTTCGGCGTCGGTGAGGTCGGGCAGGCCGACCCGGGCGGTGGACCTGCCTCCTCCCAGGGGGAGTTGGGTACCGGTGGTGCGCTGGGCGCGCTGGGCGCCGTGCAGTTCCGTCAAGTGCAGCAGCAGGTCACGGCGGTTCGTGCCGAAGCAGTCCAGGGCGCCCACCTGGGCGAGGCGTTCGGCGACGGGACGGCCGGGGCGGGCGCGGTCCCAGAAGTCGCGCAGGGAGGAGTAGGGCCGGCCGGCCTCGATGCGCCCGACCTCGGCCCCGCTGATGCCGTGGACGTCGGAGAGGGCGAGCCGGAGCCCCCAACGCTCCGGCGGACCGGACACCAGTTCGATTCGATGGGCGGCCGCCGACCGGTTCACGTCGAGCGGGAGCACGGGCACTCCCCTGCGCCGGGCGTCGGCCAGCAGCAGCCGCTTGGGGTACATGCCCGGGTCGTGGGTCAGCAGTCCGGCGTAGAAGGCCGCCGGGTGGTGGGTCTTGAGCCAGGCCGACTGGTAGGTGGGTACGGCGAAGGCCACCGCGTGCGCCTTGCAGAAGCCGTAGCTGCCGAAGGCCTCGACGATCTCCCAGGTGCGGGCGATCACCTCGGGCGAGTAGCCGCGCCCGGCGGCCGCCGCCGCGAACCAGACCTTGATCCGGGCCTGCGAGCCGGGGTCGGACAGCCCGCGCCGGACGCGGTCCGCCTCGTCGCGGCCGCAGCCGGTCATGACGTGCACGATCTCGATGATCTGCTCGTGGAAGACGACCACCCCGTACGTCTCCCGCAGCGCGTCGGCCAGGTCCGGGTGGGGGAAGCGGGCGGGGGCCCGCCCGTGCCGGGCCTCGATGAAGGGCCGCACCATGTCGGCGGCGACCGGGCCGGGCCGGAACAGCGAGATGTCGACCACGAGGTCGTGGAAGTCGGCGGGTTGGAGCCGCCCCACCAGGTCGCGCTGGCCCGGTGACTCGATCTGGAAGCAGCCCAGCGTCTCGGCGGAGCGGATCAGCTCGTACGTCGCCGGGTCGCCGGGCGGCAGCTGCGCCGGATCGTCCAGGTCGAGTTCCCGACCGGTCTCCCGTCGCAGTTCCGCGACCGCGTGCGCCATCGCGGACTGCATGCGGACACCCAGCACGTCGAGTTTGAGCAGGCCGAGGTCCTCCACGTCCTCCTTGTCGAACTGGGACATGGGGAAGCCCTCCCCGCTGGTCGGGACGACCGGGGTGCGGGCGAGCAGCGAGGCGTCGGAGAGGAGCACCCCGCACGGGTGCATGGCGGTGCCGCGCGGCAGCGCGTCCAGCGCCTCGACGAGGTCCCAGAGCCGACCGTACGACTCCCCCCGTACGGACCGCAGTTCGGGCAGTTCCTCCAGGGCGGCGCGGGCGTCGCGGGCCCGGATGTGCGGGAAGGACTTGGCGAGCCGGTCGACGGCGGCCGGGTCCATGGACAGGGCGGCTCCGACGTCGCGGATGGCGTGCCGGACCCGGTAGGTCTCGGGCATGGAGACGGTGGCGACGCGTTCGGTGCCGAAGCGGGCGATGATCCGGCGGTAGACCTCCAGGCGGCGGGCGGACTCCACGTCGATGTCGATGTCGGGCAGGACGCGGCGGCGCTTGGAGAGGAAGCGTTCCATCAGCAGGCCGTGCTCGACGGGGTCGGCGTGCGCGATGCCGATGAGGTGGTTGACCAGGGAGCCGGCGCCGGAGCCGCGGGCCGCCACCCGGATGCCCATGTCCCGTACGTCGTCCACGACCTGGGCGACCGTCAGGAAGTACGAGGCGTAGCCGTGGTGGGCGATGACGTCGAGCTCCTCGTGCATCCGGTCCCAGTACGCGCGGTCGCCGGCGTGGCCGCGCAGCACCATGCCGGCCGCGGCGCGGGAGGCGAGGACCCGCTGCGCGGTGCGGTGGGCGGCGCCGACGAGGTGGGCCTCGGGGAAGTGCACGGAGCCGATGCCGAGGTCGTCCTCGGGGTCGACGGAGCAGGCCTCGGCGGTCTCCCGGGTACGGGCGAGCAGGCGCCGGGCGTCGGCGGGGCGCAGCCCGGCGGCCTCGGCGATCCGGTCGGCGGCCTCGGCCATGGCGGCGGGGGCCTTGAGCCAGCGTTCGCCGGTGTCGAGGGGGCCCCGGGGGTCGACGGGGACGAGCCGGCGGGCCGAGTCGAGGACGTCGGCGACCGGGCCCTGGCCCGGGTCGGCGTACCGGACGGCGTTGGTGAGCACGGCCGGGACGCCCTGCTGCGCGGCGAAGCCGACCGTACGGGCGGCCAGCCGCAGCGAGCCGGGGCCGGTGCCGGTGCGGCCGTGGTGGACGGCCTCCAGGCGCAGGGAGTCCCCGTAGACCTCCCGCCAGGGCGCGAGCAGCCGGGCGGCGCGGTCGGGGCGGCCCGCCGCGAGGGCCCGGCCGACTTCGGAGCCGGGACCGAGCAGGACGAACACCCCGTCGCCGCGCAGGGCCTCCCAGGGCAGCAACGGCGTTCCGGTGCGGACGCGGACTCCGGCGCCCCCGTCGGCCCCACCGGCGCCGTCGCCACCATCACCCCCGAGGCCCACGGCGGCGGTCGCACCCGGATCGGCGTCGCGGTGCGCCGCGGTGACCATCCGGCACAGCTCGGCCCAGCCGGTGGCCCCGTCCCGGGCCAGGAAGACGGCGCGGGCGGCGGACTCGTCCACGAAGGCCCCGCCCTTGACCGGGACGCGCCGCCGGTACGAGGCCCCGCCCACCGGAACGACGGACGACGCGGACGACGGAGACGACCCGGACGGCGCGAGCGCCGAGGAAGCGCAGGACGCGCCGGCGGCCGACGCCGCGGGGGCCACCGCCAGGTCCACACCGAACAGGGGCCGGACGCCGGCTCCGGCCGCGGCCTTCGCGAACCGCACCGCGCCCGCGAGGGTGTCCCGGTCGGTCAGGGCGAGGGCGTCCATGCCCCGCTCGACGGCGCGTTCCGCCAGTCGCTCCGGGTGGGAGGCCCCGTAGCGCGTGGAGAACCCCGAGACGGTGTGCAGATGCGTAAAACCGGGCACCCGCGGCCTCCTGCTTCCTTCGTTGCCCCCCGGCTCCTTCGGTCTGTCCCCCGCTCTCCACCATAGAGCAATTCGAATATCCGTGCGAAACACTTGTTCGATCATCCGTTCGGTCCTCCCCTGCTGCGCCGCGCCCCCGCCACGCCGAGCGTGGGAGGCATGACCCAGCCCACCCAGAGCACCGACCCGGGTCCGCCCGGCAGCTTCCTCGCCGAGATCAAGGACGCCGTGACCACCCGGGCCGCCCTGCTGGTCCTGGGCGTACTGGCCCTCCAGCTGGCCTTCATCACCTCCTACATCGGGGCCTTCCACCACCCGAAACCCAGCGGGATCCCGATCGCCGTGGCCGCCCCCTCCGCGCCGCTCGCCCAGCGGACCGCGCAACAGCTCGACGGGCTGCCCGGGAAGCCGCTCGACACCCGGGTGGCCACGAACGAGGTGGACGCCGTCCGACTGATCCAGAACCGCGACGTGGACGGCGCCCTGGTCGTCGACCCCGAGGGCACCACCGACCGGCTGCTCGTCGCGGGCGGCGCCGGAGCCGCCCTCTCCCAGGCCATCGAGGAGGTCGTCCGCCTCGCCGAGAAGAGCCAGGGCCGCACCGTCCGGGTCACCGACGTGGCCCCGTCCGCCGCGGGTGACGGACGCGGCCTGAGCTCCTTCTACCTCGTCGTCGGCTGGTGCGTCGGCGGGTACCTGTGCGCCGCGATCCTCGCGATCAGCGCCGGGGCCCGGCCCGCCAACTCCGCCCGCGCGGTCATCCGGCTCGGCGCGCTGCTCGCGTACGCGATCGTCGCCGGATTGCTCGGCGCGGTGATCGCGGGCCCGGTCCTGGACGCGCTGCCCGGCTCCCTCATGAGCCTGTGGGGCCTCGGCACCCTGGTCGTCTTCACGGTCGGCGCGATCACCCTGGCCTTCCAGGGGCTGGCGGGAGTCGTCGGCATCGGCCTGGCGATCCTGCTGGTGGTCGTGCTCGGCAATCCGAGCGCGGGCGGCGCCTACCCGTACCCGCTGCTCCCGCCGTTCTGGAGCACCATCGGCCCGGCCCTGCCCCCGGGCGCGGGCACCTACGCCGCGCGTTCCATCGCCTACTTCAAGGGCAACGGCGCGGGCACCCCGATGCTGGTGCTGGCGGCCTGGGCGGTGGCCGGCGCGGCCGTCACGATCGCCTGCGCCGTCTTCCGCAAGGGCAGGCCGGGAGCCGCCGTGGGCAGCGGACTCCCCGACGACTCCCCCGCCGTCGCCCGGTTCGCCGACGACGGAACCCCGGGGCGCTGAACACCCCGGTCTTCCGCGACCGTCAGGGCCCGGCCGAGCAGACCGTCCCCGTCAAGCGGATGGAGCCGGGCGCCCGGGCGCGGCCGGCCGCGCTCGGGGCGACGTACCCGCTCGCCGGGCAGGTCACGGCGAGTACCCGGGGCCGCCAGGTGCCGCCGATGGCCGCTCCCCGGCCCCCGAGGAGCACTCCGGGGCGTGAGCCGTGCCCGGCCGCCCCGGTCAGCGGAAGTCGGCCGGGTCCGGGATCCGCAGGATGCGGGCGGCGCGGTCGACTTCGGCGTCGTACACCTGGAAGTCGACGCGCAGGCCGTCGGGGGCCCGGTACTCCAGCACGCGCATGCCCGGACGCAGGCCGGTCCGGACGGCGGCCCGGCCGCCGCGGGGCAGCACGACGACCCTGCGCAGCGGGGCCTTGAAGACCGCGCCCGTGCCGTCCGCGCCGGGGCCGGGCTTCCCGTACCCGAAGACCCGTCGCCGGACGCCCTGTCGCCACCGCGCCCGGCAGGGGATCGGCACGACCGCGCCGTCGGCGGCGGACGTCGTCCGCGCCTCGGCCCGGCGGGCCACCGTCCGGCGCGCCGGCCACCCCGCCGGCGCCACGAGCAGCACGATCAGCGCCGCCTCGATCAGTGTTTCCATCGCCCCCACCCCCGAAGAGGGGGGGGGGGGGGGGGGGGGGGGCCCCCGCGCCCCGGGGGGGCGGGGGGGGGGGGGGGGGGGGGGGGCGCCCCCCCCCCCCCCCCCCCCCCCCCCCCGGCGCCCCCCGGC
>NZ_JANFAK020000166.1 GCF_024721315.2 Streptomyces sp. Isolate_45
CCCCCCCCCCCCCCCCCCCCCCCCCCCCCCCCCCCCCCCCCCCCCCCCCCCCCCCCCCCCCCCCCCCCCGACAGGGTGATCAGCCCTCGTCAGGGGTTCGCCCCCAGGTGTGCCCCGGGCCGGCGATGCCCCGTGCCAGTAGGGCGATGCAGACCGGACAGCACACGCCGTCGGACACGGCACCGGGTAACCGTCGGGCCCTGCCGAACAGGGCCGGCACGGTCCGGGCCCGCTGCGGCCGGGCGGTCCGCCCGGTCACTTCGCGTCTTCCGGCCGCCCCCGTACCAGGGACCGGGGCTCCAGGGTGAGCCGGTCGTCGGTGACCGGGGTGACCGGCGTGGAGTCCCGGGCCACGAGGAACTCTGGCCTAGTGGGGTTCGGGGGTGCGTTGTCGACGGCGTTGTACGTGATCAGCAGGAGCGCGCGGCGATCCGGCGACAGGTTGTTCGAGGAGGAGTGCACGATGCTCGGGTGGAAGGCGTGGACCGTACCGGCCGGGCCCATGATCCGTACGCGTCCGTGCTCTCGGGCCAGGTCGTCGGCCCGCTGCTCGCGCACCGTGTAGGCGAGGTCCGCCGAGACGTGCCGTCGCCAGGTGGAGCCGTCGCCGGCGCTCTTCTCGGGCAGGTCGAAGAGGCCCATGCGGTGGGAGCCCGGGATCACCACGAGAGGTCCGTTGTCCTCGTGGATGTCATCGAGGGGGACGGCGATGTTGACCGCGTTGGGGCTCGGCATGCCGTCCTCCTCGCTCCAGAAGGCGTAGTCCTGGTGCCACGGCCAGGCCGCCCCCTCGTGGGCCTGTTTGAGGTTGACCTTGAACTGGTAGACGTAGACCGGCTTGCCCGTCAGTGCCTCGGCCAGGGCGACCAGTCGCGGGTGGCGGACCAGCGCGGCGCACAAGTCGTCGAATGCGTGGCATCCGTGGATGGCGCGGACGGTCTCGGAGTCCTTCTCGTACACCACCTCGGGCCTGCGTTCACGACTGATCGCGGCCACGGCATCCTTCATGAGCCTCACCGCCTGGTCCGTGAAGCGGTAGGGGAGTTCGCACCAGCCTGCGGGGTCGTAGGCGCCCTTGAGGTCCTTGACCTCGGGCTCGGTGGCAGTGGACATACGTCACCTCTTTCGGATGGGGTTCCGACCGGTGTCGGGGTGGGGTGGGGGTCGATCGGCTATCGGAGTGCCGCCAGGGCGAGCCGGTCGACCTTTCCGCTCGGTGTGCGCGGAAACTCGTCGTCCGTCGGCCGGTACGCCGACGGGAGCATGTACTCGGGCAGGAGGTCGGCCAGCTGCTTCCGCAGGGTCGCCGCCGACGGGGCGGGGTCGGTGCCGGGCCGGTAGTGGGCGACGAGCCGGGTGTCGCCCACTTCCGACGACCGGGCGGTCACGACGACGTCGGCAATGCCCTCGACCGAGCGGATCGCGGCCTCGACCTCGCCGAGTTCGACGCGGTAGCCGCGAATCTTGACCATGCCGTCGCGACGGCCCAGGAACTCGATCTGGCCGTTCGGCAGGTACCGCGCCATGTCGCCGGTGCGGTACAGGCTGCCCGCGCCGTCCAGGGGATGCGGGACGAACTTCTGCGCCGTCAGGTCGTCGCGCCCCCAGTACCCCTGGGATACCGGTGGCCCTGCGACACACAGTTCGCCGACCACTCCGGCCGGCTGGGGACGCAGCCGGCCGTCCAGGACGTACACCTCGGCACCGTTGATCGGATGGCCGATGGTGGGCATGAGGGGCCAGTCGGCCGGGTCGCCGTCGAGGCGCAGCGAGCTCACGCTGTGCGTCTCCGTGGGCCCGTACTGGTTGAAGAGGACCGCGTCGTCGAGCCGGCCGAAGAACGCGCGGATGGCCGGAGTCACGTGCAGTTGCTCGCCGGCGGTTACGCACTCGCGCAGCGCCGGGGCGGGCAGGTCCATCGCGGTGGCGTAGAAGGCGATGCTCTGCAGGGCCACGAAGGGTAGGAAGATGCGCATCACGCGCTGCTTCTCGATGACCTCCAGCAGCGCGTCGTAGTCCGTGCGTTGCTCGGCGTCGATGAGGACCAGGGTGCCGCCGGTGGACCACGTGCTGAAGAACTCGAGGAACGAGGCGTCGAAGCTCAGAGCCGAGAACTGGAGGGTCCGGTCGCCGGGGCCGGCTGCCGAGTCGTGGCACTGCCACCGCACGAGACCGGCGACGGGGCCGTGCGGCATCGCCACGCCCTTGGGCTGTCCGGTGGAGCCGGAGGTGTACATGAGGTAGGCCAGGTCGTCCGGGCCGGTCTCCGGCAGGCTCCTCCCCGCGGCGGTGGGTGTGTCCTCCTCCGCCCACCGGTCCGGCTGGAGCACGTGCACGGACGGAGGGAGGGCGCACCGGTCGCGCAGGGACGGCTGGGTGAGCAGGGTGTGCAGGCCGCTGTCCTCGATCATGTAGGCGAGGCGTTCGGCCGGGTAGGCCGGGTCCAACGGCACGTACGGGGAGCCCGACTTCAGTACGGCGAGGACCGCGACGGTCATGTCCAGGCTCCGGTCCATGAGGATCCCCACGGGCCGGCCGGTCGCGCCGCCGCGGATCAGTCGGTGGGCGAGCCGGTCGGCGGCGGCGCCCAGTTCCTCGTACGTCAGCTGCCGGTCGTGCCAGACGGCGGCGGGTGCGGCGGGCGTGCGCCGGCGTTGGGCCTCGAACGCCACGTGGACCGGTGGTGGGGGATCTGCGGGATCCGATGCCCGGGCCCAGGTCCGGGTCACCAGGGCGGTCTCCTCCCCGGTGAGCAGGGGCGTCTCGGCGATCGGCAGGTCGGGGTCGGTGACGGCGGCGGCCAGCAGCGTGCGGAACCGGTCGGCGATCCGGCGGGCGGTGGCCGGGTCGTAGAGGTCCGTGGCGTAGTCGAGGAACCCGCGGTAGGAGCCCTGCTCGGCCGCGAGGTCGAAGCAGAGGTCGAACTTGGCCGTGCCCGGGTGTACGTGCAGTCGTTCGGCGGTGACACCCGGCAGTTCCAGGCCTGGTTCCGGTGCGTCGTTGACCTGGACGACGACCTGGAACAAGGGGAACCTGTTCAGCTGTTCGGCCGTGACGGTGCGCCTGACCAGTTCGCCGAAGGGGACGTCGCGGTGCCGGAGCATGCCGAGGGCCTCGGACCGGACCGAACGGACGAGGTCGCGGAAGGACGCTTCGCCGTCCACGTGGGTCCGCAGGGGCATGAGGTCGCTCAGGCAGCCGACGATGGAATCGAGGTCCGCGTTCCCGCGACGGGAGACGGGTGTTCCGACGACGATGTCGTCGCCGGCGCCGTGGCGGTGCAGCAGGGCGGTGACGGCGGCCGTGAATATCGTGAACGGCGTCGTGCGGGTGGCTCGGGCGAGGCGGCTTACGGCGTCGGTGAGTTGTTCGTCGAGGCGGAAGGCGATGCGCGCCCCGTCGGTGCCCCGCTCCGCGGGGCGGGGCCGGTCGGGAGGGACCGTGCAGATCTCCGGCGCGTTCGCCAGGCGTGCGGCCCAGTGGCGCAGGTCGCCCTCGTCGAGGGGGGTCGCGCGCCGGGTGTCCGCGTGCGGGCCGAGCTGCGGGGGCGGCGGGGGCGTGGCGGAAGGGGCGGGCGTGGTGTCCGGTCGGGCTCGGGTCCGGTAGTGCCGGCCGAACTCCCGGTTCAGGAGGGACAGTGACCAGTCGTCGACGACCAGGTGGTGGATCAGGACGGCCAGGACCCAGTCGTCGTCGGAGAGTCGTAACAGCGTGGGCCGCAGCGGCCCGCCGGCCGGATCGAGCGGCTCCGCCGCCAGTGCCGCGAGCCGTTCGGCGAGTTCGGACTCGGGGCAGTCCGCGCGGACAAGGGGACGGCAGGACCGCTCCTCGACGCGCTGGACCGGGTTCCCGTCCTCCATCAGGAAGCGGCTGCGCAGGGACTCGTGCCGGTGGATGACGTCGTCGAGCGCGCCTTCGGCCGCGTCCGGGTCGACTTCGCCGCGCAGCCGGTGCGCCCACAGCACGGTGTAGCAGGAACGGTCTTCGGCGAGCGCGTCGTTGATCCATATCGCCTCTTGCTCCCGGGTCAGCCGGTGGGCCGATCCGGCGCGGCTTCCGGTGGTGCCGCTGTCGGCCGGGGTGGTCATGATGTGCTCCGTTCGATGGGAGGGACCGGTGCTCGGTGGGCCGGCCGCCGTGCGGGCCGGCGGCGTCGCCGGCGTGAGGCCGTGCTCTCCAGCGCGGCGCGGTCCAGCTTTCCGTTCGGGGTGAGGGGCAGGGCTTCCAGGGCGGACGTGACCGCGGGGACGAGGTAGTCCGGGAGCACGGCCGTCAGATGCTCGTGCAGGTGGAGGGGGTCGTGGCCCTCGCCTGGTTCTCCGGCGGGCCGGTGGGAGCCGTCGTCGGCGCAGGTGTAGAAGAGGGCGATCCCCGTGGGGGTGCCGTCCGCGGCACGCAGCGGCACCGCCACCGCGGAGCGCACACCGGCCACGGACGCGGCGGTGGTTTCGATCTCCGCGGCCTCGACGCGGTGGCCGCGGATCTTCAGCTGCCTGTCCGTGCGCCCCCGGAAGTGCAGGGTGCCCGTCCCGTCGAGGTGGCCGAAGTCGCCCGTGCGGTAGGCGCGCACGGTTGCCCCGGGTAGTTCGACGGGGACGAAGGCGCTTGCGGTCGCCTCGGGTTCGTCGAGGTATCCGAGGGCCAGCCCCTCCCCCGCCACGTGGATCTCGCCCGTCAGACCGGGCGGGCACGGTCGTCCGTGGGGGTCGAGGACGATCACCTCCGTGTGGGGAACCGGGGTTCCCAGCGGGATCCCGTCCGCGCGGTCGCAGTCCTCGGGCCGGACCGCGCGGGACGTGGCGTGCATGCAGCTCTCGGCCGGGCCGTAGCCGTTGAACAGTGCGGTGCCTGGGTGTCGGGAAAGGAACGCCGCGGCGTGGGCGGGTGACATGCGTTCGCCGCCCGCGTAGACGTGTCGCAGTCCGGTGAAGCAGTCGGGGTCCTCGTCCACGAAGAGGTGGAACAGGGTCGTGGTCAGCCGCAGTGTGGTGGCGCCCTGTCCTGCGATCATGCGTCGGAGCGTCTGGGGCAGCAGGTGGTCGCCGTCCGTCAGGACCGAGGTGCCTCCGGTCATGAGCTGTCCGAAGAGTTCGTAGGCGTACATGTCCCACCAGGGGGGTGCCGCTTGCGGCATGACGTTGCCCCGGCCGAATCCGGGCGGCCCTCCGTCCCGGAAGATGCGGGTGATGGCCCGGTGCGGCAGCACGACGCCCTTCGGCCTGCCCGTCGTGCCGGACGTGAAGATCACCGCGGCGGGATCCGCCGGTGAGGGCCGTCGCGCGGGCGCCCCGGGTGTGCCTTGCCGGGCGGTGCGGTGCAGGTCCTCCCCCGGTGTCCAGACCACGTGCGGGTGGTCCAAGGGGACGGCGCCCTCGGCCACCAGGGTGGTCGGGTCGCCCAGCGTGGCGGCCACCTGCCGCAGTCTGGCGGTCGGCCATCGGCCGTCCAGGCTGGTGTAGGCGGCGCCGAGCCGCAGGACGGCCAGTTGCGCGGCGACCAGGCGCGGTGAGCGCGGCAGCAGCAACGGCACGACGCTGCCCGGGCCCACGCCGTGCTCGGCGAGCTCGGCCGCGTACCGGCCGGCCGCCGCGTCCAGGGTCGCGTAGTCGACGCGCGTGTCCCGGTGGACCAGGGCGACGGCTTCCGGGGTGGCCCGCGCGTGCCGGGCCACCGCGTGGTGGACCAGCGACGGGTCGAGGGGAGGTTCAGCCACGGCTGCCCTCCGGTGCGCGGGAGAGCAGCAGGACCAGATCGGCCAGGACGTCGTGCTCCAGGACGTCGACCGGCTCCACGGCAAGCCCGGTGGCCTTCTCCAGACGGACGCACAGGCTGATGGCCTGCAGGGAGGTGCCGCCGAAGTCGTAGAAGCTGTCGTCCAGTCCGACCCGGTCGACGCCGAGCACCTCGGCGACGACCGCGGCCACGGTGGCGGCGAGCTCCCCGTCCGGTTCCCGGTAGTCGATCTCGCACATCTCTTCCCTGCGCCTGCGGGGCGGCAGGGTGCCCGCGGGTGCGTCGGGGCGTATCGGGGCGCTCACGGGTTCACCTGTTCCCGGATCGCGGCGGCCAGGTCCTGGACGGTGGGGTGCCGCATGATGAGGCGGGCCTGCAGGCGGGCGCCGAGGCGGCCGCCGAGCCCGACCATCACCCTCACCGCGGTGAGGGAGTTGGCTCCGTCGAGGGACAGGAACGCCTCGTCGTCGGCGAACTCGGTGTGGCCGAGCGTCTCCGCCCAGGCCTCCCGGACCACGGCTTCGAATTCGGCCTGCGTCGCGGGCACGGTGTTCTGCGGATTTGTCATGGGTGTGTGTTCTCCTTGTGCGTTTCAGGTCCGACGGGGCCGGGCTCGGAAGTGGCGAGCCTGCCGCTGCGCTGGTGGAAGAAGCCGACCTGCCCGACGACGAGCAGGACGTTGGCGGCGAGCAGGGCGAGCCACAGGGCGTTCAGGCCGCCCAGGGCGGCGAGGGGTACGGCGGCCAGGGCCAGCAGGCCGTAGCAGGTGGCGAAGGCGATCAGGCTGGGCACCGTGTTCCTGATCGCGATGAGCCCGAAGCCGAACACCGCCTGCAGCGCGTCCGTGAGCACCACCAGGAGCACCAGGGGCAGCAGGGCCAGCACCTGGTGCCGAGCGGCGGGATCGTGGGTGAAGAGGGAGATCACCGGTTCCCGCAGCAGAGCCAGGACGCATCCCAGGAGGACCACCGCGCCGAGGGCCGTCTTGGCCCCGGCGCGTACGCCGGCGCGCAGCCCCCGGACGTTCCCGGTCTTCAGGTGGGGAGCCATCAGCGGGATGGTGGCCTGGCCGATGGCCACGGCGGCCGTGAACATGAGGCCGACCAGGGACACGGCGATGCTGTGTGCGGCCGCGTCGACGGTGCCCACCCTGGCGGCGGCGATGGCGAGGACGCCGAGGACGGCGAACTTGATGAGTACGGTGGCGGCGAGCGGGAGGCCCACGCCGGCCAGTTCGAGCACGGCGCGTGGGTGCGGGCGGCCGAGGCCGAGGGGATGACCGGCCAGCAGCGTGGACCGGCGGAGTCCCCAGTGCGCGACCACCGCGCTGATCAGGCTGGACACCAGCATGGCGACTCCCGCGCCGGGTAGCCCCAGCCCGCCGAACGGGCCGACCCCGTTCACCAGCGTCAGGGACAACAGCACGGCTGCGGCGGTGCCGGCCGTCCCGGCCCGCATCACGAGTTTGGAGCGGCCGAGGCCCACCAGGGTGGATGTCGCCGAGTTGCCGACAGCGGCCACCAGGACACTCGCCGCCAGCAGGGCGGGAAGCGGGCCGAGCGCCGACAGGGTCTCCTGCGGGACGCCGGAGGCCAGGCCGATGAGCGGCACCGCGCAGACGGCCGCGGCGCCCAGCAGTCCGGTGGCGATGCCGAGCCAGATGCCGTTCCGCACCACCGGCACGAGAGCGTCGGGGTCGTCGTCGTGGGCGGCCACGAAGGGCATCAGCCCTCGCATGGCACCGGCGACGGTGGCGGTGGCCGGGGTGTGGACGGCCATCGTGAGGGCGAACGCGGCCAGTGTGGCGGTGGCGTGCCGGCCGAGCACAGCGGTGTCCACCAGGCCGGCCACGGACGAAGCGACCATGGTCAGGTAGAGCGGCAGGGCGGCCGTGATGGTGCGTGCGACCAGGCCGCGATCCCCGGTACCGGAAGCCGGAGCGGTCCGCGGGATCAGGCGCATGACGCTCCCCGCCGCGCGTGCGGATGCCCTGCCGCACGCCGTGTCGCCGCGTGGACGTCCCGCGCCCACTGGGCTCCGAATTCCCGGGGCCGGTCGAAAAGGTAGAAATGACCACCGGGCCACGAGTGGAATCGGGTGGGCTCCGATGAATATTCGGACCAGGGTGACACGAGATCATGTCCCGCCAGCGGGTCGCTCTCCCCGTAATACACGGCGAGCGGAATACCGAGGATTCCCGAGGGGTCTGCCGTGTAATTCTTCAGGAGGTCGAGGTCCAGGCGCAGGACGCGGGTCAGGTACTCCATGAGTTCGGGTTCCTCGAATGCTTGGGGTGGGGTTCCCCCGAGGTCCCGGAGGAAGCCGGCGAGGTCCTCCCGCGTCCGCAGGTCGCGGAGTTCCTCGCGTACTGCCCGCAGGTGTGGGGCCGGGCTCGCCGAGACGCCCAGCAGGACGGGCGGCACGCCGAGCCGCTCCAGTTCCCGCGCGAGCTCGTAGGCGATCAGGGCTCCCATACTGTGGCCGAACAGGGCATAAGGGCCGGCCAGTTGTTCGATCAGGGCCGGCAGTAGGAGCGAGACCGTCTCCGCGACGTCGGCGGGGGCGGGGACGGCGGACGCCGCACCACGGCCGGGGAGTTCGAGCGCGAGCAGCCGCCAGTGGTCCGGGAGGAACGAGCGCAACGGCAGGAAGCTCACGGCGGAACCACCGGCATGGTGCACGAGGACGAGTGTGAATTCCTCACGGTCCGCATCGCCGGCCGCACGTGGACCGCTTCTCAAATCCCTCAGAAAAGCCGTGGGGGGCTTTGTATCGGCGCCGGAGGGCCGGTAATGTACCCTTCCGTCAAAGCGCGATTTATGCATCATTTTCCCTTGAACAGGAGACTGCCGTGAGTCGACTTGCCTTTGTATTTCCGGGACAGGGTTCGCAGGTTCCCGGAATGGGTTCCGAGCTCCTGGAGCGGCATCCCGAGCTGGCGCGCCCGTACTTCGACACCGCGAACGAGGTACTGGGCATACCGCTGAGCCGCCTGTGCTTCGAAGGCGACGCCGAGGAGCTGCGCGACACGTCCGTGACGCAGCCGGCCGTCTACGTCGTCAGCCTGGTGGCGGCGGCCGTGCTGCGCGAGAAGGGGGTCCGCCCGTCGGTGGTGGCCGGGCACAGCCTCGGGGAGTACACGGCGCTGGCGTTCGCCGGGGTGCTCGACTGGGTCGACGGCCTCAAGTTGGTCCGCCGACGCGGGCTGCTCATGGCCGAGGTGAACCGGCGTACCCCCGGGCGCATGGCGGCCGTCATCGGACTGCCCGCGGAGCGGGTCCGAGAGCTGTGCGAGGAGGTCGTCGGCTCCCGGCAACGGGTCGTCGAGGTTGCCAACTACAACTCCGCCCTGCAGACGGTCGTGTCCGGCGACGCCGACGCGGTGGCCGAGGTCTCGCGGCAGGCGCTCGAAGAAGGCGCGAGCCACGTGAAGGAGCTCAGCGTCGGCGCCCCCTTCCACTGCTCCTTGATGGCGGATGTCGCGGCCGAGTTCGGCGAGCACCTCGCGGCCACCGCCTTCCGCACTCCGAACGTCCCCGTGGTGGCCAACGCGACGGCCTCCTACGTGCATTCGGGACAGGAAGCCCGCGCCCTGCTGGCGCGTCAGCTCGCCGCACCGGTGCGCTGGCACGAAACACTGGGCCTGCTCGGCCGCGAGGAGGTGACCGCGTTCGTCGAGGCCGGACCGGGACGCGTACTGAGCAACCTCAGCCGCTCCGTGCATCCGGCCGTTCCCGCGATGCCCGCGGGAACCGGCCGCCAGATCGACCGCGCGGTGGAGAAGCTGAGCGGCGTCCTGGTGTAACGGGCTCCCGGTGGGCGCCCCGCAGCGGGGCGCCCACTGCGGCCGGCGCGGCCGGCGCGTGGCACGGTACGCGGTACCGGCGCGGTCCCGGGCGGCGGTCATGAGCCCGCTCGCTTCGGTTGGAGCGAGTCGGCGGTCGCCTCCGGTTCGAGGACGAGGCCGTGCAGGGCCTGCCGGTACAGGGCGAGCAGCCGGTCGTCGTCGGTCGCCGCGTCGTGGCGCAGCAGGGCCCGGAAGGAGCTCTGGCTGTCCACGACCGTCAGGTGCAGGCGCCGTCCGGCGGCCAGCGGGTCCGGGCCCACCTCGCGCAGGGTCCCGGTCCCGAACCGCAGCGGCTCGTCGTCCCGCGCGTAGTTGAACACGACGTCCAGGTCGCCGAAGGCCGCGAGATCGGGGTGCTCGGCCGCGAGGTCCGCGTACGGCACCGCGCTCACCGACAACACCTGGTCGATGGCCGACCGCGCGTCCTCCAGGATCCGGCCGAGCGGTCGGTCGCCCGGCACCACCAAGGGCATCGGCACGATGTTGGCGAACGCGCCCACCGATCCGTCGAGCCGCCGCTGGAAGCGTCCGTCGAGCGGGAGCGCCGGGCAGACCACGTCCACCCCGCCCATCCGGCCGAGGGCCACCGCCACGGCGGTCAGGTGCAGTACGAACGGGGTGGTCCGCCGCTGCGCGCAGCGCGCCCGTAGCGCCGTCTGCAGGATCGCGTCCGGCGCCCATGACCGGCGGCCGGGATCCCGGACCGGCCCCGGGGCGCGCCGCGGGACCGCGGATGCGGGGGCGAGCAAACGCCGCCACAGGTCAACGGCCTCCGTTCGCCGGTTGCCGCCCGGCAGGGTGTTGCGCCATGCCAGATAGCGCAGGAACCCGTCGTCCGGCGCGCGCGGTGCCGCCGGTCGGTGGTAGGCCTCGTCCAGCACGCGGCACAGGTTGTCGAGCCCCCGGCCGTCGAGCGCCAACAGGTGCACGGTCACGGCGAGCAGGCCGGCGCCGTCGGGCCCGTCGACGGTGGACACGCGGACGAGCGGACCGGTGCGCGGGTCGATCGGCTCGGCCTGGCCGCGCTCGTACAGCCAGTCCACCAGCCGCTCGGAGGGGACGTCGTCCGGCCGGCGGCGCCGTACCACGGCGTCCGCGACCGCGTCCGCGTCCGCGGGCTCGGCACGGTGTGACGGCGTGACGCGCAGGCGCAGGGCCGGCTGCTGCTCCAGCAGCGCGGCGACGGCGTCCCGCAACCGTTCCGGGTCCAGTTGCCGACCGGTGTCGTACACGGCGGTCTTCTGCCGGTCCGGCCCCGGACGGTCGGCCAGTGCGGCCAGGCCCGGCGGCAGGGCGACCGTGGGGGCGGCGGGCGGCAGTTCCTCGTCGGGATGCGCGGCCCCGAGCCTTCGGCGCCCCGCCACCAGGCCGGCGACCTCCCGGGCGGTGCCGCACTCGTAGAAGTCGGAGATGGACAGCCGCACGTCGAGGTCCTCGCGCACCCGGTGCACCAGCCGGGTGGCAAGCAGGGAATGTCCTCCGGCGTGGAAGAAGTCGTCGTCGGGTCCGAGTCCCGGCTGGTCCAGCACCGCTCGGAACGCCTCCAGTACCCGCTCCAGCAGGTCGTGCTCGATGCTGCGCCCGTGGGGCGGTGCCTGCGTCGGCCCCGGATCCCGCGGGTCGGCCTGGGGAGCGGCCGTACCGGGGGGCGGGAGCAGGGCGTGGTCCACCTTTCCGTTGGCGTTGACCGGCAGCCGGTCCACGACCGTGAAGGTGGAGGGGACCAGCGCCGGGGGCAGGAGGCCGGCCAGGCGCCCGCGCGTTCGCGGGCCGATCGCCTCGGCCCCGGGCACGGGGACCAGGTAGGCGTCGATGCTCCGGTCGCCCTTGGTGCCGCGCACGACCAGCGCCACGTCCGCGATGTCGACGTCCTCGCGGATCACCACCTCGATCTCGCCCGGTTCCACGCGGTAGCCGCGGATCTTGACCTGCTGGTCGCGACGGCCGAGGAACTCCACGTCGCCCGCCGCCAGCAGACGCGCCCGGTCCCCGCTGCGGTACTGCCGCTGCCCGTCGGCGGACACGGTGAACCGCGCCTCGGTCAGGCCGGGGTCGTCCAGGTAGCCGGTGGCCACGCACGGTCCGCCGATGACCAGTTCGCCGACGGATCCCCAGGGCACGGCCCGCAGTCCGTCGGAACTCTCCAGTGCCAGCGTGACGTTCTGGATCGGGCGGCCGACCGGCGCATACCGGGGCCAGTCGGCCGGCGGGCCCGAGAAGGTGTAGGAGGTGACGACGTGGGTCTCCGCGGGACCGTAGTTGTTGATCAGCCGGCAGCCGTCCAGCTTCTCGAAGAACGCCAGGACCGATGCGCTGAGCCGGAGTTGCTCCCCCGTGGTGGCCATCTCCCGCAGGGACGCGAAGGGAGCGGGGTCCCGTTCGAATCGCGTGGCGAGGGCGTGTGCCAGCGATACCGGCAGGATCGCCTTCTGCACCTGGTGGCGCCGGACGAACTCGGCGAGCGCGTCGTGGTCGTGCCGGGTCTCCTCGTCGGCGATGTGGAGCGATCCGCCGGAGCACAGGGCGGCGAACGTCTCGTGGAAGGCCGCGTCGAAGCCGAAGGAGGCGAACTGGAGCCAGTCCATCGCCCTGCTGTACCCGTCGGTCTCCCAGTGGATCAGGTTGGCCAGCGCACCGTGGGGGAAGTGGATGCCCTTGGGCTTTCCCGTGGTGCCGCTGGTGTAGGTGAGGTAGGCGCCGACCGACGGGGCGACCCTGTCGCCGGGGGCGGAGCCGTCTCGCCCCGGTATCGCGGACACGTCCGGGAGGACGATCCTGCGCACTCCCCCGGGGACGAAATCCGCCCCCTCCAGGGTGTCGCACAGCACCAGTCGGGTACGGCAGTGCTCGGCGATGGCGGCGAGCCGGGGTCGCGGGTGGCTCTGGTCGAAGGGCACCGGGGTGGCGCCGGCACGCAGCACGCCCAGCAGGGCGACGACCGTCCGGGCGTCGCGGGGCAGGGCGATGCCGACCGGCTCGCCGATGCCTATCCCGTTCGAGGTCACGAGGTCGGCGATGCCCGCGGACAGGTGTGCCAGCTCGCGGTAGGTGAGCTTGTGCCGGCCGTCGCTCACCGCCTCCCTCCCGGGGTGGCGTGCGGCCTGTTCGAGGAAGATCGCGTGCACGGGCAGGTCCGGTACCGGAACCCGGGGCCCGGTGAGCGCGGCCGCCGTGCGCCCGGCCCGGGCCGGCGGCTCGGCGGGGACGGCGTCGACGGCGGCGTCGGGCGTGCGGGTGAGGGCTTCGAGCAGGAAGGCGAACGACTCCCGCCACGCGTCGACCGTCCGTCGGGTGAAGCGGTCGGTGTCGTAGATGAAGCGGCCGCCGATGGTGCCGTCCTCGGTCCACCAGTCAAGGGACAGTTCGTAGGGGCTGGTGGAGCGGTCGAAGGGCAGCGGCCTGACGTCGACCCCCGCCGGCGGGGGCGCGGTCATGCTTCCCGGGTGCAGCAGGTTGAACAGCGCCTGGAAGACGGGGGTGGTCTCGCCGCGGCCGTCCGGTGCGCGGACGACGTCCCGC
This sequence comes from Streptomyces sp. Isolate_45, assembly GCF_024721315.2. Lineage (GTDB taxonomy): Bacteria > Actinomycetota > Actinomycetes > Streptomycetales > Streptomycetaceae > Streptomyces. The sequence goes on from NZ_JANFAK020000166.1 coordinate 13,100, forward strand.
GCCATGACCTCGTACGGCAGTTCCTGGTGGTCCATGGCGCCGGTGACGCGTCGGGCCGTCTCCCGCAGCAGGGAACGGAACGACCGGCCGGCCGAGATGGTGCTCCGGATCGGAAGCGTGTTGACGAAGTTGCCGATGAGGTCGCGGGTCTCGGGACGGTGCCGGCCGGACACCGGGCAGCCGATCACGAGGTCCTGCTGGTCGGAGATCGAGGCCAGCAGCACGGAGAACGCGGTGAGGACCACGACGAACGGTGTCGTGGACTCCTCGGAGGCAAGGGTGTGCACGGACCGCGCCGTCTGCGGGGGCAGGGTGAAGGTGAGCTTGTCGCCCCGGTAGCTGCGCCGGGCACCGCGCGGACGGTCGCCCGGCAGTTCCAGGGGTGCGGGCAGGTCGGCCAGCTCGCGACGCCAGAAGGCGCGCTGCCGGTCCGCGTCCGCGGTGGTGAGCCAGTGGGCTTCGTCCCGTGCGTGCCGGGCCGCGAGTGTCGCGATGGCCGGCAGGTCGGGCGCGCCGTCACCGGTGCGGCCCCGGTAGAAGGCGTACAGGTCGTGCAGGAGGATCCCGATGGACGTCGCGTCGGCGACGAGGTGGTGCAGGGCGAGGGCCAGGACGGTGCGGTCGGAGCCCATGCGGAACAGCCGGACGGCGCACAGAGGGGCGCGGTCGGTGGGGATGGTGGAGTCCATCAGCTCGGCGATCGCCTCGCGCAGGGCGCCGTCGTCGGCCACGTCGTCTTCCGGGACGTCCACCTGTGCCTGCTCGTCGACCACTTGGAAGGGGGCACCGCCGGTGGTGCGGAACACCGTTCGCAGGCTTTCGTGGCGGGCGACGAGATCGGCCAGTGCGTTCCGGAGCGCGCCGCGGTCCACCGGGCCGCGCAGGTCGGCGAGTACGGGCACGTTGTACGCCTCGGCAGCTCCCTCGAACTCGCTGAGGAAGAGGAACGCCTCCTGGATGGAGGTGGCCGGTGCCGGTCCGGTGTGCTCGGCCGGGGCCGCGGGTGCCGCACCGGCCGGGAAGGCGCCGGCGCCGGTCGTCGTCGGTTCCGCCGTGGCGGCGAGCCTCGCCAGCCCTGCGGGGGTGGGTTCCTCCATGAAGGAGCCGAGCGGGATGCTCCTCCCCCAGTGCTGCCGCGCCTGCGCCACGATGCGGGTGGCGAGCAGCGAGTCACCGCCGAGGGAGAACAGGTCGTCCGCCGGGTCGATGTCGCTCAGACCCGTCGCCTGGGCGAAGAACCGCCGAGCCGTCTCCCCGAGGTCGTCGCCGCTCTCAGCGCCGGGGGCGGCGGGAGGCTCGGCCCCCGCGGCGGCGGGACGCGCCTCCAGCCAGTACCGCCCGCGCTGGAACGGGTAGCGGGGCACCTGCGTGAAGCGGTGGGGGGTGTCGGCGGGCACGAGTCGCTCCGTGTCCTCGACCAGCCCCGCCGCCCAGGCCTGTCCCAGGGTCGCCGCCAGGGCTTCGGCGCCCGGCCGTACGTCCTTGGCGACCGTGAGTGTGATCGCCTCGGGGAACACCGCCGGCAGGGACGGCGCCGGTTCGGTGACCGGTACGGGGTTCAGGAGCGCCGGAACCCGCGGTGGCAGCGTGCGCCGCCCGGGAGGCGCGGGGGCGTCGCCGAAGGCCACGGTCGCTTCGGGCGTCCTGCCCGCCGGGCACAGTTCGGCCCCGTCGGTGTCGTACCAGGGGATCGTCGCGGGACACAGTGCCACCGCGGTCAGGGCCTCGGCGGCGTCGACTCCCCGGACCAATGCCGCCACGATGCCGGGCGCGTCCGCGTCGGCCACCACGCCGCTGATCACGGCGGCCGCAGGCCGGTTCCCGATGGTGGCGATGACGGCGCCGGGACGTACCCCGTACTCGGCCCACAGTGCGGTGCAGGCGAGCGCCGTCACCGTGGCAGCGGCCCCGGGGGCCGTTCGCCGCAGGTGGGCCAGCGGGTCGGTGTCCGCGGCCGGTGGGAGCGCGCAGTTCGCGGTCAGCCGGCGCACGTGCTCGGCGAAGGCGGGCCTGCTCTCCATCAGCGAGGACGCGGCCCCGCTCGGCAGCAGGTCGTCGGTCAGGGTGAACGCCGGTGCCCGGCCGGCCAGTGCCGGGTTCGGGAGCCGGGCGTCCAGCAGCACCGGATCACCGTCCTCGCGCCAGAGGAGGCCGCGGCGCAGGGACCGCGGGCTGCGGCGGACGGTCAAGGTGGTGGCGACGTTCCGCGCGTCGTCCGGCGTGCTCGCCGCGACCCGGGACCGTACAGCTTCCTCCAGGGCGTCCAGCGCGGCGGTGGACCGGGCGGAGAGGGGCAGCAGGTGCCGGGGCTCGGCGGCCGGTTGCCCGACCGCGGGCGCGGTGGGTTCCGGTGCCTCCTCGACCAGCAGGTGGACGTTGGTACCGCCCACGCCGAGCGAGCTGACGCCGGCGAGCAGGGGGCGCGGCCCCGTCCACGGCCGCAACCCCGTGTTGACCCGGAAGGGCGAGGTTTCGAAGTCGATGTGCGGGTTGAGGCGTTCGCAGCCGAGCGTGGCGGGCAACTGGCGGTGGAGCAGCGAGAGCACCACCTTGATCAGGCCGGCGATGCCGGACGCCGAGTCGAGGTGGCCGATGTTGGACTTCACCGAGCCGATGGCGCAGTGGCCCACGGCGTCCGTGGTCCGCCGGAACGCCTCGGTGAGCGCGCCGACCTCGATGGGGTCGCCGAGCGGAGTGCCGGTGGCGTGCGCCTCGACGTAGGAGATCCGGTCCGCCGTGATCCCCGCGACCTCGTGCACCTCGGCGATGAGTTCGGCCTGTCCCCGCAGACTGGGCGCGGTGTATCCGCTCTTGCGGGCTCCGTCGTTGTTGAGTCCGCCGCCGCGGATGACGGCGAGGACGCGGTCGCCGTCCGCCAGCGCCTCGTCGAGCCGGCGGAGCACCACCATGCCGACGCCGCTGGAGAACACCGTCCCGCCGGCGTCGGCCGAGAAGGGGCGGCAGCGGCCGTCGGAGGAGGAGATGCCTCCCTCGACGGGCGCGTAGCCGACGTCCGTCGGGTTGATCGCGGCGCCGCCGACGAGTACCGCGTCCGTCTCGTAGTCCATCAGCGCCCGGCAGGCGTGGTGCACCGCGGCGAGGCTTGAGGAGCACGCGCAATCCACGGCGAGGCTGGGGCCGGTGAGTCCGAGGCGGTGGGACAGCTGCGTGGCCGTGTACCCGCGGTCGTTGCCCATCAGGACCCGGTGGAAGCCGAGCGGCTCGATGGCCTCGGGGTGCGGCAGCACGTTCTGAAGGAGGTAGTCGGAGATGTTGACGCCGAGGTAGACGCCGATGCGGCCCGGGAACGACTCCGGGACGAGCCCGGCGTCCTCCAGGGCGTGCACGGCGGCCTCCAGCAGGAACCGCTGTTGCGGGTCGGTGACGGCGGCCTCCGCCGGGGACATCCCGAAGTAGTCGGCGTCGAACATCGAGGGGTCGGCGAAGGTCTTGCGCACCGCGACGTACGAGGGGTCGGACAGCGCCCAGGCGCGGCCCGCCCGGCGCAGGTCCTCCTCCGGCACCTGCTCGCGGGGGTCGATGCCGTCGCGCAGGAGGTCCCAGAACTCCTCGGCCGACTCGGCGCCCGGGAAGCGGCAGGCCAGGCCGGTGATGGCGATGGCCGGCACGTCGTCGGACAGCTCGGCGCCTTCGGTCATTTCGCGGTCTCCATCTGATCAGCGGGTGGGGGGGCGGGGTGGGGCGGCCGGCAGTGCGCGGGTCAGCCGGCGCGCTCGCGGCG
>NZ_JANFAK020000167.1 GCF_024721315.2 Streptomyces sp. Isolate_45
CGGTTCCGACGCCCGCTGTCACACTGCTCCGCTGCGCCTGCTCAGCGGGGTGCTGTTCGGGGCGCCGGCGCTCGGCGGGGGGCGGGGGCGGCGGGGGGGGGGGGGGGCGCGGCCCGCGCGGGCGCCCCCCACACCGGGGGCCCGCGCACACCCGCGGCGACGCGTCGGCGCCATCCTGGCCCGCGTCGGCGACACTGGGATGAGCAGAAGGCTGTGGGGGGTCGTGATCGGAGGCCGTCGTGAGCACACCTTCCCCTATCCGGATCGCCGCCGTCCTGTCCACCGAGTACCGCGGGCGATTGATGTCCCATGCCCGGGAGGTCAATTTCCCTGAGGGCTCGCGGATCTTCGACGAGGGCGGCCGGGCCGATTCGTTCTGGATCGTGCGCTCGGGCACGGTGACCCTGGAGACACCCGTGCCGGGCCACCGGGCCGCTCCCGTGGAGAGCCTCGGCCCCGGCGAACTCGTCGGCTGGTCCTGGCTGTTCCCGCCGTACGTGTGGCAGTTGAGCGCCGAGGCTATGACCCCGGTGCGGGCGTACGAGTTCGACGGACCGACCGTCCGCCTGCTCATGGACGCCGATCCCGCCTTCGGGTCCGCCGTCGGACACTGGGTCGGACGCGTCCTCGCCGTCCGTCTCCAGCAGACCCGCACCCGGCTCCTGGACCTCTACGCCCCGCGCACCGGTGCGACCCGCTGAGCCCCCGGAACCCGTCGAAGAAAGGTTTCGGGGTGGGTGTTCGGCCGATTCGCGGGGCCGCTCCCCCACAGGTCACGACTGCCGCCACCACTGCGGACTGCACACATGCGCTTACGATCGGTGACGAGAAATGGGGGTACGAACGGGCTTTCCGGTCGCGGATGGGCAAGACTCCCGTCCGTTATCCGAAACGCCGACCCGAGGAGTGTTCGAAATGCGGTCCATCACCAGGAATCTGGGGCTGGCCTCCGGCGCCATGGCGCTCACCGCCGTCACCGCGCTCGCCGGAACGGGCGCCGCCGGTGCCGCGCCGGCCGGGACGCAGAGCCTGTTCGCGCCGTCCGCGCTCGTGGTCAGCCTGACGGCGGGAGAGGACGTGGACAGCGGTACGGTGCTGCGCGCGGCAACGCTGACGTGCTCTCCGGCGCCCGGCGGCACGCACCCCGACCCGGCTGCCGCGTGCGCCGAACTCCGGGCGAACGGACCCGTGTTGGACGCCCTCGCCGAGCCCCGCCCGGACGTGGCGTGTACCAGGGAGTGGGACCCGGTGACGGTCACCGCGGTCGGGGTGTGGGAGGGCCGCAGGCTGAGCTACACCTACACCTTCGGCAACCCGTGCGGCCTGCGCGCCAGCAACGGAGTGCTGTTCGGTATCTGAGGCCCGGCCGGCCGCGCCTCCCCGCGGCAACGCCCCTTTCCCGTCAGCCCAGTTCGAGGCTGGTGATCCCGTACAGACGGCCCAGGTCCAGCTCCGGCGCCGCTCCCGTGTACATGCGGGCGGTCTCGAAGACCGGGGCCAGGCCCAGGCCGGCTGCCAGGGCCGTCGCCGCCGGGTTCACGTCGGGCACGTCCAGGACGACCTCCCCGTCCGGGGCGTGCCCGGCGAGCCGCCGCAGCAGGGCGGCGGCGACCTCCGGGGTCTCGGCGTAGAGCGGTCCGATCCGGGGGGCGCCGGAGCCGCACGGGCGGATCACGCCGAGGCCCTCGATCCGCCCGTCGCGGACGGCGGCGCGGGCGGTGTGACCGGGGAGCGCCGTCCAGAGGGAGAGGAAGGCGTCACGGGGTTCGGGGAAGAAGCGACGGTCGTAGGCGGCGAGCCGGGCGAAGGGAAGGGCCGCCGCGTCGACGATCTCGATCCCGGCGGCGTCCTCGCCGGCGCCGCCGGGCACCCCCCGGTAGCGCATGTTGGTCCAGGCCGAACGGAACCCGGACGCCCGGTAGTTGTCCTGTTGGTCGACGACTCCGTCCAGCCCGACCAGCCGCCCGGCGAGCCGGGCCGTCGCGGCGCGCCACACCTGGATGCCGTAGCCCTGCCCGCGCAGGTCGGGGCGGGTGATGTAGAAGCCGATGAAACCGAAGCCGGAGCCGTAGCGGACGGCCGAGACGCAGGCCGCCGGTTCCCCGTCGAGCCGACCCACGAGGAAGCCCTCCGGGTCGGCAGCCGCGAAGGCGAACCGGTCCGAGTCCCCCGGGTCCCAGCCTTCCGCGTCGGCCCAGGAGCGCATCAGTTCCATGTCGGCGGCGCCGGCGCCGGTGATCTCGAATCCCGTCATGCCCGGTGTTGTACCAGAGCCGAGCGGACCCGCAACGAGAACCGGCCGCCTCGCGGACCGGGCCGCGGGCACCCGGTCCGGCCCGCGGGCACGACGTCGCGGGAACGGGCTGCGCCAAATGGGGTCGCGGCGGCGGGCGGGCGCTGCGTAGGGTCGCGGCATGGGGAAGCCGCTCGTCGCAGTGTTCAGTGGGGCAGGAATGTCCACCGATTCCGGGATTCCGGACTACCGGGGGCCGCAGGGGCTGTGGCGGCGCGATCCCGACGCCGAGAAGCTCGTGACGTACGAGTACTACATGGCCGATCCGGATATCCGCCGCCGGTCCTGGCTGATGCGCGCCGAGGTGTGGGCCGCCGCACCGCAACCCAACGCGGCGCACCTGGCCGTGGCGGAGCTGGAGCGCGGCGGCACTCCGGTACGGGTGATCACACAGAACGTCGACGGGCTGCACCAGCTGGCGGGCATGCCCGCGCGCAAGGTGTTCGAACTGCACGGCACGGCCCGCTCGGTGGTGTGCACCGGCTGCGGGGCCCGGTCGGAGACGTCCGAGGTGCTGGCCCGGGTGGCCGCCGGGGAGCCCGACCCGCCCTGTTCGGCCTGCGGCGGGATCCTGAAGACGGCCACCGTGATGTTCGGGCAGCGGCTCGACCCGGAGGTGCTGGGTCGGGCGATGGCCGTGGCCAAGGGGAGCCAGGTCTTCATCGCCGTCGGCACCAGCCTCCAGGTCCAGCCCGCCGCCTCGCTGGCCGGGATGGCGGCCGAGGCCGGGGCCCGGCTGATCATCGTGAACGCCGAGGAGACGCCGTACGACGCGTTGGCCGACGAGGTCGTCCGCGAGCCGATCGGCACCGCGCTGCCGGCCCTGCTGACCCGGATCGCGGCCGAGGGCGCCTGAGACCGGGGCGTGCCGGGCCGGCGTCGGGAGCCGGCCATCGGTCGCTCACCCCCGGTCGGCCGCCGCCGTCGGCCGCCTCCGGTCATTCGCCGTCGGCGGCCCGGCGCATCTCGGCGACGTCGAGCTTCTTCATCTTGTACATGGCGTTCATGGCCCGCGAGGCCCGCCCGGGATCCGGGTCGGCTACCAGGTCGAGGGCCTCGGTGGGCGTGACCTGCCAAGACACTCCGAACTTGTCCTTGAGCCAGCCGCAGGGGCCCTCCTCCCCGCCGTCCTTGGTCAGCTCCGCCCAGTAGTGGTCGGTCTCGCCCTGGTCGGCGCAGTGGACCTGGAAGGAGACGGCCTCGCTGAAGGAGAACTGCGGCCCGCCGTTGAGGCCGATGAACCTCTGCCCGTTGATCTCGAACTCGACGACCATCACGTCACCGGCCGTGCCGGGTCCCGCGTCGGTGTAGCGGCCGATCCTGCCGCGCTTGCCGTCCTTGAAGACGGACAGGTAGAAGTCGGCGGCCTCCTCGGCCCTGCCGTCGAACCACAGGCACGTGGTGAAACCCTTGGTGACCATGACTGCCTCCAGTCGGAAGAGGGCGGGACGTCGCGTCCCACACCAACAGACCGGCCCCGCGCCCGAAACTCATCGGTGGGCGCGGGGCCGGTCCACAGGTCCACTCCCGCGGGCTACAGCTCCAGCATGCGGTCGACGACCCGCTCGGCCGCCCGGCCGTCGTCGAGGTCGCAGAACTCCTCGCGGAAGGCCTGCCGTGCCGGGGCGTACTCGGCGCCCAGCGCGTCGGCGTTCCGCACGGCCTCGATCAGGCTCGCGGAGTCCCTGAGCAGCGGGCCCGGCGCCTTCTTCTCCAGGTCGAAGGTGAAGCCGCGCAGGGTGGTGCGGTAGTGCTCCAGGTCGTAGGCGAACATCAGGATCGGCCGGTCCGTGAGCGCGAAGTCGCAGATCGCGGAGGAGTAGTCCGAGATCAGCACGTCGGCGACGAGCAGCAGGTCCGTGGTGTCGGGCCAGTTGGACACGTCGACGACGAATCCGTCGCGGACGCCGTCGCGGACCTGTTCCGTCACCCGGTAGTGGCTCCGGACGAGCAGGACGTGGTCCTCGCCGAGTTCGCGCCGGGCCGCTTCGAGGTCGATCCGCAGGTCGAGCTTGTAGCCGCCGCTCCAACCCTCCTGGTTCTCGCGCCAGGTGGGGAGGTAGAGGACGACCTTCTTGTCCTCGGGCAGGCCGAGCCGGCGCCGGACGGCGGCCGCCCGTTCCGCGTCGGGCCGCACTAGGGCGTCCGTGCGGGGGCTACCGGCCTCGATGACCTCGCCGTCGAAGCCGAGGGCCCGCTTGAGGACCGTGGTGCCGTAGGAACTCGGGGAGGCCAGCAGCGACCACTGCGCGCTGTCGTGCCGCAGGCCCTCCAGCACCTCGGGGCTGGTGTAGTAGTCGTGGGTGAAGTCGTAGCCGATCTTCTTCAGCGGGGTTCCGTGCCAGGTCTGGACGACGGTCTGACCGGAACGGCGCCGGAAGCTCTTCGGCACGCTGTCGTTGGTGACGTAGTAACGGGCGCGGGCCAGGACGTCCCAGGACTCCAGGCTGTCGTACTGGACGGCGCGCGCGGTCGAGGGGACCTCGACCCGGCCGTCGCGGACCAGCCAGACGTGCTCCAGCTTCTCGCCGCGGCGCAGCAGTTCCTCGTGGATGGCGCGGGGCGCGTCGCCGGCGCCGTTCCCCTGGAATACGTCGTAGACGACCATGTCCTTGACCGGCAGGTTCCGCTGCGCGGGGTAGGTCACGTCGCGGGCGACGCGGTGTGCGTAGCGGGAGCGGTCGTGCGGGCTGAGCAGCTGGTCGGCGACGAGCACCATGCGGTCGTGGAAGCGGGCCTCGACGCGCATGCGACGGCCGTCGACGGTGATCGCGTGCGGTCCGGAGAGCAGCGCGGGCGGTACCAGCTGGAGGGGGGCTCCGCGCTCGACGCCGAGGAGCCCGGCGGTGGTTCCGCCCTCGCGCACCGGACGCAGGGTGGGCCACCAGCGGCCGTGCGGGATGGTGGTGCGGCCCGCGTAGGCGACGGGCAGTACCGGTTCGAAGGAGGCCTCGAAGCGGTCGCCGTCCCGGGTGACGGGGTAGGTGAACTCGGTGCCGCTGTGGTTGTGCAGGACGAGCTCGTACGGCTCGTCGGCGGCGGACTCCGGCAGCCGGAAGGTGCCGCGCAGGGTCAGGGTGCCGTTCTTGGCGCTGACGGACTCCACCAGCGGCGGCGGAACCTGGACGGAGAGGATGAGGTTGCCGTTCATCGCGCGCTTGGCGAGGACGGCGCGACCCTCGGTGTCACCGGGCAGCGTGGCGACCAGGGCGGTGAAGCCGCCGCGCTCGTCGTGCGCCAGCGGGTGGCGGGTTCCGTCGGCGCGGACCACGGCCAGGTTCCAGGGCTCGGGGGTCCATTCGCCGGGCTGCCGATCGGGGGCCGGTACGGCGCTCAGCCCGTCCAGCGGGACGGCCGCGGTGAAGGGGATCCGGCCGCCGGGACGGGCGGTGCCGCCCTCGGGGGTGGTCAGCGGGACGGTGAGGACGGTGCCGCTCACGGCGTGCTCGGCGTGCAGCGTGGCACCCGCCCCGACCTCGGCGGCCAGTTCGCCGGCCACTTCCAGGGTCTTGTCGTCGAGCAGGCGCACGTCCAGGGCGCGGGCGCGGACGATCTCGACCTGGACCGTCAGGGAGCCGGCGATGATCGGCAGGATGCGCACGTCGGGGGTGACCCAGTGCGCGGGCGGGGTGTGTCCGCTGTCGTGCTCGCCTCCCTTGAGGCGGGCCCGGTGCAGGCCTCCGGCGCCGGTGACGGCGATGGAGGTGGACCATATGCCCTCGCGCCACGTACCGCCCGACTGGAAGACCGAGGGGTCGACGACGGCGGTGAAGCCCGCCCAGTCGGCGTGCCGCAGGGCCAGGTGCGGGGCGTGGACGGAGGCCATCGGGGAGGCGACGGTGCGGGCGCTGACGACGTTGCGACGGCGCTTGCCGCTCTCCCGGAAGATGAGCATCTTGCGGGAGCCGAGTCGGCTCTCGGCGCCCAGGTGGCCGGGCACGGCGTAACCCCGCAGCAGGAGCTTCCCGTCGGCCCAGGAGGCGTGCTCCAGCCGGCTGACCACGCGGCGCTCGCGCGGGCCGAGGGTGAGCAGCTTCGGCGGGACGGGTGCCTGGAGGAAGGGGTAGTCGGCCTGCGGGCGGGCCAGTCCCTTGACGGGCACGCTGTAGCCGTAGTCCCGCTGGTGGTGGAGGAGTCCGATGAACTCCTCGATGCGGCCCTCGCGGGCCAGGTAGGCCTTGAGCCGGTCGGCGACGGTGAGGTCGTGCCAGGGGCCGGTGCCGATCTCCCGGACGAGGCCGCCGACCTCCTTCGCGAAGGCGTCCCGGAAGTCCTGGCCGCCTTCCGCCACGTACTTGTAGATGAGGGGGAGTTCCTCGGCCAGCACGTTGTGGTCGTAGTCGCGCAGGTAGCGGGCGTACTTCTCGCCGGACTTGCCGAGCAGTGCCTCGCGGACCAGGCGGACGGAGGTCACGCGGTCGATGACGGACACCGGGTCGGTGGAGCGCTGGGTGATGGAGCGCTCGCCGGTCTCGCGGACCCGCCAGTGGTAGACCACGTCGCTGATGACGTCGACGCTGGTGGCGAAGTAGTGCGCGGGGATGCTGACGGGAGCGTCCTCGTAGAGGATGCCTTCCGGGTACTGGAAGCCGTGCTCGTCCCAGAAGGTGCGCCGGTAGACCTTGTTCCACGCGGTGCGGTCGGTGACCAGCGCCGGGAACTTGGAGATGTGGGTCTTCAGCCGGGTCTTCGCGAATGCGGCCCGGTGGCCCCACGACTGCTGCTTGCCGACGGAGCGGAAGCGCTCGACGTTGCCGGCCGCGAAGTCCGATCCGGTCTCGTCGAGGGCGTCGATCAGCCGCTGGTAGGCGTCCGTGGGCATGGTGTCGTCACTGTCGACGAAGGCCAGGTACTCACTGCCCTCCGACGCGTGCCGGGCTCCCACGTTGCGGGCGGCGCCCAGCCCCGCGTTCTTCTGCAGGACCAATCGGAAGCGTGCGTCGCGAGCCGCGAAGGCTTCGGCGATCGCCGCGCTGGAGTCGGTGGACCCGTCGTCGACGAGGACGACCTCGAAGTCGTCGAACGTCTGGGCGGCGATGGACTCCAGGCATTCGTCGAGATAGAGCTCGACGTTGTAGACGGGGACGACGATGCTCAGGCGCGGGGGCATGGGTGGCGGGTTCTCCAGCGTTTTTGCTTAAGTTGATGAGTTGTTGATCAGCCGATTACAGCATCTTACTCTGTAACGGGATGATAAATTCCGCCCATCCCGGACATATCCCTGGCTCCGCCGGGGCGGACGGCAAAGAATTCAACCGCCCGCCTCCGCACCGTTGCGGCCCTCCAGGGCCGCCGTCAGATTTCCAGATCGTTCTCGATCTTCTTGAGCTGGTGCCGGGCCATCGCCAGATTGGCCCGTCCCCGGTCCAGTGCCAGGTAGAGGAAGAAGCCCTCCGAGTTCCGTCCCCTCATCAGCCGGATGAGGTGGTACTGGCCGCCGAGCGTGATCAGGATGTCCTCGATCTCGTCCTTCAGGCCGAGCATCTCCATGGTTCGCACCTTGGCGCGCACCACGTCGGTGTTGCCCGCGGCCGCGACGGCGAGGTCGAGGTCCTTGCCGCCGCCGACGGTGCCGAGGGCCATGCCGCTGCCGTAGTCGACCAGGGCCGCGCCGAGCGCGCCGTCGATGGTGGTGAGGGCTTCCTTGAGTGCGGTCTCCACGTTGACCATGACTGTTCCTCTTTCTTCTACGACATCGAACGCCGGTTGGGTGTTTGCTTTCGTTTACTGCGGAGGGGAAGGCGGGGGGCCCGATCTGTGCCGGTCACGGCCCGGGGGCGCCGGAGGACGGCGCCGCGGGGCCCCGGCGGCCGAGGCTGTGTTCTATGAGTTCGGTGATGTGCAGGCTGGACCGGCGGGCCTCCAGGTGGAGCCGGCCGACGTTGACGCGGATCTCGGCGATCAGGGTGAGGACGGCGGCCTCACCCGCGGCGTACGTCGCCACGTAACCGTGTTCACCGCGTACGAGGAGTTCCCGGAACGCCCCCTGGCCGGTGCTGTCGCTGAGCCGCTGGGCGACGCCGAGCGCGGCCGCGGTCAGGGCAGCGACGGATTCGGTTTCGGTGGCGGCGCTGTCCTGGGCGAGGACCAGGCCGTCGACGCTCGCGGCGAGGGCTCCGGTGAGCTGGGGGACGCGGGCCCGCAGGCGACGGAGCTCGGCGAGTATCTCGGCTTCGGCCTCGGCGCTCACCATCGACGGGCTCATGTCGACCTTCCTCCCTTCGGGCTGCCTTCGGTCGGGGCGGTCGGTGCGCAGGACCGGCCGCAGCGGGAGCCTCACAGGCTTGCCTCCAGTGCGTCGCGTAGCCGGCGGAGCAGTGCCACGTCCGGGGATTGGGCCTGGGTCATCCAGTCGGGCAGGGGCGGGACCGGTTCCGGGACCGGGACCGTGTGCGGGGTCTCGACGAGCCCCGCGGCGGCGAGTCTTCGTACGTCGAGCAGGGTGTGGAAGGCGGGCCGGCCCAGTACCCACGCCAGGTCGGCGGGGGTCCGTATGCCGTCCGCGCGCTGGAGGAGGAGCCGCTGGCGAGCGGTGATCGTCTGCCCGGGCGCCGCGGGCCGGGGCACGACCGGAGCGGTGTCCAGCAGCGGGTAGGGCCAGACGGCGTCGAGCAGTTCCCGGCGGCGCCGGGTCTCGCGCTCGACGGCGGCGGCGGCCACGGAGCGGACGGAGCCGATCCAGTGGGTGGCGCCCCGGCGGAACCGGGAAGGGCCGCTGCCCGGGGAGAGCGCGAAGAACGCGGCGTCGAAGATGGCGGCGAGGTGGCAGATCTCCAGTTCGCCGCCCGCCATGCCGCCGCTGTCCACGAGGAAGCGGGCGACCTGGCGGCGGGCGCCGGCCGCGTTGATGGCCTCGTTCCAGCGTTCGGGCGCGAGGCCGCCGCCCGTGGTGAGGAGTACGTCCAGCCCGGGGGTGGAGGGACTCTCGGCGTGCACGATCCTGCCGTCCTCCAGGAAGAGGGTCCCCCGGTCGCGCAGGAGGGCGCCGGTCGCCCGTTCGGCCGCGAGCCGGGTGAGCAGGGGGGATACCGCGGTGGTCATCTGAGCACCAGTCCTTCGGCCAGTGCGCGGAGCCTGAGCCGTGCGAGGGCGAGATTGCCGTCGGCCCTGTCGAGCCACAGGTGGAGGAATACGCTGCTGTCGAAGCTCGTCTCGACGAAGCGCAGGACGTGATATCCGGTACGGGTGGTGACGATCAGGTCTTCGACGGGTGGGCCGGAGCCGGGTCCACCGGCGTCCTCCGGCATGCCGGCCGCGGGGGCGAACGACTCGTACTCGGCCGCCGCCCGGGCCAGTTCGGCGGTCTCGGCGGCGGTGGTCTCGTGATCGCCGACCGGCGAGTCCCCGGCGGTGCCGAGGGCCAGTCCGCTGCTCCAGTCGACCAGCGCGGCCCCACGCGCACCAGGCAGGGCCATGGCTTCGAGCAGGCATTCGTCGATCCCGGGCACGCGGGCTCCCCTCCCGGCCGGACCTGCTGAGTGCACGGTCGTGCGGCGCGACAGGAGGGAACTTACTCAAGTTCCACAGTGCGAAAGGGCGTTCTGGCATTTTCCGCTGGAACATGCGCGGTCGCGGGTGACACCTTGGCCGGAACCCGTTCGTTTCTGATCAAGCATGGGTTCATTGGTCACCGAATTCGATCGCTAAGGGCAACGCGCCGCTACCGGGTCACTACCGGGCGCGCGTCACGAACGCCGATGGCAGCACGTCCTCGACCAGGTGGCGGGGCAGGCCGGAGCGGAGGAGGCGGTCGCGCTCCGCGCTCCGGCCTCTCCTCCGGACGGGCCGGGGTGCCGTCGCCGCGATGGTCAGTCCGCGGGGCGCTCCGGGAGCAGACGCTCCACCATCAGCCCGAGGAGCCGGTCCGTCGCGGCCTCGTCCAGCATCGTCGGCACGGTCAGGTCGTCCACGATCAGCCCGAGCATCGCGAGGTAGAGCAGGATCACTCCGTCGCGGTCCCCCGGCAGACCGGCGTCCAGGTGCCAGGTGACGTTGGCCGCCAGCTCCAGCTTCTGGAAGCCGACGATCTCTTCCCGGAGTTCGGGCCTGCGCGTGCCCTCCAGCCGCAGCTCCAGCATCGCCACGTGCACGCTGCGCTCGCGCCGCATCCGCTCCAGGAGCAGCCGCAGGAGCACCTTGGTGTCCAGCGGCCCGGCCAGGTCGGCCGGGTCGGGGACCAGCCGTTCGCGGGTGCGGTGCAGGATCTGGACGAGCAACTGGCCCCGGTTGGCGAAGTAGTTGGACGAGGTGCCCGTCGGAACGCCGGCCTCCGCGTCCACGGCGCGCAGCGTCAGGCCGCGCGAGCCCTCGCGGGCCAGCACTTCGATCGCGGCGTCGAGCAGCGCGGCGCGGCGTTGCGGGTTCTGGCGCATGGGGGTCCCTGGGGTGCGGGCGGGCGATCTTCCGTGAGCACTGCATCTGCAGTGCTCAGCACACGCTAGCGGACCTGCGAGCTCCGGCCCCTCCCCAGCGCCCCCTCCCCCGTGTCACGCTGCGGGTCATGGAGCGGATCATCGAGGAGATACGCGAGGACCTGGACCGCCGGATCGCCGTCGCGGCGGACCGGCTCGCCGACCGGACCCTGACCGAGGACCCCGCCTACGCCGCCCTGCTCGGGCGCGGGGAGCTGCGCGCGCGCATCCACCACACCCTCCGCCAGGCCGTCGAGGGGCTGGTCCGCGGTGCGCGGGGGCTGCCGCCGGACCTCTCCGACGCCCGGGCCACCGGCGCCCTGCGCGCCGAACAGGGGTTGCCGCTCGACTCGTTGCACCGCGTCTACCGCGGCTGCGGCCGGGCGCTGTGGCAGAGCCTCACCGAGGCGGTGGCCGCGCACGACCGGGCCGCGCTGCCCCGGCTGCTGCCCGGGGCGCCCGCGCTGTGGGACGTGCTCGACCGGATGACGGACGCGGCCTCGGAGGGGTACCACCGGGCCGAGGGGGTGCGGGGCGAACGCGAGCGGGAGCGCCGCGCGGCCCTGCTGGACGCGTTGCTGGACGGTACGGGGACGGCGGCGGAGGCCGCGGCCCGGCTCGGGCTGCCCGCGCGGGGCCGGTTCGCCGTGATCGTCCTCGGTGGCGGCGGCGCGGGCGAGGCCGGCGAGCCGGGCGGACCCACCGCCGGCAGACCCGGCGGGGCAGGTGGCACCGCCGCCGCCCCGCGCGTCCTGTGGCGGCTGCGCGCCGACGGGGAGACCGGCCTGGCGGAGCTGGGCCACCATCCGCTGGAGTCCCTGCGCGAGCTGCTCGACCCCCTCGCGGTGCGGGCCGGGGTGAGCCCTGTGGTGACCGACCCCCAGGAGGTGGCCGGGGCCCGCCGGCTGGCCGGCCTCGCGCTGCGCACGGCGCCCCGCTCCGGCGGTCCGGGTACCGCCCTGCTGGACGAGCGGCTGCCGGGGGCTCTGGTCGCCGCGGACGCGGAACTCGCGGCCCGGTTGCGCCGGGTGGTGCTGGGGCCGGTGCTGGCCCTGCCCCCGGAGGACTGCCGGGTCCTGCTGACCACCCTGGGCACCTGGCTGACCTGCCAGGGCTCGACGACGTACGCGGCGCAGCGGCTGTACTGCCACCGCAACACGGTCTCCAACCGGCTGCGCCGCCTGGAGCAGCTCACCGGGCGCGCCCTGTCGGACCCCGCGCACGTGGTGGAGCTGGCCCTGGCTCACGCCGCGGTGATCCAGCGGCCTACCGCCCCGGCCCCGCCGGCTCCCGAGGGGCCCGGGGACCTCGGGGATCCCCCGGGGTCCCCGGGTCCTGCGGTGGCTCCGGTGGCCGCGGTGCCTCCGGCCCGGCATGCCGGGCCGACTCCAGCAGGTACGGCACGTCGATCACCGCGACCCCCGGGGTGAACAGCAGCCGCGCCTTGAGCCTCAGCGCGTTCTGGTTGTGCAGGGGTTGCTCCCACCAGTGGCCGACGACGTACTCGGGGATGACCACCGACAGCATGTCCGTCCCCTCGGCCGCCGCCTCGGCCTCCAGGTGGGCGAGGACCGGCCCGACGACGTCGCGGTACGGGGAGTGCAGCACCTTCAGCGGCATGCCCGGGTCGTGCTCCGCCCAGGCCTGCCGCAGCCGTTCGGCGTCCTCCTCGTCGGCCGCGACCGACAGCGCGGTCAGGGTGTCGGGCCGCAGGCCCTGCGCGTAGCCGAGGGCCTTGAGGGTGGGGGCGTGGACGTTCGCGACGAGGACGACCACGTGGTGGCGGGCCATCCGGCGCGGTTTGACGCCGGGTGCGACGGCGACCTGTCGGGCGACCTGGTCGTAGTGGCGGCGCACGCCCTTCATCCCGATGAACAGCGCCGGCATGGCGATGACGACCAGCCAGGCCCCGTGGGTGAACTTGGTGAGCAGGACGATGACCAGGACGACGGCGGTCATCACCGCGCCGACCGCGTTGATCGCGAGCCTGCGGTGGATGTGGATCCGCTCGTCCCTAGGGGTGGCCGGTGAGGCGAGTTCCTTCCGCCAGTGCCGGACCATGCCGGACTGGGAGAGGGTGAAGGAGACGAAGACGCCGATGATGTACAGCTGGATGAGGCGGGTCAGTTCGGCGTCGAAGGCGACGATGAGGGCGATGGCGGCGAGGGCGAGCAGGACGACCCCGTTGGAGTAGACGAGGCGGTCGCCGCGGTTGAAGAGCTGGCGGGGTGCGTAGCGGTCCCTGGCGAGGATCGAGGCGAGCATGGGGAAGCCGTTGAAGGCGGTGTTCGCGGCGAGGATCAGCACACCGGCGGTGACGGCCTGGAGCAGGTAGAAGAGGAAGTGCCAGCTGCCGAAGGTGGCCCGGCCGATCTGGGCGAGGGCGGTGGACATGGGGGTGCCGGGCGGCAGGCCCAGCTCCGTGGGGTCGGCCGCGACGTGCACCTTGTAGGACATGGCGAGGACGGTGATGCCGACGAACATCGTCACGGACAGCACGCCCATGACGGCGAGGGTGTTCGCCGCGTTCCTCGCCTTGGGCTTCCGGAAGGCGGGTACGCCGTTGCTGATGGCCTCGACCCCGGTGAGGGCGGTGCAGCCGGAGGCGAAGGCGCGCATCGCGAGGAAGACCAGGGCGAGGCCGGTGTAGGTGCCGGTGGCGGTGATGGGCAGGTCGGCCGACTCGGCCCTGATGGTGTCCCCGGTCGCCATGCGGACGGCGGCGAAGGCGAACATGACGTAGATGACGAGGACGAAGCCGTAGGTGGGGATGGCGAAGACGCGCCCCGACTCCCTTACGCCGCGCAGGTTCATCAGGGTCAGCAGGACCACGAAGGCCACGGACAGGGCGACTTCGTGGTCGCTGAGGCCGGGGATGGCCGAGGTGATGGCGGCGACGCCGGAGACGACGGAGACGGCCACGGTCATCACGTAGTCGACGAGGAGGGCGCTGGCGGCGGTCAGGGCCGCGTTCGGTCCGAGGTTCTCGGAGCTGACGACGTAGGCGCCGCCGCCGCCCGGGTAGGCGTGGCAGGTCTGCCGGTACGAGGCGATGACGACCACGAGGAGGAAGACGATGGCGGCGGCCGCGTACCACGTGAGGTGGAGCAGCGCGACTCCGCCGAGGGCGAGGATCAGCAGGATTTCCTCCGTGGCGTAGGCCACGGAGGAGAGCGGGTCGCTGCAGAAGATCGGCAGGGCGAGCCGCTTCGGCAGGAGGGTCTCGCCCAGGCGCGCGGTGTCGAGGGGTTCCCCGACCAGCACGCGTTTCGCATTGATACGCCTCATTCCGGCATGATCGTCCATTTCGCACCCGTTTTCCCGGAAGCCGCCCTTGGGTCCGTTCCGGTGGCGATCTTGAAGGGCCGCTGCGATGGTGATCACGTCGACCGCCGCGGGCAACGGGTGCGAGCGGTCGCCCGAACGGAAGGAGGACGGCCGTGGACGGATCCGTCTATCTCGCCTACGACTACCCGGTGCTGGGCGCGTTCTGGACCGTGATGTGGATCTTCCTCTGGGTGATGTGGCTGGTCCTGCTCTTCCGCATCGTCGTGGACCTCTTCCGCGACCACGAGATGAGCGGCTGGCTGAAGGCGGCCTGGCTGCTGTTCCTGATCCTCATCCCGTTCCTCGGCGTACTGGTCTACGTGATCGCCCGCGGACGGAACATGGGCAGGCGCGAGATCAAACACGCGCAGGAGCAGCAACAGGCCTTCAACGCGTACATCCGGGACGCGGCCGGCAGCACCGGCAAGAACACCACGGACGAACTGGCGAGGCTGTCCGAGCTCAAGGCCAAGGGTGACCTGAGCGAGGCGGAGTTCCAGCAGGCCAAGCAAAAGCTGCTGACCTGACGGCGACCCGGCGGGGACGTCGTGAGGGGGCCGGCCCCGACGGGCCGGCCCCGCGGCCGTTCCTCACATCTTCGCGGCGGCGCTGCGGATGGCCTCGCGGATGCGGAAGTACGTTCCGCAGCGGCAGATGTTGGCGATGGCGTCGATGTCCTCGTCCGTCGGCTCGGGCGTCCGCCCGAGCAGGGCGACGGCGGCCATGATCTGGCCGGGCTGGCAGAACCCGCACTGGGCGACGTCCTGTTCGAGCCAGGCCTCCTGGACGGGGTGCAGTTCGTCCCCGTCCGCCAGCCCCTCGATGGTGGTCACCGCCTTGCCGGCGCAGGCGGAGACGGGCACCACGCAGGGACGTACGTCCACCCCGTCGAGGTGGCTCGTACAGGCCTTGCAGACGTCCACGCCGCAGCCGTACTTGGGCCCCTGGACACCGAGCATGTCGCGGAGCACCCACAGCAGGGGGAGGTTGTCGGGCGCGTCGACGGTGACGCTCCGCCCGTTGACGGTGAAGGTGTGCGAGGGCACGGCTTACTCCAGCGGTTAGCGCGGGTAGGGGGTGAAGTCGACGTCGAAGTCGAGGGGGAAGCTGCGCGGCTTGGAACCGGTGGCCCGGGCCCAGGCGTTGGCGATCGCGCCGACGGCGGCCGGTACCCCGAGCTCACCGGCGCCGCCCGGCTCCCCGCCGGTCGCCGGGAGTACGAGGACCCGGACGTCGCGCGGGGTGTCGCGCTGCCGCGCCCAGTGGAACTGGCTGTAACTCCCCTCAAGGGGGAGCCCCTTGTCCAGGTGCAGGCCGGCCCGCAGGGTGGTGGAGATGGCGTCGGTGAGACCCCCGATCATCTGGGCCTCCAGCCCGCGCGGGTTGACGGGCAGGCCGACGTCGACGGCGATGACCGCCTTGGTGACGCGGACCCGCTGCGGATCCCGGGCGTCGATCTCCACCAGGCAGGCCGTGCGGGACTTGTACTCCTCGTGGAAGGCGATGCCCTGCGCGCAGCCGGACGGCATGGCGCGGCCCCACTCCCCCTCGGTGGCCACCTTGTCCAGGACGGCGCGCTGGGCGTCGGTCTTCAGGAAGGTCCGGCGGAAGCGGTACGGGTCCTTGCCCGTCGCCGCCGCGAGTTCGTCGACGACGATCTCCTCGGCGCCCCGCGTGTTGGCCGAGTAGACGGAACGCCACGAGGCGGTGGGGATGCCGGTCGGCACCTCGGTGAGGGCCTGGGTGGTGAGCCCGAAGTGGTAGGGGCTCTTGACCGTGGTGTGGAACAGGGTCTGGGCGAGGGTGGCGTTGCCGAGGCCCAGTGGCAGGCTCGCGGCCGTCGCGGTGATGATCTCGCCGAGGCCGTGCCGGAAGTCGGTCTCGGCGGCGGCGACCCGGTGCTCGAAGCTCAGCACCTCGCCCAGCAGGTGGGTGGCCCTGATCCGGTGGTGGGTGGCGGGCCTCATCCGGCCGTGCCGGGTGTCGTCCACCCGGGTCCACATCAGTTTCACCGGTCGACGGCAGGCCTTGGAGATCCGGGCGGCCTCCAGCGCCGCGTCGAAGAACAGCCGGCGGCCGAAGGACCCGCCCGCCTGGACCACGTGCACCTTCACCTTGTCCAGCGGCAGCCCGAGGTCGGCGGCGATGGTCTGGCGCGCGACGATGGGCGACTTGAGTCCCGACCAGATCTCCGCCCGGTCGTCCCGGACGTCGGCGATCGCCGAGTTGGTCTCCATCGGGGCGTGGCTGACGAAGGCGAAGTCGAACTCCGCGTCCACGTAGGGGGTGAGCAGCGGCGGCACCAGCAGCGGCGGGACGGCGGCGCGCAGCTTCGTACGGATCTGCGGGTCGGACAGGTGGTCGGCGGGTCCCGGTCCCCAGGTGACCTGGAGGGCGGCCTTGGCGTCGATGGCCTGCCCGAAGGTCTCGGCGACGACGGCGACACCGGTGGCGACGGTCACCACGTCCAGCACCCCCGGCATGGCCAGGACGGCCGCGCGGTTGCCGACGGCGCGCACGGTGCCGCCGAGGGTGGGCGGGCGGCGCACCACGCAGGGCTTGGCGCCGGGCACGTCGAGGTCGAGGGTGTAGCGCTGGGCCCCGGTGACCATCGCGCGGGCGTCGACGCGGCTGGTCGGGGTGCCGACCAGGGTGTGTTTCGCGGCGGGTTTCGGGGCGGCGCCGAGGACGATCAGCGCCGGCGAGGCGGCGGCGACGGTGAGGCTGCCGTAGCTCGCGGTGCGGCCGTCGGGGGCGCGGACGGCGCCGTTGGCGGTGGTCAGCCGGGAGGCGGGCAGGCCC